>CAVABN010000001.1:0-90590 GCA_963586845.1 Bifidobacteriaceae bacterium
GCCCTGCACCTCTTCCCCGAAACAGGATCTCTGTCCGGGTGCATGATTGTGATTCTCAGCCGTTTCCAGCTGGGCGTGAAACCCGCGTAGTCGAGGGAAGTATATAAGACTTCCGCGACCGCAGGATTCAATGCGAATCTCTCGGCGGGCTACTGGTAGCCAGCCACGCGACTTCACATCGCGCAGGCTCCTCCATCACACCCTTCTATTTAACGATATGTGTTCACAACGTGAAGACCATCAGATAGCAGTCTGGAATCAGCTGCTTCAGCATCTTCAGGTCGGGATTGTAGAGCCTCAGATACCCTTCCTTGTGTATCTTCTTCCCCAGGATCTTCGCGATGACAGCGGCCTCTACGGTGCCTTCGACCTTCCATGACGACATCTCGCCGCTCGTATCAGTTCCCACATAGATGGGGAGCCTCAACCGGATCCTTTCGGAATCGTCGCAGACATCCCATATCCGCATGACCTGCTCCTCCGGGACCTCTATCTCCGAACCATCGCGCATCCTATACGTGCGGTTCCCGCCCACCATGTCCTCCAACGGCCTCTTCTCGGCCGCCAGGTTGCGGTTCAGGTCCTGCATGATAGACGCCACGAAATCCATGCTCACCAATCATCAATATACTATAAGGCGGACCCGTACACTTAACGGCGTTATCACATCGTCCTCCCAATAGTATGAATATATATCGGGACCCAGGAATCGTCGCATGCATGTCTCTGGATCCGCGGATAGAGGAAGCGTTGGAGAAGCACCCGTGCTACAACGAGAAAGCGCACCGCCAATTCGCGAGGATGCACCTGCCGGTGGCACCTAGGTGCAACATCCAGTGCAACTACTGCAACAGGAAGTTCGACTGCTGCAACGAATCCCGTCCAGGAGTCACCAGCGAGGTCCTCACGCCCGAGCAGGCCATAGAGAAGATCAGGGTCGTGAAGGAGGCCGTCCCCAACCTGAGCGTCATAGGCATCGCCGGGCCGGGGGACCCGCTAGCCAACGAGGAGACTTTCCGTACGCTGGAGCTCGTATCCCGCGAGTTCCCCGAACTCACCCTCTGCATCTCCACCAACGGCCTGGCCCTTCCGGACGCCGCCGACAGGCTCCATGCGCTCGGGGTGAGGTTCGTCACCGTCACCATGAACGCCGCCGACCCTTCCATCGGCGCCAGGATCTACGATTCCGTGGTTTTCAAAGGCGAGAGGCTCGCCGGCGAGGAGGGCGCGCTGACCCTGCTCTACCGTCAGACCGAGGGCATCAGGAGATGCGCCGAGCTCGGGATGGCCGTCAAGGTGAACATCGTCATGATCCCCGGGATCAACGACGAGCACATTCCGACACTCGTGAAGAAGGTGAAGGCGCTCGGAGCGTACATCGTCAACATACTCCCTCTGATTCCGGTCGAGGGCACGAAGTTCGCTAACCTACGCGCACCCACCCCGGCCGAGAGGAAGGAGATGATGGACAGATGCGAACTCGACGCCAAGATGATGAGGCACTGCCGCCAATGCAGGGCCGACGCCATCGGCCTCCTCGGGGAGGACAGGTCGCAGGAGTTCGTCCATCTCGGAGGATGCGGATCGGGATGCGGTCCCATCAAACCGGTGACCGTCGAAGAGGGCCGTCTGATAGCGGTCGCCGACGACGGGAACGGATCCGTCGGAGGATTCGGGAACGCCTCGTCATTCTTGATATATTCCTATAATAGGGAGGAGGGCTGCAGGCAGCTCCGCAGGGTCCCCGTCGACCGCTCCAAACCCGTATCGGGAGGAGGCCACAAGGAGCACATCGCGGCCATCGCATCCTCCCTGAAAGGGTGCGGGACGGTCGTGGTCAGCGAGATCGGCGACATGCCCATGCGCATCCTGACCGGTTCCGGGATCTCCGTATCCATCGGGAGCGGTCCGGTGGCCGATGCCGTCCGCCGCGCCTCGGAAGGGCTCGAGTGAGTGCCCGTCCTGGGTATTCGCGGTTCCGTGGACTTCCGGCCTCCGTCCGGACCAATAGTTATCTATGGATGAGCTATAGCGGGCGCCATACAATCGGAGTGCTATCATGGACGCTCAAGAGATGAGAGAGACCTACATCGACTTCTTCAAGGAGCGCGGACACGCGCAGATCCATTCCGCACCGCTCGTGCCGGAGAACGACCCGACCGTGCTCTTCACCACCGCGGGGATGCATCCCCTCGTACCGTACCTTCTCGGCGAGAAGCATCCCGCCGGCAGGAGGCTGACGGACTTCCAGAAATGCGTCAGGACCGGCGACATCGACGAGGTCGGCGACGCGAGCCACCTCACGTTCTTCGAGATGCTCGGCAACTGGTCCCTGGGCGACTACTTCAAGAAGGAGTCCATCGCATGGAGCTACGAGCTCCTGACCAAGGTCCTGAAGATGGACCCGGACCACCTCGCGGTCACATGCTTCGAGGGCGAGGGCGACATCCCCCGCGACGACGAGACCGCGTCCCTCTGGAAGAGCCACGGGCTCAGGGACGACCAGATCTTCTTCTACGGGAGGGAGGACAACTGGTGGGGCCCCGCGGGACAGACCGGCCCCTGCGGACCCGACACCGAGATCTTCTTCGACGACGGCCGCCCCAAGTGCTGCCCGACCTGCGGACCCTCCTGCCACTGCGGGAAGTACACCGAGATCTGGAACAACGTGTTCATGCAGTACAACAAGCAGGCCGACGGCTCCTTCATCCCCCTGGTCCAGAAGAACGTGGACACCGGGATGGGGCTCGAGAGGATCCTGCGCATCCTGAACGGGGTCGAGACCGTCTACGACACCCCTCTGTTCACCGGGATCATCGGGAAGGTCGAGGAGCTCTCCGGGAGGAAGTACGGCGAGAACCCCGACGACACCAAGGCCTTCAGGGTCGTGGCCGACCACCTCAGGGCCGCCACGTTCATCCTCGGCGACGGCGTCGTCCCGGCGAAGGTCGGACAGGGATACATCCTCAGGAGGCTCATCAGGAGGGCCAGCAGGTACCTCTCCAAACTGGGCGTCGACGACGTCTGCATGTCGAAGATCTCCGAGGTCGTCATCTCCGAGTACTCCAAAGCGTACCCCGAACTGTCCAGGAACAGGGAGACCATCCTGAACGACCTGACCGCCGAGGAGGAGAAGTTCCACAAGACCCTGACCAAGGGGCTGAGGAGGTTCAACGAGATGATCGCGGAATCCGGCGATTCCGAGACCCTCGACGGGGCCGCCGTTTTCCGCCTCTACGACACCTTCGGGTTCCCCATCGAACTGACCCAGGAGCTCGCCGCCGAACAGGGCAAGAAGGTCGACGTCGCAGACTTCGAGAACCGCTTCAAGACCCACCAGGAGAACTCCAGGATGGGTGCCGACCAGCAGTTCAAGGGAGGCCTGGCGGACCACGCGGTGGAGACCACCAAGCTCCACACCGCGACCCACCTGCTCAACGCCGCCCTGAGGAAGATCGTGTCCCCGGACATCCAGCAGAAGGGATCCAACATCACCGCCGAGAGGCTCAGATTCGACTTCAACCTCGACAGGAAGGTCACCCCCGAGGAGCTGGCCGAGATCGAGAAGTTCGTCAACGATGCGATCAAGGCGGAGATCCCCGTCGTGTGCGAGGAGATGACCTACGAGCAGGCCAAGGAGCGCAACGCCATCGGGGTCTTCACCGACAAGTACGGCGAGATGGTCAAGGTCTACACGATCGGGGACGTCTCCTGCGAGATCTGCGGAGGACCCCACGTCAAGAACACCGCCGAACTCCAGGGCTTCAAGATCAAGAAGGAGGAGAGCTCCGCCGCCGGCGTCCGCAGGATCAAGGCCGTCGTCGGGAAGTTCGACTGATATCCGAAGCGGGTCGGATCCGTTCCGGCCCGCGACAAACCCTCTTCCATTCCGATTCCGGGTCTATGGCTACGCCTCTTCGGAGCGATTTTTGGAGAACTGAGTGGACTGAGCGAGATTCGAACTCGCGACCTCCTGCTTGCAAAGCAGGCGATCTAACCAACTGATCTATCAGCCCGTTGGACCCGTGTAATCCAGGCCTTATTAAATACCTTGCGGGGACGGCCGGAACCGTCCCAGACCGCGCATTCCGAGCGACATTTCCTGAAAAACGTGCGTTCCTCCGATGAATTAAAGATAACGCGCGCATACGCGCGGGCATAAACGTGAGCGCGCGCAACCATGATATAGGATGTCATGTTGTGGCGTGCTAGCACGTAGCATGGTGATACTATGTTCGGAAAGAGCGTCAGGCTTGAGAGGATAATGGACAGGAACACGGGGAACTGTGTCATCGTACCGATGGACCACGGCATCTCCATCGGACCCACCGAGGGGCTGTACGACATGAAGAAGACAGTCGACGACGTGGCCAACGGAGGCGCGACGGCGGTGCTCATGCACAAGGGTCTCATCCGCTACAGCCACAGGAGCAGCGGTAACGACATCGGTCTGATCCTCCACCTCTCCGCCTCCACCGATCTCGGTGTGACGAGCAACAGCAAGGTGCTCGTCGCCACCGTCGAGGAGGCCATCAAGACGGGAGCCGACGCCGTGTCCGTCCACATCAACGTGGGTGCCGAGACCGAACCCGACATGCTCGCCGACGTGGGGCGCATCTCCAGGGACTGCGAGGAATGGGGGATGCCCCTCCTCGTGATGGCCTACGCCCGCGGACCCAAGATCGAGAACTCCTACGACCCGCAGGCCATCGCCCACGCTGCCCGCGTCGCCACCGAACTGGGGGCGGATGTCGTGAAGTGCAGCTACACCGGGGACCCGGACACCTTCAAGGACGTCGTCAGGGGAGCTCTGGCGCCCGTCGTCATCGCCGGGGGACCCAAGATGGATTCCGACGAGGCCATCCTCAGGATGGTGTACGATTCGATCCAGGCCGGAGGGCACGGGGTGTCCATCGGCAGGAACGTGTTCCAGCACAGGAACGTCGAAGGCATGACCCGCGCGATCTCGGACATCGTCCTCAACGGATACACCGTCGAGGAGTCCATGAAGAAGAACCTGAGCTGATCCCGATGGCTTCCAAAGAGATCTGGGTCAGGGCCGACGTGCCCGATGATAAGGAGGACCGCAAGGAGCTGGTCCTCTCGGCGCTCGAATCCGGGATCGGGACCGCGATAGTCCGTCCCGGCGACGAGGATTTCTCGGAGTTCGGGAAGGTCACCATCATAGTCAACGACAACGGCGTCCTGAGCGACGGATACGAGCTCGTGGAGCTCAGGACTCCCGAGGACCAGGACCGCGCACTGTCCCTCGCAGGGAAGAGGGAGGGCGTAATCCTGGATTCCAGAGACTGGGCGGTCATCCCCCTGGAGAACATGATCGCGAAGTTCCGCGACACCGGGACCAAGGTACTGGCCTGCGCCGACGATACGGAGCAGGCGAGGCTGTACATGCAGACCCTGGAGAAGGGGGTCGACGGCGTGGTCGTCTGCACCGAGGACCCCAACGCGCTGCGCGGGTTCTCCGACATATTGAAGGACACCGGCGCCGTGGAGCTGTCCGAGGTGGAGGTGCTCGATGTCAGGAACATCGAGATCGGCGACCGCGTGTGCGTCGACACCGTCACCAACATGGTCCCCGGCGAGGGGATGCTCATCGGATCCCAGGCCGCCTGCCTCTTCCTCGTCCAGAGCGAGAGCGAGGACAACGGGTACGTCGCGGCCAGGCCGTTCAGGGTTAACGCCGGAGCGGTCCACGCCTACGCCATGGGACCGGAGGGCCGCACCAGATACCTGTCCGAGTACAGGTCCGGGGACAGCATCGTCCTCGTCGACAGGGACGGGAGCACCAGGATGTCCGCCGTCGGAAGGTGCAAGGTCGAACAGAGGCCCATGGTCCTGGTCACCGCCACCGACGGAGAGAAGACGCATTCCACCATACTGCAGAACGCCGAGACCGTCAAGCTCGTCACGAGGGACGGCGCGATCTCCGTATCCTCGCTGAAGAAGGGCGACAAGGTCCTCGCGAAGCTGGAGACCGGCGGACGCCACTTCGGCATGAAGATCGACGAGACCATCACGGAGCTCCGATGAGGGTATGCGCTTCGCTCGGCTCGGCCGCCGACCTGAAGGAATGCGACACCGGGATGGTCGAGGTGCGCCTGGACCTCCTGGGATCCGTCCCGAAGGCCGATGACCGCGACCTCCTGGTCACGTTCCGCGGCCCGGTGGACCTCGGCATCCTGCCGGAGGGGTTCTCGGGCATGATCGACATCGGCGAGGAGCCGAGACCGGAGACCGGGCTCGAGGTGGTGGCGTCCCATCACGACTACGAGGGCACCCCCACGGCCGAGAGAATCGTCTCCGCGCTGAGGGGCATGGACTGCGACATCGCCAAAGGGGCGTACGCGGTCAACAGCCTGAGGGACCTCACCAGCATCCTGGATGCCGCCAGGTCCGTGGGGAGGAGGCACGTCATCCTGGGGATGGGTGCGCTGGGCACCGTCACGCGCATCCGCGCATCCCTCCTGGGGAACGAATTCACGTTCGGATACGTCGGGGAACCGACCGCTCCTGGGCAGCTGAGCGCCGAGCGCATGGAGGAACTGGGGGACGACTGCGTCGTACTCGGACTCCTGGGACACCCTCTGTCCAAGAGCAGGTCCCCCGCGATGCACGAGGCCGCCCTGAAGCGTGCCGGGATCGACGGGATCTACCTCCCATTCGACACCGAAGACCTGGACCAGGTGGAGGAGGTCATCCGCGGGTACGGGATCCGCGGTATGAACGTCACGATACCATACAAGCAGGAGATCATGGACCATCTGGATGCCATCGACAAGGATGCCTCGGCGGTCGGGGCCGTGAACACGGTGACCAACGAGAACGGCAGACTGGTCGGAAGCAACACCGACGTCGTCGGGATCCGCACCGCCCTGGAGAGGGCCGGGTTCGAAGCGGAGGACCGCCGCGTGCTGATAATGGGCTCCGGAGGAGCCGCGAGGGCGTTCGCCCACTTCGCCGACGGATGCGGATGCGATGTCACCGTCACCGGGAGGAACAGGGAGACCGGCGAAGCCTTGGCATCGGACTTCGGAGCATCCTTCCGGGATCCGAAATCCGTTTCCACCATGATGTACGACCTGATCGTCAACTGCACCCCGGTCGGCATGTATTCCGACGGGCCGTATCCGGTCAACATCGTCGCGATCCGCGAGGGTCAGACGGTGTTCGACATGGTCTACGGGAAAGAGACGCCGCTCGTGCGCCATGCGCTCTCGATGGGGTGCAGGGTAGCCCGCGGGGAGGACATGCTCGCGGGACAGGGCGACGCTTCGTTCCGCATGTGGACGGGCGTCGAGGGTTCTTTCGATATCATGAGGGAGCAGCTTTGACATCCACCGGCACATCCTACGGATCCATCACCGTGATCAACGCCATGCCCTGCAAGATCGGGGCGACCATAGGCGTGGGACTCACCACCGTCGCCAGATTCGCCGAGGGCGGACCGGGCCGCACCGTCCGCATACTCAGCGACGAATCCGAGGACACGACCATGGCGGGGATCTGCGTGCGCAGGGCGTACGAACAGGCCGGGATCGGGGAGCCCGACGGCTGGGTTCTGGAGACGGAGTCCGACATCCCCGTGTCGAGGGGTCTGAAGAGCAGCAGCTCCGCATGCAACGCCATAATCCGCGCGGTGTTCCGGGAGATCGGATACGAAATGGATCCCGTGGACCTCATCAGGCTCGGGGTCGCATGCGCCAGGGAGGCGAAGGTCACCGTCACCGGATCCTTCGACGACGCCTGCGGATGCGGATTGGGGGGATTGGTGATGACCGACAACCGCGAGGACGAGATCCTCGACAGGAGGGACATCGGAAGATTCGATGTGGTCATCTCCGTCCCGAGATTCAAGATAAGGAAATCCACGATGCCGATAGAGGCGCTCCGCGCCGTCGCTCCGAGGATGCAGGAGGCCATCGGCATAGCGATGGACAGGCCGTTCGAGGCCATGACGATCAACGGGAGGATCATATCCTCCGTCCAAGGCGTGGACAACTCCGTCGCGGAGAAGGCCGTGGACATGGGGGCCCTCGGAGCCGGGATGTCCGGTTCGGGGCCGGCCGTGGCCATAGTGGTGCCGGAAGGCGACGGTCCCTCGTTCGCGCGCGATCTGGGTCTGGACCCGGAAGAAACGATTTTGACATCCACGAGGCGATCCGAATGACCACCATAGCATTCCGCGGAGGGGAGATCGACGGGGAGGTGTCTCCCCCGCCCTCCAAGAGCCATACCCACAGGGCCCTCTTCCTCGCCTCCATGGCGGACGGAAGGTCGGTCGTCGACAGCTGTCTGCTGTCGGCGGACACCCTGGCTACGATCGACGCATGCAGGTCCATGGGCGCATCCGTGTCCATGGACGGCGATACCGCCACCATCGACGGAGGGGACCTCTCCGCTCCGACCGTGCCAGTGGACGCCAAGAATTCCGGGACGACCATGAGGCTGTTCTCCGGCATCTGCTCCATGTTCGACAGGCCGGTCACGATAACCGGCGACGATTCGCTGAAGAAGAGGCCCATGGGGCCGCTCCTCGATGCGCTGACATCCTGCGGCGCGAGGTGCTCCTCCAACGACGGCCTCCCCCCGGTCACGATCCAAGGACCGAACAGGGGAGGGGACGTCTCCATCAAGGGGGACGTTAGCTCCCAGTTCATCTCGTCCCTGCTGCTCACCGCCCCGATGCTGGACAACGGGACGGTCCTCACCGTCGAGGGGAGGATGGTCTCGGAACCGTACCTGGACGTCACCACCCGCATGATGGGGATGTTCGGAGCCTCTTCGGAGAGGAACGGCAACGTGTTCATCATACCCGGCGGACAGGGATACAGGCCGTGCGACTACAGCGTGCCGGCCGACTTCTCCTCCGCCGCATTTCCCATGGTCGCCGCCGCCCTCGGAGGGAGGTGCGCGGTGAAGGGACTGGACGTCGACGACCCCCAGGGGGACAAGAGGATCATCGACATCCTCAGACAGGCCGGCGCATCCGTCGCTGTCGACGGGCGCACGATCGCCGTGGAGAGGAAGGAGCTGCACGGGATCGACGTGGACCTGGGATCCGCCCCGGACCTGTTCCCCGTGGTGGCGATGCTCCTGAGCACCGCCGAAGGCGACAGCAGGCTGTACGGGGCCCCGCAGCTGAGGTTCAAGGAGAGCGACAGGATCGAGACGACGGTCCGCATGATCGAGGCCCTCGGCGGCGATGCCAGGGGCACCGACGACGGCTGCGTCATCCACGGTGTGAAAAGATTGAGCGGAGGTCGCGTGGAGCACCATGGCGATCACAGGATCATGATGTCCGCCGCCGTCGCATCCATCGTCTGCGACAAACCTGTCGTGATGGATGACCCCGAATGCGCCGCCGTGTCCTACCCGGGATTCCCGGCATCGATGGCGTCCATCGGTCTGAGGTCGGAGGCATCCTGATGCACCAGTTCGGCGAGAGGGTCAGGTTCAGCCTCTTCGGGAGGAGCCACGGACCCTGCGTGGGCGGCATCCTCGAAGGCGTACCCGCAGGTTTCCCGATAGACGAAGGATACATCGCGGAGGAGATGGCCCTGAGGAAACCGGTGGGTAAGATCGGCACCCCCAGGAGGGAGGCCGACAAAGTGGAGATCGTCCAAGGGGTGATCGGCGGGAAGGCCACCGGACAGCCCATCCTCCTGAAGATAGCCAACCTCAACACGGACAGTTCGAAGTACTCCAAGTTCTACGACACGCCCCGTCCGGGCCATGCGGACCTCCCGGCATTGCTGAAGTTCCCGGAACACGACCTCGGGGGGAGCGGACAGTTCTCCGGCAGGCTCACCGCGGCGATCGTCGCCGCCGGGGCCATCGCCAAGCAGATGATCGCCCGCGACGGGATATCCGTCGACGCGTTCACCAGGTCCGTCGGCGAAGTGTGCGACGGCTGCGCCCGTTCCGCCGAGGAGGCCCGCGGCTCCCGCGTGTTCGCTACGAGAGCCTGCACCTCGAGCCTCGACGACTCCATGCGCGACCATATCGAGCGCATCGGCGCCGAGAAGGACAGCGTCGGAGGCACCGTGGAGTGCGTGATCACCGGCCTCCCGATAGGATTCGGAGGCATATGGTTCGAGGCCTTGGACGCCGAACTCGCCAGGGCGATGTTCGGGATCCCCGCCTGCAAGGGCGTGGAGTTCGGGGACGGGTTCGAACTCGCCGCGATGCGCGGCTCCCAATCCAACGACGGCTACCGCATGAGGAACGGGCGCATAGTCACCGAGAGCAACCACATGGGGGGCATCGTCGGCGGGATGTGCGACGGCGCGCCCGTGGTGTTCAGGACGGTCTTCAAACCGACGCCTTCCATCGGCATCGAACAGGACACCGTCAATCTGAGGACCGAATCGGACGACTCCGTGACCGTCGAGGGGAGGCACGACCCCTGCATCGTGCCGAGAGCCGTTTCCGTGGTCGAAGCCATGGCGGCGCTCACCGTGGCTGACCAGATGGCGAGGGGATTCCGATGGCATTGGATAACATCAGAGACGAGATACGCGGAGTGGACGAGAGCATCCTGAAGCTGATGAAGCGCCGGCTGGAGCTCGCGAAGATGGTCGGGGAGGACAAGGTGGCCTCCGGTTCAGCCGTCCGCAACATCGCGCAGGAGAGGAACGTCATCGACCGCTACAGGGGCTTCGCCCTGGAGAACGGCATGAACCCCGTGTACGCCGAGGAGATCTGCAGGATCATGATGCAGGAATCCATCGGGGTGCAGGCCGCCCTGCCCAGACCGGCATCCGCCGCCAGGCACGTGGCCGTCATCGGAGGGTTCGGGAAGATGGGACGCTGGATGTCGGACCTCCTCAGGGGATCCGGTCACCGCGTGGACATCATCGACCCCTCGTCGGGCAACGGCCTCACGGTCGAGGATGCGAAATGGGCCGATGTGATCATCGTGTCCATCCCGATCTCCCGCACCGGCGGGATGCTCAGGGAGCTGGACCGCATCTGCAAACCCGATGCGCTGATATTCGACATCGCATCGCTGAAATCGCCGTTCATCGACGTGCTCAGGGACCTCGGCTCCAAGAGGAAGGTCTGCTCGGTCCACCCGATGTTCGGACCTTCGGCGGAATCCATGTACGGCCGCAACGTCGTGCTCTGCGACTGCGGCTCCAGAGATGCCGTGGATGAGACCTTGGAGCTCCTCGGGAACTACGGAGGCAACATCCGCACCATGCCCGTCGAGGACCACGACAGATACATGTCCTATGTCCTGGGGCTCAGTCATGCTGTGAACATCGCATTCTTCACCGTCCTCGAGAGGAGCGGCATCCCCGTGGACGATATGGAATCGGTGGCGTCCACCACGTACCAGAAGCTGATGGACACCAACCGCTCCGTGGCTCTGGAGGACCCCTACCTGTACTACGAGATCCAGCACATGAACTCCTCCAGGGAGACCATGCTGACCGAGTTCGACCGCGCCGTCCACGATGTGGTGGAGGCCGCGCTGAGCGAGGATCCGACGGCGTTCAAGGACCTGATGGACAGGGGTCGCAGATACTTCACCGAACGGTCATCCCTTTGAGGACCGAGAAAACGGGCATCATGCCCTTCATCACCCTGCGGCGGTCGTCGTAGAGGGAACGGTACAGGCGCGTCCTCCCCCCGTCGGGGGAGAACGACCTGTCCACCTCGGCGGCTTCGGACAGCTTCCCGACGAGATCGGGGAAATCGCCGACTGCATGGGCACCCATGGCGCAATCCGTCAGGACGGCCCCGCCGCGGGTCTTCATCACCACGGCCTCGCTCCCGATCATATCCGCCTTCATCTGATTCCAGACATCGTCGGCGCTGCCGCCCTCCGTTATGGTTATCCTCCCCAGATCCACCCCTGCCGAACGGTACTCGTCGGTCACACCGATGTAGTCGTATCCGATCGCTTCGAGAACGGAGCGCCAGAGCGTCCCGCGGTCGGTGTCGAGGGTCATGTTCAAGAATGCTCCGCTGGCATCGGTCTCATCGCCGTAGCCTCCGGTGAGATACGGGAGGAAGGTGACTCCCCTCGAACCCGCAGGGACCTGCGACGCCTCCGCGCTCAGCTCCCTGTAACCGACATCCCCGCCGTAGACGCTGTCCTTGAACCATCTCAAGGACAGCCCGCCGGTGCGGATGAAACCCCAGTAGAAGTACGAGTCGTCCAGCGACCCGCTGTTGAATATCAGTCCCTTGCCGTGACTGCTGAGCTCCGGAACTATCCCCTCGGTGGAGACGCAGAACATCGCACATGTTCCGGCGACGTCGGCGGCCATCCCTGGACGGAACATACCGCATCCGAGCATGGATTGCATCGTATCGCCCGCACCGCCGCACACCGGGGTCCCCGCGCGGAATCCCGTGATCTCGGCTAACTCAGACGTCAGACCTCCGACGATATCCCACGGCTTCACTATGCGGGGCATCATGTCGGCATCGATGCCGAGGATCGAAAGCTGCTCCTCGGACCACTTCTTGCGCTCCACATCGTATCCCAGGCCCCATCCCGACATGGCACCCTGGTCGATGAACGCATCCTCGGCCTTCAGACCCGCCAGGTGCATCAGGACGTAGGGCGCGTTGTGGATGAACTTCGCCCCGTTATCCGGGAACTCGGGGATGTTGCGCTGGAACCATCTGGCGAACAGCGCGGGGAACATGCAGCTGGCATCCGCGTTCCCGGTCTCCTCGCCCCAGATGGAGAGGGCCTGCGCGTTTATCGCATCGGCATCCTCCTGCGTACGCGAATCCAGATAGTTGACGAACGGGGTTATCGAATTACCCTCCGAGTCGACCCCGGTTATCCCGCAGATGATCCCGTCGCCCATGATGGATCTGACGCCATGGGGATCCAGCCCCTTGGACACCATCTGTCCGGCGCAATCCTTCATCCCTTCTATCGTCAAGCGGAGATACTCGTCGGGATCCATCTCGACCATGCGGGGGCCCGGATAGCGTATGGTCGTCTGATGGGACGACTCGGCGACACATTGCAGCGAATCGTCGTACACTGCCACCTTGACGCTCTGCGTCCCGGCATCGAACCCCAGATAGTATCTTCCGCTCACGTTATCGGACACCCGGAAGCGGTCATGATACTGTTTTATTGACGATATACCTAGTTTCTGGTAGCTCATTCGGACCTTGCGGAGATCGCAGATCCGGACGGATGCGGCCCGTTGGGCGGCCGATGAGGTCGACGGTCGCGATATTCCAAAAGAATCGGAAATAGCCGGGGTCTCCCCCGGCAGGGTTTGGATCAGTTCAGGTAGGCGCCGTCGGCTCCGCTGGAGACGAGCTGGCGGTACTTCTTCTGGACGCCGTGGACCGGGCGCTCGACGCGGACTGCCTCCTTGAGGCGCTGGGCGATCTGCTCGTCGGTGAGGCGGACGTTCAGCTTCCTCTCGGGGATGTCGATGTCGATTATGTCCCCGTCCTTCAGGGCGGCGATGGGTCCGCCGGCGTAAGCCTCGGGGGATACGTGGCCGATGGCCCCTCCCCTGGATGCTCCGGAGAACCTTCCGTCGGTGATGAGCGCGACCTCCTCTCCCAGACCCCTTCCGATGATCAGACTGGTGGGGGAGAGCATCTCGGGCATACCGGGAGCGCCCTTGGGTCCCTCGTACCTGATGACGACCACATCGCCGGCCACGATCTTGCCGGAGGTGATGGCCTCGGCCGCAGCGGCCTCGCCGTCGAAGACCCTGGCCTTCCCGGTGAACTTCATCATCTTCGGGCTGACCGCGGCCTGCTTGATGACCGATCCGTCGGGAGCGATGTTGCCCTTGAGAACGGCGATGCCGCCCTGCTTGTGGAACGGGTTGTCCTGCGACCTGATGATATCGGAGTCCCTGACGGTAGCGGCATCCGCGATCTCGAAGATCGACTTGCCGTTGGCCGTGGGGACGTCGACGAGCTTGTCCCTCAGGACCTTGAGGACCGCGGGGATCCCGCCGGCCCTGTCGAGGTCCTTGATGGCGTAGGGTCCTGCGGGCCTCAGGCTGGTGATGTGCGGGGTGTCCCTGGAGATCTCGTCGAAGTCGTCGAGGGTGACGGGGCATCCGAAGTCCTTGGAGATGGCGGGCAGGTGGAGGGCGGTGTTGGTGGACCCTCCGATGGCCATGTCCACGCGGATGGCGTTGCGGAAGGAATCGCGGTTGACGATGTCCCTGGGCTTGATGTCCTTCCTGACCATCTCGACGATGCGCCTTCCTGTCTCCCTGGCGATGAGCAGCTTCCTGTTGTCGTCGGCCAGGGATGTGGCGCAGCCCGTGAGGCTCAGACCGAGCGTCTCGGTGAGGCAGGCCATCGTGTTGGCCGTGAACAGACCGGAGCAGCTCCCCTTGCCGGGGCATGCGGAGCACTCGACGGTGTGCAGGTCCTCCTCGCCGATGGTCCCCGCGCTGTATGCGCCGACGGCCTCGAACACCGATTGGAGGTCCATGTTTCCGTTCTTCCCGACTCCGGGCTCCATGGCTCCGCCGGTTACGATCAGTCCGGGGACGTTCATCTTCCCCATGGCCATGAGCATCCCGGGGGTGACCTTGTCGCAGTTCGACACTCCGACCCAGCCGTCGAGGGCGTGGCCTTCGACCATGACCTCGCAGCAGTCGGAGATGACGTCCCTGGAGATGAGCGAGTACCTCATGCCGTTGTGACCCATGGCGATGCCGTCGCACACAGCGGGCACGCCGAACGTGAAGGGCCTTCCGCCGGCCTCGATGATCCCCTCCTTGACGGCCTCCACGATCTCGTTGAGGTGGATGTGCCCGGGGACGATCTCGTTCCAGGAGTTGGCTATGCCGATGAACGGCTTGTCGAAGTCCTCGTCGCCCAGTCCGTCGGCCCTGAGGAGACTCCTCTGAGGCGCCGCGGCGGGTCCTTTCTTGACTGCGTCGCTTCTCATTGCGATCACTGTGGTGCCCCATTTTCGCGTCACGTATAAACATTCGCGACGGAGGCACGGAGAAGCGGGATATCCCGGAAGACCGGGATGGGGATTGATACCAGAAAATGTTGCAGGGGGCGGACCCCCTGCTTGATTTGGGGTTTATGTGCTGCGGAGCACGATCTCGATGTTCACGCCATCGGGAACCTGGATCCTCATCAGCTGCCTGAGGGCGCGCTCGTCGGCGTCCAGGTCGATGAGCCTCTTGTGGATCCTCATCTCCCAGTGGTCGACGGTCTCGCTTCCCTCTCCATCGGGACTCTTCCTGCAGGCCACCTTGAGCTTCTTGGTGGGCAGGGGAACGGGTCCGCGGATGTCCACACCGGTCCTCTGGGAGATTCCCTTGATCTGGGTGCAGACACCGTCGACCTTTGCAGGGTCGGTACCGCTGAGAGAGATCCTTGCGCGCTGCGACATCTCAATCACTGAGGATTCAAGCCTTCTCCACGGAGATGCACATTCCGGCGGCGACGGTCTGACCCATGTCGCGGATAGCGAACCTTCCGAGAGGCGGGAACTCTTTGGCAGTCTCGATGACCATGGGCTTGGTCGGCTCCAGCTTGACGATGGCGATGTCGCCGGTCTTCAGGAAGTCGGGGTGCTCAGCCTTGGTCTGGCCGGTCTTGGGGTCGATGGACTTGACCAGCTCCACGAACCTGCACGCGGTCTGCGTGGTGTGGCAGTGGAAGACCGGGGTGTATCCGACGGTGATGACGGACGGGTGGTTCAGCACGACGATCTGAGCGGTGAAGGTCTTGGCGACGGAGGGCGGGTTGTCGACGGGTCCGGCGACGTCTCCCCTCTTGATGTCGTTCTTGGCAACACCGCGGACGTTGAATCCGACGTTGTCTCCGGGCAGAGCCTGGGGCAGCTGCTCGTGGTGCATCTCGATGGACTTGACCTCTCCGGGGACGTGGGACGGCTCGAACATGACCTTCATGTTGGGCTTGAGGATACCGGTCTCGACACGTCCGACGGGGACGGTTCCGATTCCGGTGATGGTGTAGACGTCCTGGACAGGCAGCCTGAGGGGCTTCTCGGTGTGCTTCTCGGGGACCTTGAGGTTGTCGAGAGCCTGGATGAGGGTGGGTCCCTTGTACCAGCCCATCTCGGCGGACGGGGTCTTGACGTTGTCTCCGTTGTAGGCGGACACGGGGATGAAGGGAACCTCGTCGGTCTTGATGCCGACCATCTTCATCAGCTTGATCATGGCCTCTTTGGCCTCGTTGTACTTGGCCTCGTCGTACTTGACGGCGTCCATCTTGTTGATGGCGACGATGATCTGCTTGACACCCAGGGTGGTGGCCAGGAAGACGTGCTCCTTGGTCTGGGCCTGGGGTCCCTCGATGGCGCTGCAGGTGATGATGGCTGCATCGGCCTGGGAGGTTCCGGTGATCATGTTCTTGACGAAGTCGCGGTGTCCGGGGGCGTCGATGACGGTGAAGTAGTACTTGTCGGTGTAGAACTTCTTGTGGGCGACATCGATGGTGACTCCCCTCTCCCTCTCCTCCTTGAGGCCGTCCATGACCCAGGCGAAGTAGAAGGATCCCTTTCCTTTCTCCTCGGCCTCCTTCTTGTATTTCTCGACAAGGTGGGGGTCGATAGCGCCGGTCTCCAGCAGGATCCTTCCGGTGAGGGTGGACTTGCCGTGGTCGACGTGGCCGATGATGACCAGATTCATGTGCTCTTTCTCTGCCATTTCATTTCCTCCGTTGTTGGAACGCTAATTTTTTGGATAAAGAGGTTTTGTATATAAGGTTTGCAGGCCTCAGAGACCAGCGTAGTACTTGTCGTCGTAAGGCTCGGGGTTCAGTCCCTTCCTGGTCCTGATGTCCGTCACGATCTTCTTCTGAAGCTCGGGCGGGACCTGGTGGAACCCGGCGTTCTCGATGGACCAGATGGCGCGTCCCTGAGTGGATCCGCGGACATCGGACGAGAATCCGAACATGTCGGCGACGGGCACCTCGGCGGTGACGGTGGAGTCGGCTCCATCCTGTCCCATCTCGAGGATGGTACCGCGGCGCTGGTTGATCAGGTTGACAGCCCCGCCCATGTAGTCGGGCGGGACGCTGATGAACAGCTTCTGCATGGGCTCGAGCAGGATCCTGCCGGCCTGGCACATGGCTCCGTAGATACCGTCCCTGACGGCGGGGATGATCTGTGCGGGTCCCCTGTGGATGGTATCCTCGTGCAGCTTGGCGTCCATGAGGCAGACCTTGACACCGGCAATCTTCTCACCGGCGAGGGGTCCCCTCATCATGGCCTCCTCGAAGGACTGCTTCACGAGCTCCATGGTCTCGTGCAGGTACTGGATACCCTTGGTGCAGTCGATCAGGACGTTGTTGTTCTTGAACGCGACGACGCCCTTGGCCTCGACATCGCTCATTCCCAGGTCCTTCAGCTGCTTGGCCAGGGCCTTGGGGTCCTTGATCTTGGCGTCCACATCGATCTCGTTCTTGCGGATGGCCTCCTTGACGGAGTCCTCCAGCGGACTGACGATGAAGTAGAACTTGTTGTGCTTGTTGGGCGACTTACCCTCGAACTCGGAGGGGTTGGATCCCTTGACGGACTCCTGGTACACCACGATGGGCGGGGAGGAGATGATGTCGACTCCCTGCTCGTTGATGATCCTGTACTCGGTGATCTCCAGGTGGAGCTCTCCCATACCGGACATCAGGTGCTCGCCGGTCTCGTTGTTGATCTCGATGTTCAGCGAGGGGTCGGCCTTGGCGATGATCCTCAGGACCTCGACCAGCTTGGGCAGGTCGGCCATGTTCTTGGCCTCGATGGCCTTGGTGATGACGGGCTCGGAGTAGTGGGCCATCCTCTCGAAGGGCTCCATGTCCTTGACGGAGGACACGGTGCTTCCGGCGATGGCGTCCTTGAGTCCGGTGAGGGCCACGATGTTCCCGGCCTTACACTCCTCGATGGGGGTCCTGTCGGCTCCGACCATCAGGGCGACGGTCTGGACCCTCTGGGGCGCGGAGTTGCCCGCGATGTAGAGGGTCATTCCCTTCTTGACGGTACCGGAGAACAGCCTTCCGATGGCGATCTCCCCGGCCTGCTTGTCCATGATGATCTTGGTGACCATCATGGCGACCTCTCCGTTGGGGTCGCAGTTCAGCATGTGCTTCCCGATCTCGGAGTTCAGGTCTCCCTTCCAGATGGTGGGGATACGGACCTTCTGCGAGTCGACGGGGTTCGGGATGTGGTTGATGGCCATCTCCAGAACGACGTCCGCGATGGGGATGATCTTGGCCAGCTTCTCCTGTCCTCCCTCCTCGGCGCAGAGCTTGAAGACGGTGTTCAGGTTGAACGGCTTGTCCTTGATGTCGTCCGCGATCTCGGGGGCGATCTCGAGGGCCCTCTTGGTGACCTCGGGCCTCTGGAGGTACGGGATGGAGACCGCCCAGTTGTTGAAGGCGGATCCCAGCGCGACGGTACCGTCCTGAAGGCTGACCTGCCACTGCTTGTTCAGCGGGGCGGGGAGGGCGTCCGCGATCTTCTGGTTGAACTGGGTGATGATCTTGGAGAACTTCTCGATCATCATCTGGGGCGTGAGCTGCTGCTCGACGATGGCCCTGTCGACCTTGTTGATGAAGAGCATCGGCTTGACGCGCTCCTTCATGGCCTGCCTGATGACGGTCTCGGTCTGGGGCATGATACCCTCGACGGCGCAGCACAGGATGTACACACCGTCCAGGGCCCTCATGGCCCTGGTGACGTCCCCGCCGAAGTCGACGTGACCGGGGGTGTCGATGAGGTTGACCAGGTAGTGGTCGACCTCCTTGCTCTTGGGGTCCTTGTAAGGAACGACCATCGCCGCGGATGCGGCGTTGATGGTGATACCCCTGGCGGCCTCCTGCTCGTCGTAGTCCAGCAGGCGCTGCTCTCCGGCGGTCTCGGAGGACATCATTCCGGCACCTGCGATCAGGTTGTCGGAGAAGGTGGTCTTCCCGTGGTCGATATGCGCAGCGGTTCCCAGGTTCCTGATGTGGGTCTGATCCTTCATCAGCTCCACTGCTTTCTTCGCGTTGTCTTCTTTGCGTCCCATGTTCACAACCTTCGGTTAGATCATCTGGCCGACTGCGCGACCCTCTCCATCTCCTCTTTCTTCGCTACCGAGAACGAGGTGATGTCTCCCTTGGCTGCGAGCATGAGCTCGTCCGCGAGGCACTCGTAGATGGGCTTCTTGTTCTTCTGGGACGCGGCGACGACCCCGACGCTCAGATTGCGGAGTGCGATGTCGAGCCTCCTCTGGGGGGCCACATCGACCGCCTTGGGGACGGAGATTCCACCGAACTGGAGCCTGGTGACCTCCTCCCTGGGAGCGGCGTTCTCCAGGCACTCGACGAGGACCTGGACGGGGTTCTTCTTGGTCTTGGCCGCGACGATGTCGAAGGCCTGGGACACGGTCTTGTACGCCTTCATCTTCTTTCCGGTGTACTTCTCGGTCCTCATGATGTTGTTGATCAGCCTCTCGACGATGCTGAGCCTGGACTTGCCGAACCACCTGTTGGCGTGCTTTCCACCGGAGTGGGGCACGTTGGTGGGGGTAAGATCGATGTATTTGGCGAGGCCTCCGTCGTTGACGATCACGTCGGACGTGTCGTACTTTCCGAAGATGAGGGCCTTCTGTGCCACGAGTTCGTCTGCCATTGTAATCATCTCACGGGCTTGTCCGTCTTACCCTTGACCATCATGTCGAGGGAGACGTTGTTGACCTTGATAACCTTGTAACGGACCCCGGGGATATCTCCGTAGGACCTTCCCATCCTTCCGCCGATACCCTCGACCATGACCTCATCGTGCTCGTCGATGAAGTTGATGGCCCCGTCTCCGACCGCGAAAGCGGTGATCTGACGGCCGTTCTTGATGAGCTGGACCTTCACGCACTTCCTGATCGCGGAGTTGGGCTGCTTGGCCTCGATTCCGACCTTCTCCAGGACGATGCCGCGGGCCTGGGCCGATCCCTCCAGCGGATCGGACTTCTCCCTCAGCTTGAGAACCCTCTTCTTGTAGCCCCTGTCCAGCCAGCGGAATTTCTGGCGGTCAGTCTTCATTTTCCTTGCGGTATACAGACCGTTTCCCAATTTTTCACCTCGTTTATTATTCAGTGATTGTAACGTCGATAGCCCAACCCTAGGGTCGAGCATCTAATGCAGGCGTCGCTAACGTAATCCCGTATATAACAATAGTCACGGGAAACGGAGCGTTCGCGGTCGCCCCTGGTACGGGACGGCCGCGGGCGCGCTCACTGAGAGAAGTCCTTGAAGGCCTTGACTGTCATCTCCGGGCTGACCTTCTTCAGCTCGGGATTCATCCTGATGATCTGGGAGTGCCACTTCCTGACCTCGGCCGGATCGGCGCCGTCCTTCCCGAGCAGTCCGTCGGGCAGGGGGATGCGCTTGTCCTTGCTGACGTAGAACCAGACGTCGCCCATCTGATCCTTCAGCAGGAACGGGATCGACCTGATCTCGACGCCCTCGACGGCTATCTCCCTCCCGTCGCGGACCTCGGCCACCTCCGCCGAGATCGCCCCGGGACCGACGGCGATCACGTTCTCGCCGGGCGCCAGCTCCCTGGTGTCGACGGTCTTGTCGATGTTGTACACGCGGCAGATGTGCTTCCCGACGTCCGAGACGCTTATCGTCAGGTCGCCGTGCGAGTATGATATCGACATGCCCGCGGTGTTCTCCACCTTCAGGAACCTCCTGACGGGGAACGAGTTCACCGTGATGTACAGCGAGACCTCCCTCGTCGGGGAGTCGAATACCGCGTTCCTGACGGGCGTGGTGTCTATCCTGGCTATGTCGTCCTCCCAATCTGGGGTGAGGCTGACCTTCTTGCCGGCCCCGCCTATGAACACCGCCTTCTTCGACGCCCCGCGGACGTTCATGACGATCCAATCGGGGAGCTCGTCCACCTGGATCTCCTCCTCCCTGAACGGCTTCATCCCGTCGCCGATGTCGTACATCGCCACGGGGATGTTCCATTTCAGCTCGACCTTCCCCCCGCAGAACGGATACGGGCCTCCGAGGCCGTCCTCGTAGATGCTGCGGCGGTACTCCTCGCCGCCGATGTCGAACGTCAGGAGCTCGTCGGAGGGTATGTCCCCCTTCCCCGAATAGTCGCAGGAGAACCCGGGTATGACGAAGAAGCGCTTCGATGCCAGCACCTTCCCGCCGAACACCACGGACACGGTCACGTCCCCCGTGGCGCCCTCGGCCGCCTTGGATCCGAAGCTGACCTTCGGGACGTCGTCCTTCCTGCCGGGCGCTTCGACCCTGACGATGCATTCCTCCTGATCGACGTCCTTCGTCTCTATCGAGATCTCGGGCGCGTCGCTGTACAGCGGAACCTCCTTCCCTTTGATGAGCACGCAGGCGCAGGTCTCGGGCGCGGACAGCGATACCGTCGCGGACGGCTTCACCTTGGGCTTCTTCGCCTCTGCCTTGGGTTTCTTCTCGGGGGCGACGGTCATCTGGGGCTTGTCGCGGACGCGGACGTACCCTCCGGGACCGACCTCGACTGTGTCCACCCTCAATCCCCCGATCTCCAGGCTGGCTGCGGGCTTGGCGTCGACGAGCCAGAGATGCTTGTCCGAACGGTAGAGGACGACGGTGGTGTCCTCCGCCCTGCTTATGGGCATCCCGTCGGAGTTGAACATCAGCATTGAATGCTCGAACATCTCGTAGACGTCCTTCCCGTCTATGGAGAGCATGAACCTCCCGAGGGGGTCGATGCCCGCCTCCAGGATGTCGAACTCCGTGGGTATGGACGAGACATCGGAGTCGAGCGGGGACGATTTGAGACGTCCCAGCGCATGGACGTCCCCGTCCTGCTCCACGGACACCTCGTACTTGGCGCCCCTCCCGCCCTGATACTTCGGTACGAACAGGCTGATCCTGTCTCCGCGGACGTTGAGCTTCGGCCTCCCGTGGAGGAATCCTGATCCGTCTACCTCGGACGTCTGGGTCTCCGCCTTCTCCGGGACCTTCGCGGGCCCGGATGCCTTGGGGGCTTCCTTCTTCCCGAGGAAGAACTCGTCGAAACTCATATCGGAGATGTTCTTGCCTGCCATACTATCACGCCCGGCCGTATGCCTCCCATGTAGTTAATGTATCCCCGCGATTCCGACCGTTCCCGTCAGGTTTATTAGACATCGCGGTGTACCACGGGTCCCGTTGATTCGAATGAAGTTGATTTTCGTCAGCGGAGGGGTGATCTCGGGCCTCGGCAAGGGCATCACCGCATCATCCATCGGACGCCTCCTGGAGTCCCGCGGACTCAAGGTTTCCGCCATCAAGATCGACCCGTATCTGAACATAGACGCCGGCACCATGAACCCGTTCGAACACGGGGAGGTCTACGTGCTGGACGACGGAGGGGAGGTGGATCTGGACCTCGGCAACTACGAGAGGTTCATGGACCTCCACCTCACCAGGGACCACAACATCACCACCGGCAAGGTCTACCGCTCGGTCATCGAGAACGAGAGGCACGGGGACTACCTCGGGAAGACCGTCCAGATCATCCCCCACATCACCAACGAGATCAAGCGCAGGATCACCGGCGTCGCCCGCGAGTCCGGGGCCGATGTGGTGATCATCGAGCTCGGAGGGACCGTCGGGGACATGGAATCCCTCCCGTTCCTGGAGGCCGCGAGGCAGCTGGGGAGGGAGCTCGGCAGGGAGGAGAACGTGATGTTCGTCCACACCACCCTCATCCCCATCATGGGTTCCGTCGGCGAGGAGAAGACCAAGCCGACGCAGCACTCCGTGAAGGAGCTCATGTCCATCGGTATCCGTCCGGACATCATCATCGGCAGGTGCTCGGAGCCCATCAGCCCCGCAGCTCGCTCGAAGATCGCCATGTTCTGCGACGTTCCCGAGCAGGCGGTCATCTCGACCCCCGACGCACGCACGATATACGAGGTGCCCATGAACCTCGAGAGGCAGGGCGTGGCCGATTACATCATCGACAAGATGAGGCTCGGTCCGCTGACATCCAAGAGGGACATGGACGGATGGGAGAGGTTCGTCGACAAGATCGTGAACCCGAAGGACGAGGTCGAGATCGCCCTTGTCGGGAAGTACACGTCCCTGGCCGACTCGTACCTGTCCCACCTGGAGGCATTCACCCACGCCGGAGCGGCATCCCAATGCAAGGTGAGGATACGCTTCGTCGACAGCGACGACCTCGTCAAGGGCAAGGCGGAGGACATCCTGAAGGGGGTCCACGGAGTGGTCGTCCCCGGAGGCTTCGGCATCAGAGGGGTCGAGGGAAAAATCGAGGCCGCCCGCTACGCCAGGGAGAACAGGATACCGTTCCTCGGCGTATGCCTGGGATTCCAGATCGCCACCATCGAGTTCTGCAGGCACGTCCTCGGACTGGAGATGGCCTCGAGCACCGAATTCAACCCCGACACCCCCGATCCCGTCATCTGCATCATGAACGAGCAGAAGGGCATCGTCGACATGGGGGCCACCATGCGCCTGGGCGCGCAGGACGTCGTCGTCAAGGAGGGATCCAAGGCCTACGCCCTGTACGGGAACCAGTCTCTCATATCCGAGAGGCACAGGCACAGATACGAGGTCAATCCCGACTACATCGGCAGGATCGAGGAGGCCGGATGGAAGTTCACCGGCAGGTCCGAGTGCGGCACGAGGATGGAGATCGGGGAGCTGGAGGACCACCCCTACTTCGTGGCTTCCCAGTTCCATCCGGAATTCAAATCCAAGCCGTGGCACCCGTCGCCTCTCCACCAGGGGCTGGTCGACGCCGCCATAGCCTACAAGAAATCGCTTTGAGAACTTCTTAAGGGTCCCGCCCTCCGATGCTTCTGTCGGAGGGACGGGGCCTCGTTTATTCACGCCCACTGGGCGTAAAGGACAAGACAACCGTAATACTCGACCGAATCCCCGGCCTTGTATGCGGTTCCGGAACCATCCCTGGCGGTGTTCCAGCCCGCGAAGGTCTTCCCCTCGAGGGTGAACTTGTTGGCGGAGACCGTCGTACTGTCCTCCGAGAAGGAGCTGTTTCCATCGGAAGTCTTCCCTCCGTTCCCAGAATAGTTGATCCCTTTGTTGAAGGTCGTCTGGTTCTCGGAGAAACTCAGCGTGACATCCTTCGAGCCGTCGTATGTGATCTTGATCAGAACATCTCCGTTGCTGGGTACGAAGGAGTGTCCTGTGTCCCCGGATATGGTGAACGTCCTCCCGTAGGTCTTGACCTTGTCCCCGTTGATGACCTTGTACTCAACATGGGAACCTTCAACGGCCATCTGACCTCCAGTGTTGTTCGACTTCACCGTGATGGTCACCTCGCCACCGGCAGGGAGGTCCACGGCACTCATGAAGGCCAATTCCTTCCCGTCGTAGGTCAGTGTGAAATCCTTGTATGACGACATGGAACTGACGTACAGAGACTTGCCCTCGTTCCAGATCGCATACAGCGTGACGGTCTTCCCGGTCGCGTAATCGATCGAGTCTCCCGGCATGTACTTGGACCCGGAACCGTCCTTCTTCGTGTTCCAGGACTCGAAGTGCGCCCCTTCCTTGGTGAAGGGATTCGACATGACCTCGTGAGAGGTGAGGCCCATCGTGGACTTCCCGCTGGAGGTGGTCCCGCCGTTCCCGTCGTAGATGACACCTTCGGTGACATCCTTCGAGTCGTCATTGTTCAACATGGCGACCGCAGCGGCCGCGACGACGACCACTACAATGATTCCTGCGATTACGAGCGTTTTGCTGCTCATGCCTCAGTTACCAGCGGGGATGGTATTTTATTCCTCGCCGACTGGCTCCGTAGAATCCGAAAAACCGTGGGAATCGGAGATTGTAATAAGGTGGCTTGCGCCACCGGATGGTTTCAGACCGGCGTTCCGGTCGCTCAATCCTTCTTCAGGAGTTTCATGACCTCTGCGAGTCTGGATGCGACCTCTTTCCCAAGATCGGTGATGAAGACCCTGGTGGATCTCCCATCGAGGACCTGCTTGATGAGCCCCGCGGCCTCGAGGTCGTTGAGCTTGTACGGCATGCGGCAGTTCCTGGAGACCCTCTCGTAGAGATCGGATTTCGTGCACCCGTCGTGCTTGTAGATGTACACGAGGAGGGTGATCGAGTGGCTGTTCTCCAGAACGGCGACTGGATCCTCTTCGAGCAGGGCCTGGCTCCTGACCGAACAGGCGCGCCTGCGGCCGGCCTGGTCTGAATTGCTTCCATCGGTTTGCATCTCATGTGTTTCCCCCGGGATTCCCCCGGAACGCGATACTCCGACAACCGGAACAAGGTCATCGTATATCAGCTTGGAGACACATGGACTTCATCCCTTATATCAGTAAGCAACAGCTGAACCTGTGTTCCGTTGCGCGCCACAAATATCAATCATAAGAAGAAGAAACAGGGTTGTGTGACAAAGTTCACTGATTTATTGACGGAGAAGCACGGCTATGTCATACTGGCATACCTGCTCGAGCACGGCGAGACGAAACAGAGCGACTTCCACGGCATCATCTGCAAGAACTACCAGGTCATAAAACGGAAGCTGAAGATCCTCAAGGGCTTCGGTCTTGTCACCGAAAGATTGAGAGAATGCGAAGACTCCCGGCATCTGGCAAGTTATTGGGCGCTCACGGACATGGGGAGGGAGGTGTGCGAGCAGCTCGCGGTGGCCGAAGAGATCTTCGAAGGGCATATGGACCTCGAGACGGACTCGATCGAGGAGGCGCCGAAGGAGCGTTGAACGGCCCGCCCGCGGGAACGGCGCGTCCCAGCTGCGAACGGGACGGACCCGCGGGTTCCTAAACCCTTATAATAAGGCCCCTCATAGCCTCGCTCCATAGGTGAACGAAATGAGCGATGAAGACGACTATATGGCACTGCTCAACAGGGCGAAGATCGCATGCCCCGAGACGATCGAGAACCACGAGAGGTTCGAGCTTCCCGAACTGGACATCCTCCAGGAAGGCAAGATCACGATCTTCAAGAACTTCATCGACGTCACGGACAAGCTCAGGCGCGACCCGCAGCACCTGCTCCAGTTCCTCCTGAAGGAGCTCGGAACCCCCGGAAGCATCGAGGGGAGGCGCGCGGTTTTCAAAGCCAAGATCGGAACCCAGCAGATCGACGACAAGATCCAGATGTACACCGAGACCTACGTCATCTGCTCCGAGTGCGGACTCCCCGACACCAAGATGGTCAGGGAGGACAGGACGCTCATGCTCGAGTGCGAGGCGTGCGGGGCCCGCAGACCCATCACCGTCAGGAAGGGGGTCCGCGTCGACAACACCAACACCCTGCGCGAGGGCGACATCATCGACGTACGCATCACCGATGTCGGGAAGAAGGGCGACGGCACCACGAAGTACCGCGACTACCTGATCATCGTCCCCGGCACCGTCAAGGGCGCCAGCGTCCACGCGAAGATAACCAAGATCTCCGCCAAGACCGCGTTCGCGGTCCCGACGACAGAACCCTGCACCCGCTGATGAAGTACTTCGTCGAGTCCTACGGCTGCACCATGAACCGCGGCGAAGGCCGCGGTTTGGCCGAGGACATGGCATCGCTCGGGTTCGAGCCGGCCGCATCCGCCGAAGAGGCGGATGTGGTCGTGCTCAACACATGCACCGTCGTGGAGGCCACCGAGAAGCACATGCTCTCGAGGATCTCCAAACTGCGCGCATCGGGGAAGGAGGTCGTCGTGACCGGCTGCATGGCCAAGGCCCAGCCCGGCCGCGTGGAGATCCGCCTGCCCGACGCGCCCATCATACCTCCCGAGGATTACGGTTCTTTCAAACAGAGGATCCTCGACAGATACGGGATCCAGGGATGCGCCACATCCGTGGACTTCGGCTCGGAGGCCATCCTGCCCATCGCACAGGGCTGCCTGGGCAACTGCTCCTACTGCATCACCAAACTGGCCAGAGGGGACCTCAGGAGCTATCCTGCGGACGCCCTGGTGGCCAAATTCGATTCTTTCCTGTCCTGCGGCTCCAAAGAGGTCCTCGTGACCGCCCAGGACACCGCCGCGTACGGGCGCGACACCGGCGGATCGCTGCCGTCGCTCCTGAAGGACATGCTCTCCCGCGAAGGGGAGTTCAGACTCAGGATAGGCATGGCCGACCCCGAGAGCGTGTGGCGCGTACGCGAGGATCTAACGCGGCTCATGGACGACGAGAGGCTCTACAAGTTCGTGCACATCCCCGTACAGAGCGGTAGCGACGCCGTCCTGAGGGCCATGAGGAGGAAGTACACCGTCGAGAGGTTCTTCGAACTGACGGACGACCTCCGCGCCGACGTCCCGGGGATCAGCATCGCCACGGACGTGATCTGCGGCTTCCCCGGAGAGACCGACGAGGACCACGGGAAGAGCGTGGAACTCGTGAAGAGGCTCAGAGCGGACACCGTGAACATAACGCGTTTCTCAGCACGTCCGGGCACAGATGCGGCGAAGATGGAGCAGATCCACGGCAGGATATCCTCCGCCCGCTCCGCCGAGCTCACGGAGGTCAAGAACGCCACCGAGCTCGATGTCAACACCGGGCTGGTCGGAAGGACGTTCCTTGCCCTGGCCACGGAGAAGGGGAAGGACGGGACGATCATGAGGACGGGGTACTACAGGCCCGTCGTCGTCAGATCCGACGTCCCGCTGGGGACGTTCGCCGAGGTCGGAGTGACCGAAGCCAGGTCCACCTACCTCATCGGAACACTAAAGAACGACCGACGTTTACGGCGGTCCACAACAGTCCCGTAGTGTAGTGGTCAATCATGCTGGCCTTTGGAGCCGGTGACTCCGGTTCGAATCCGGACGGGACTACCAACTTTTCGAAAATGTGACGGGACAGCGCGAGCGCTCGATGCTACGAAATCCCCGGATCGCATCGGAACTTCGAGGAGAAGACTGCGACGATCATGGGATCACAGGGGAAGGTTCTGAGAAAATATAATGGAAAATGGGACGTTCGATGCTACGTTTAGTGCATGGTAAGCTGCCTCGGAATTGCCGGGAAACTCGCTCGGAGTTTCCTTGCAATGTTGCCCCCTTGTAAGGAAGGGGACGATGTGAGCTCCTCGGGGCCGGAGGCCCCGGGAGCTTCTTAGGAGGTGATCCATCTGCAGGTTCCCCTACAGATACCTTGTTACGACTTAACCTTCCTTGCTAAATCTCAGTTTGAAGACCCCAATTAAAGGCCACCTCACTGAAACCCAACTCGGATGGTTTGACGGGCGGTGTGTGCAAGGAGCAGGGGCATATTCACCGCGAGTTGTTGATTCGCGATTACTACGGAATCCAGCTTCGTGAGGGTGAGTTACAACCCTCAGTCCGAACTATGGACGGGTTTCGAGATTACCTTCGCCTCTCGGCGTCGGAGCCCATTGTCCCGCCCTTTGTAGCGCGCGTGTAGCCCAAGAGATTCGGGGCATACTGACCTACCGTTGACCTCTCCTTCCTCTGACTTAGCGTCAGCGGTCCCAATAATGTGCCTTCACCCCGGAGGATGAAGTAGCAATTATCAGTGAGGGTCTCGTTCGTTATCTCACTTAAGAGAACGCCTTACGGTACGAACTGACGACGGCCATGCACCACCTCTCCAAAAATCTAGCAAGGTCATTAGCCTGGCTTTCATGTAATGGTCGCCCTTGGTGAGTTTTCCGGTGTTGAATCCAATTAAACCGCACGCTCCTCCCGTTGCGGTGCTCCCCCGCCAATTCCTTTAAGTTTCATCCTTGCGGACGTACTCCCCAAGTAGCAGACTTAACAACTTCTCTCCGGCACTGAATGCCCCCGAAGGGCCTCCAACACCAAGTCTGCAGCGTTTACACCCTGGACTACCGGGGTATCTAATCCCGTTTGCGACCCAGGGCTTCGTCCCTCACCGTCGGATCCGTTCTAGCTAGACGCCTTCGCCACCGGTGGTCCTTCTAGGATTACAGGATTTTACCCCTACCCCAGAAGTACCTCTAGCCTCTCCCGGTCCCAAGTCTGGCAGTCTCCTCGGAATTCGGAAAGTTGAGCTCCCCGATTTACCCAAGGATTTACCAGACCGGCTACGAACGTTTTAGACTCAATAAAATCGACCACCACTTGGGCTGCAGGTATTACCGCGGCGGCTGGCACCCGTCTTACCCAGCCCTTATTCCTCAAGTTATCTACGCTTGAGAAAAGCTAGAACAAATGTCCTAGCACTAGGAATTCCCTCATCGGGGTTCCCCCCAGTGTGAAGTTTTCGCGACTGCTGCGCCCCGTAGGGCCTGGATTCGTGTCTCAGAATCCAACTCTGGGCTCCCTCTCTCAAGGCCCATACCCGTCGTCGGCTAGGGGGTACGTTACACCCACTACTACCTGATAGGCCGCAGAGCAATCCTAGAGCGCCGGAACTTTGAGCCAGGAGTCATTCCAGATCTCCTGACCTATGGGGTATTATGCAGAGTTTCCCCTGACTATCCCCCACTCTAGGGCATGTTCTCCACGTGTTACTGAGCAGTTCGCCGAGGCCATTATACCTCTCGACTCGCATGTCTTAATCGAATTCCTATAGCGGTGGCCGCCGGCAGGATCAACCGGAGTCAAATCTTTTGACTTTTCGTCTTTGGATGGATGAAAGAAACTGGCAGTTTACCATGTTTCACCGCTGTCCCGCTAAACGGCACACTCGTTCGAATGATCCGTCTAACGGAACATTCGTAGCATCGAACGTCAGAATTCATGAGTGCACGCCCAAGGGGCGGAGATCATGATTCTCCATCGTCGCAACCCGTCTTCGCGGGCCGCGCATTCCCGTGTATATCGGGGAGGTATATAAAACTAGCAGGTGCCCATTTTTTCAAAATGACAAAAATCGATGAAATCGGGGCAAATCTCGAAAAAATCGCCCGAAACGCCCTCTGGTTGACATGTGAAAATCGGATTCACCGAATTTCATTCCGCGCTCCGAACCCGGATCCGATGAACTGTCAATCTCCGAATCCGGGCAGGTATCCCTCCGGTTGATCCAGATCGACGAGACGGATGGCCTCGTCCACAAGAGGTGCGTCATACAGGTCTGCGACCCCGAACAGGGGACGAGATGCGATCATCTCGATGACAGCATCCTCATTGACATTCCCCGCCGAAGAACAGGCGATGAGCCCGCTTATAAGCCCGTTGACGGCGCCCATACGCCTCTTGATCGCACTGGTACCCTTGACGGATAACCCCGTATCATCGCAATGCCTCTCCAGAAGGCCGCGTTGCATGTCCGTCAGAGCATCCATGGTCTTGGACGATGCGTACGCGACGGATGGGATCCTCGCGACGTTCGGACCCTACCGGGCGAGACGTAACCCGGCGACCATCGGGAACGCGACCTTCCTCACGATATCCTCTGCCTCGACCATTTCCGCGTGTTCGAGAATAGCTGCGTAATCGCGTATCGCGATCTCGCACACTATGTCCTCCTTGTCCCGGAAGATGTTGTAGATGCTCCCTGTGTGGATCCCCGTCTCGGCAGATGCGTTGGGGATCTTGATCTCCTTGTACCCCCTCTCGATGAACAGACGGGTCGCCGTTTCGGTCACCTTGTCCTAAACCGCTCCAATTGAAGGATGGGCGGGCATCGTCCCGTCCAAACGCAAGAGGAACGGGTCGCCTGAAGGGATGACGAGCGAAGTCAGAACTTGGTTTCGGAGGAGCAGAAGCGCTCCAGATCGGCGAGCATGGACTCATCGAAGAAACTGCCGCCTTCCATCATGGCGTCGAAGACCGGCTGATTGTATTGGTTAAGACCCCTGATCTTCATGACGGCGGATACGAAGGCCAATACGGTCTTGTCTACGAATCCCAGGCGCATCCTGTCTATCCAGCCGCGAACGTAGAATATCGGCACGGAGACCTTGTTGGAATCGGCCATACGGACCTTGTCGAAACGATCGGATGAATCGAGTCCGACTGCGCATACGGCCTTCAGACGGGACTTGTCGATGCTACGAAGTCCGACAATGGTGGGCCCTCTGACCCAGCCGAAGAAGACGATGGATCCGTCCCCGGGGATACGGTCCTCGGCGGAGAAGCATTCGCACCCGACGTGAGAAGCGAACAAGCGGGCGTATTTCTCGGAAGAACCGGACTTCGAGGAGAAGACTGCGACGATCATGGGATCACAGGGGAAGGTTCTGAGAAAATATAATGGAAAATGGGACGTTCGATGCTACGTTTAGTGCATGGTAAGCTGCCTCGGAATTGCCGGGAAACTCGCTCGGAGTTTCCTTGCAATGTTGCCCCCTTGTAAGGAAGGGGACGATGTGAGCTCCTCGGGGCCGGAGGCCCCGGGAGCTTCTTAGGAGGTGATCCATCTGCAGGTTCCCCTACAGATACCTTGTTACGACTTAACCTTCCTTGCTAAATCTCAGTTTGAAGACCCCAATTAAAGGCCACCTCACTGAAACCCAACTCGGATGGTTTGACGGGCGGTGTGTGCAAGGAGCAGGGGCATATTCACCGCGAGTTGTTGATTCGCGATTACTACGGAATCCAGCTTCGTGAGGGTGAGTTACAACCCTCAGTCCGAACTATGGACGGGTTTCGAGATTACCTTCGCCTCTCGGCGTCGGAGCCCATTGTCCCGCCCTTTGTAGCGCGCGTGTAGCCCAAGAGATTCGGGGCATACTGACCTACCGTTGACCTCTCCTTCCTCTGACTTAGCGTCAGCGGTCCCAATAATGTGCCTTCACCCCGGAGGATGAAGTAGCAATTATCAGTGAGGGTCTCGTTCGTTATCTCACTTAAGAGAACGCCTTACGGTACGAACTGACGACGGCCATGCACCACCTCTCCAAAAATCTAGCAAGGTCATTAGCCTGGCTTTCATGTAATGGTCGCCCTTGGTGAGTTTTCCGGTGTTGAATCCAATTAAACCGCACGCTCCTCCCGTTGCGGTGCTCCCCCGCCAATTCCTTTAAGTTTCATCCTTGCGGACGTACTCCCCAAGTAGCAGACTTAACAACTTCTCTCCGGCACTGAATGCCCCCGAAGGGCCTCCAACACCAAGTCTGCAGCGTTTACACCCTGGACTACCGGGGTATCTAATCCCGTTTGCGACCCAGGGCTTCGTCCCTCACCGTCGGATCCGTTCTAGCTAGACGCCTTCGCCACCGGTGGTCCTTCTAGGATTACAGGATTTTACCCCTACCCCAGAAGTACCTCTAGCCTCTCCCGGTCCCAAGTCTGGCAGTCTCCTCGGAATTCGGAAAGTTGAGCTCCCCGATTTACCCAAGGATTTACCAGACCGGCTACGAACGTTTTAGACTCAATAAAATCGACCACCACTTGGGCTGCAGGTATTACCGCGGCGGCTGGCACCCGTCTTACCCAGCCCTTATTCCTCAAGTTATCTACGCTTGAGAAAAGCTAGAACAAATGTCCTAGCACTAGGAATTCCCTCATCGGGGTTCCCCCCAGTGTGAAGTTTTCGCGACTGCTGCGCCCCGTAGGGCCTGGATTCGTGTCTCAGAATCCAACTCTGGGCTCCCTCTCTCAAGGCCCATACCCGTCGTCGGCTAGGGGGTACGTTACACCCACTACTACCTGATAGGCCGCAGAGCAATCCTAGAGCGCCGGAACTTTGAGCCAGGAGTCATTCCAGATCTCCTGACCTATGGGGTATTATGCAGAGTTTCCCCTGACTATCCCCCACTCTAGGGCATGTTCTCCACGTGTTACTGAGCAGTTCGCCGAGGCCATTATACCTCTCGACTCGCATGTCTTAATCGAATTCCTATAGCGGTGGCCGCCGGCAGGATCAACCGGAGTCAAATCTTTTGACTTTTCGTCTTTGGATGGATGAAAGAAACTGGCAGTTTACCATGTTTCACCGCTGTCCCGCTAAACGGCACACTCGTTCGAATGATCCGTCTAACGGAACATTCGTAGCATCGAACGTCAGAATTCATGAGTGCACGCCCAAGGGGCGGAGATCATGATTCTCCATCGTCGCAACCCGTCTTCGCGGGCCGCGCATTCCCGTGTATATCGGGGAGGTATATAAGCCTTGTGATTTAGGCCGAAGATCCTCGATATCCACTTCGCGAATTGTCCAGACGAGTCCTTGTCTCCAAGGGCTCTCTGCGCCTCGCGCAAGTCCCTGTACATCCCACTCATATAATATACTATGGGTCCAAAAAATCCTCAGACAGCCTCGGCCAGACTAATCCCGAAGGATCCAGACTACATTCGAAGCCTATTCGGACGATCAGCCAGGTCAGGCGAAGACCCGTAGGACCGTTCCGATCCGATCCGCCCTCCTTCTGTTCTAGAGTATAATACTCTATATTAGAGGAAGGACGCCTGCTATTTTCTCCATACCAATCTTTAAGAATCAAGTCGCCTTGGGGCGATTCAAGTGGAGGTGGCCCAGCCTGGCAAGGCGTCAGACTGCTAATCTGATGTCACCATGTGACCCGGGGGTTCGAATCCCCCCCTCCACGCCACTATTCTCGAAAATCCCATTCCTGGGACCTGTCACGCATCATGATGCGGATGACGGACGATCTTCTCCGGAGCGCACATAACGGCCATGGACGCTATCGCGATTATCATCCCGATGACCATCGGCACCGACGGGATCTCCAGGTAGATCAGCAGCCCGAATATCGCGGCGGCCGTCGGTTCCCCGCAGGAAGCGAGGATCGAGGCCGCGCCCGCCTCCACCCTTGCCATGGCGATGGAATAGCAGATGAACGGCAGGAACGAAGCCGCCGCCGCATGCAGGAGGATGAATCCCGCGTTGCTCCAGCTCTCCGTCGTGTAGCTTATGAGCAGATCCGTGTCGCTGAGCGGGATCAACGCGATGGCCACGATCAGCAGACAGTAGAACAGCGTTGTGAACACCGAATACCCCTCGGATGCGGCGCGCTTCGTCAGGATCCCGTACGTCGCATAGAGCACCGCCCCCAACAACCCGACGGCGGCCCCGAACAATGACAGCGTCTGACTCCCCTCCAGCACCCCGCTGACCAGGACGCATCCGAACACGGCCGCGGCCATGCAGAACATCTTCTTCCCGGTGATCTTCTCGCCGAATACCACGCGTGCGAGGATCAGCATGAACACCGGCGACAAACCCAGAAGTACCGCCGCGAAGGACAGGGACAGCGTCTCCGCGGATATCGTGTAGGAGACGTTCACGATCAGCATCGACAGCCCGCAGGCGAGGAACATGACCGCGTCCTTCCGCTTGATGCGGAGCATGGATCTGTCGGTGGCGAGGATCAGCAGAAGCATCATGAGCATCGCCGGGAACACGCGCGACAGCACGATCGTGGTGCTGTCCATGCCGGCGGCGCTGAGCTCCCTGACGAACACCCCCGCGGAGCCCCACATGACCCCGGACATTATGGCCACCAGGAAGAACAGATGCCTCATGCCCGGTGAGAATCGGTCCGCGTATATCCGTATGACGGGACCCGCAACGGGTTAAAGTACGGCCCCCTCCATTCAAGGGGCATGAGATTCCTCGTCTTCACGGACCTCCATCAGAAGGCATCCGTCATCGACAAGATCAACGAAATGATACACAGGTACAACGCGGAGTTCGTCCTCTGCCTGGGGGACGTCACCGACTTCGGCACCGGCGAGGATGCCGCGGACATCCTGTCCAAGATCGACTCCAAGGTCTACGCCATCCCCGGCAACTGCGACCCCCTGGACTTCCCCGAGAAGATCTCGTCCGTCGCCGTGGACATGCACGGCAACACCGCCGAGGTCGGCGGATACAGGCTCGTCGGACTTGGGGGATCCAACATCACGATCTTCGGCACCCCGTTCGAGCTCGAGGAGGACGACATATACGACGGACTGGAGGGCAACTGCGACGAGGGCATGATACTCATGACGCACGCACCCTCATTCGGCACACTCGACCAGATCCCCTCGGGACAGAGCGTCGGGAGCCCCGCGATCAAGGACATAGTGGAGAGGTACCATCCGATACTCGCGCTCTCCGGGCACATCCACGAGGCGATCGGCGTCGTGACGAGGGACGGCACCACCTTCATCAACCCCGGGCCCGCGAAGGACGGATACATGGCGATCGTCGACATCGACGGCGGCAAGGTCGAGGCGAAGCTCATAGGCCCTACGGACCATTGAAAACGGCGTCCGAGGGTCCGGGGACGGCGGAAACGTCCCCGCCCCTGCGGATGCACCCGCGAAGGTTTAAATACGGTATCCTAATTGGCGTGGTTTGATTACTATGGCACTTTGGCAGGGTGAATCCAACAGGAAACCCACTGGCGGCAGGCTCGTCGCCAGCCACGGGAAGAGGAAGTTCGAGATCGGCAGGGAGAAGCAGTTCACCAAACTCGGTGAGCAGACCCTGAAGCAGTATCGCGGAGCCGGCGGAAGTGTCAAGGTTGGGATGCTCAGCGCCCAGTACGCAAACGTCGTCGACAAGAAGACGAACACGGTGAAGAAGGTCAAGATCCTCACCGTCAAGTCCAACCCGTCCGACCCCAACTACGTCCAGCGTAACATCATGAACAAGGGCGCCACCATCTCCACCGAGATCGGCGATGCCATCGTCACGTCCAGGCCCGGCCAGGACGGCGCCATCAACGCAGTGCTGCTTGAGTGATCACTAAACATCTACATCCGGACCCTGAGAACTTCCGAGGGTCCGGGATCTTTTTCTACAACTCTCCATTCGGACGCTGTTTCGATAGAGTTATTATCATCGGTTCGATAGCCTCGGACATGGCATACGATCCGGATGTGGCAATCACCCTCTGGCCCGAGTATTTCGACATCAACCTCACCAGGGCCGGCGGCAGGAGGCTCCCCAAGAGCCTGTGCGTCGCGGATCCCAGCCTGGATATCATCGCCAAAGGCGCGATGATCCTCGACCTGGAGTACGAGGTCAGGGACGACATGTCCTATCCCAAGAACCCCCGTTCCAAGCACGGCTGCGTGAAGGTCGAGAAGGGCAAGATGTCCAAGACCGAGATCCTCCCGAAGATCGGGGAGATCCTCGTACAGAACCAGGGAAGGCGATCGCCGTGATGACGCCCTTGGATTCCAGGGTGTCCGATGCCAACGCCGAGGCCCTGGGCGTGAAGGTCAGGGACCTCATGGGCACGGCGGGTTCGAAGGTGGCCGAGGTCCTGAAGGACCGTTTCCCCGGGAAGCGCTGCCTGTTCGTCTGCGGTCCCGGCAACAACGGCGGAGACGGCTTCGCCGCCGCTCTGCTAATGGATCCGTCCCTTGCGACGGTCGCTCTGCTGTGCGAGCCCTCCAGGATCCATTCGGACGAATCAAGATTCTACTACTCGCTGCTCGAATGCCCCATCGAACAATACTCCGTCTCGCTTCTGGACGCAACGGACGTCATCGTCGATTGCGCACTCGGGACCGGGATCAGCGGAAGGGTCCGCGAACCCTACAGGACTTTCATAACCGATGCCCGGACTTCAGGGAAGACGATCGTATCCCTCGATGTCCCCTCCGGACTCGGAACGGATCTCGCCGTCGTACCCGACATCACCGTGACCTTCATGGACGCGAAGACGGGGATGTGCGAGGAGAACAGCGGGGAGGTCGTCATCGCCGACATCGGCATCCCGTACGACGCCTACAGGTGCGTCGGACCTGGGGACATGCTCAGATACCCCATCCCCGGGAGGGACAGCCACAAGGGTCAGAACGGACGCCTGATGATCATCGCAGGAGGCCCGTACTTCGGAGCCCCCGCCATGGCCGCCTGCTCGGCCCTCAGGACCGGAGCGGACATCGTCAGACTGTTCTCCCCCGAATCCGTGCATGCGGACCTTGCAAGGGCTTCGCCCGTTCTCATGATCACCGACCTCCCGGGGGACAGATTGACCCCGGAATCTGCGGAGATGCTGCTGAGGGAGTCCCGGAACTACGATGCCGTCCTCATCGGCCCCGGCCTGGGCACTTCGGAGGACACTTTGGAAGCGGTACGCGGATTCGTATCGGAATGCCGCGTCCCCCTGGTCGTCGACGCCGACGGCCTGACGGCCATCGCCGGCATGAGACTGCAATGCCCCGCCGTCCTCACACCCCATCGCGGGGAGTTCGAACGTCTCGGCGGAGGCAATCCCGAGGACCTCGCCCGCATAATGGGCGCGACGATCCTCCTGAAGGGCGCTGCAGACACCGTCACGGACGGTGCGAGGACGCGCATCAACAAGACCGGCACCCCCGCCATGACGGGCGCGGGGACCGGGGATGTCCTCGCAGGATGCGTCGCATCCCTCCTCAGCAAGGGGATGGATCCCTTCGATGCCGCTTGTCTCGGGGCGTACATCTGCGGGAAGGCCGGAGAGGATGCGTTCCAATCCAAGTCCTACGGCCTCATCGCCACGGACATCATAGATTCCATACCGACCGTTCTGAGAGAAGGCCTGAGATGAGCGACCTCCAACCGGTCTACGGCATCCCCGCGCTAATGGCGGATTATTCGCTCGTCATAGGCGACCTGCACATCGGGGTGGAATCCCATCTCCGGAAGAAGGGCTTCCATCTCGTATCCCACACCCGCGATATGCTGAACTCGATCATCGAAGCGGCCGGGGACGACGCGAACCGTCTGATCGTCATCGGAGATGTGAAGGATTCCGTACCGGGCTCCACCAAGCAGGAGTACGCGGAGATCCCCGACTTCTTCGAGGAGCTGTTCGAACGTTTCGATATGATCGATGTGGTCCGCGGGAATCACGATACGGGGATCGAGGAATTCCTGCCTTCGAAGGTCAATGTCAGACCGGCTTCCGGACTGAAGGTGGGCGATACGGGATTCGTCCACGGTCACACGTGGCCATCGGCCGAGGTGATGGATTGCGACACGCTGGTTATGGCCCACAACCATCCCGCGGTCATGTTCAGGGACGGCGTCGGAAGGCAGACGTCCGAACCCTGCTGGATGAGGGGGACCTTCAAGGAAGGCCCGACCGAAAGGTATCTCTCGCTCCCGAGGAGCTTCATCGTCGTGCCCGCATTCAACAGGATGCTGGGGGGATCCCCGGTGAACACCATCGGGGACGAGCTGCTCGGACCGATCCTCAACAGCGGCCTGATGGATCTCGACGACGCCCACCTCTATCTCTTGGACGGAGTGGACCTCGGCAGGAGGTCCGACCTGATGATCAAGGGACGCGACCAGAGCAAGTGGAAGGACCTCCCCGGCAAGGAGCCGAGACGTCCTCAGCGCAGGGCGAAATACTCGCGATGCCGAAGGTCGGCAAATCCCGATATCAGACACTCGAGACAGAACGCTACGAAATCGGAACAATCGTCCATCCTTTGACAGCATTCCAGAACCGCGTAGTAGTCATCCCTGCGTTCCAGGATGCATGTTTCCATCGATACCAACCTGTAGAGCGGGTTGCTGTCGGTCAGGATCTTCATGTTCCATAAGCGCCCCATGCGACCGTTTCCGTCGACGAACGGATGTATCGTCTCTATGTAGAAATGGGCGATCGAGGCGACGATGGGAATGGGCAGTTCGCTACGGGAACACCATTCGAACAACTTCTCCACCATCGGTGCTACCGATGATGCCTCCGGAGCTTTGTAGATCAGTTTGTCCCCTTCGAATATCCCTACATCCACGGTCCTGAATCCGGGTTCCTCGACCAGACCGAACGTCATCTCATCCTCGGCCTTCAGGAAATCATCTACCGACCACGGCTCCAAGGAATCGATCATCCTGTACGCGTTAGCGGCGCCCCTCGCCTCCATCATCTGATCGAACGGGGCATCCGTCTCGATCCCGTCCATTATGTCCGAGACCTGCCGTATATCCAGCTCGTTACCCTCAATGGCTATGGAAGAACGGATCGAACGCACCAGGGATTCGCGTGTCAGCATCATGCGGACGGCTTCGTCGGAAACCTCGCATCCGCCCATCGACGCTTCCAAAGCCTCTACGAGTCCGGGGATGTCGCCGCCCATACGGAATCTCGGCATGTCTTCGAACCGCATGTCCGATGAGCAATTGTTGTCGTATTTGAAGGTTATGCAACTTGTACCCCGTCTTGTGCACATACTTGTGCACTCGCAGATGTGTACAAGATGAATTGTAGAAATGTGAAATGGGGAGGCCGGAGCCTCCCCGGTTTTGATCAGTTCCTGGAGATCGTGTCGTACACGGATCCGTCCGAGTTCCTGATGACCGCGGTGATCGGCATCTGGCCGGGCAGAGCATGGGTAGCGCAGGAGTTGCAGGGGTCGTAAGCCCTGAACGCCATCTCGACCATGTTCAGCAGACCGGGGGAGACCTCGAAGTTGTGGATCAGACCCTTGGCGGCCTTGGCGACGTCCATGCAGATGGGACCGTTGTTGTTGGTCGTTCCGACGACCAGGTTGCAGGCGGTCACGATTCCGTTCTCGTCGCAGGTGTAGTCGTGGGTCAGGGTTCCTCTCGGAGCCTCGACGCAACCGACTCCCCTTCCGCCGGGGACCAGGTCGTGCTGCTTGATGTCGCCGTTGAGGATGTCGGGGTTCTGGACGTCCTCGAGGCACTTCTCGGCGCAGCAGATCATCTCGATGATCCTTGCCCAGTGCGTGCACAGGGTGAACTGGCAGGGTCCGTCGACGCCGGCGTCCTTCAGGATGCCGCGGTACTCCTCGAGCGCCTCCTGGGCGACCGGGGTGGGCATGGCCTTGCACACGTTCAGCCTGGACAGCGGGGAGGCCCTGTAGAGACCGGAGTCCGGTCCGTCGACGAGCCCCTTGTATCCGGGGTTCCTCAGGTACGGGAACTTCTCGTAGGACCAGGGCTCGGAGGCCTCGGCGATGTGGTCGAGGTAGTCGTACGGGTCGTACTTCTCCTTCTCGGCACCCTTCTGGTCGACGACCTTGACCTTTCCGTCGTGGATCTCGAACTGGTCCTTGTCGTTGACGAGTCCCATGTGGTAGGTCTCGTGGTAGTACAGGTCCTTGTTGAGGACGATGTCCATGTACTCCTTGTTCTCGAGGACCACGCTCTTGAACACCTCGAGGGACTTCTTGGCGAATGCCACCATGTCCTCGGCGTATCCGATCATGGTCTGCTGCTCCTCCTTGGAGACTCCCTTGGAGACTCCTCCGGGAACACCGATGAGGGGGTGGGTGGGCTTTCCGCCCAGGATGGCCTGGATGGACTGAGCCTCCCTGCGGGTCTTGATGACGGCGCCTCCGAGCTCGAGTCCGACGTGTCCGACGACACCGAGGACGTTCCTCTCCGCGGCGGGTGCCGCGGGTCCGCACACGAAGTCCGGGGCAGCCAGGGCGTAGAAGTGCGCGATGTGGCTGTGGACGAAGTGGGCGTTGTAGAACGCATCCCTGATGAGGTAGGCGGTCGGGGTGGGCTTGGCGTTGTAGCATCCGTCGATGGCCTTGGTCGCCGCCATGTGGTGCGCGCCGGGGCACACACCGCAGAGCCTGGCGGTGATCTGGTTGAGTTCGGTGACCCTCCTGCCGATGCAGAACCTCTCGAACCCTCTGAGCTCGGGGATCTGCCAGTAGGCGTTCTCCACGTCTCCCTTGTCATCCAGGAAGATCTCGATCTTCCCGTGTCCCTCGAGACGCGTGATGGGGTCGACGGTCACGCGCTTGGTCGTGACTTTCGTCTTCTCGTCCCAAATAGTAGGTCCGGTCATTTCAGTTACCTCCCTTGTTCTCGACGACGGCCCTCTTGATCAGAGACTTCCCGAGCGTGTACGCGTAGAAGTATCCGAGAGGGTCCTTGATCGTGCTCATGATCTCGATGATCTTGTCCTCTCCGCAGATCGGGTCCTCATCCAGGATGGGGAACAGCGATGCGACGGCGGTGAAGATGGAAGCTCCCTGCTCCTGCACATCCGGGGACGCTCCGTAGCATCCGCGGCAGGGCTGTCCGACCCTGGTGCACCTTGCGCCGCATCCGCCCATGGTGGCGGGTCCAAGGCACAGGATTCCCTGCTCCATCAGGCACTGGGTGGGATCGATGTCCACCTGGTAGGGCTCCTTGATCTCGGTGATCCTGGCGCCGGTCTTCTGCCTGGGGCACTCCTCGCACAGGGTCTTCGTGGTGACTCCCACGACGGCTCCCTTGGGCGGGAGGGGGACTCCGTTGTACACGAAGTCTGCAACGGCCTTCAGCAGCTGGCTGATGGACTCGGGGAGAGGCGGGCATCCGGGGATGGTGTAGTCGACGTCGACGACCTGGTCGAGGGTCTTGACGGTGTCGAACAGCACGGGGAGCGTGAGCTCTCCCTCGGGCACCTGGGTCTTCTCCTGGGGCATCTGCGGGGCATCCTTGTGGTAGTCTCCCTGGAAGTTCGCCGAGGTGGGCGTCTTCGTGTAGACGTAGTCGAGGATGTCCTTGGCTCCGCCGGGCACGAGGTTGGCCAGGGCGGGGCTGCCTCCGAAGGCGGCGCAGCTTCCGTAGGCGACGACGATCTTGGACTTCTGCCTGAGCAGCTTGGCCATGTGCTCGTTCTCGGTGTTCCTGACGGCTCCGTTGATGAGGGAGACGGTGATCTCGCCGTCCTCCATGGCCTCGATGTCCTTCTCCTTTCCGTCGGCGGCGACGGGCCACATGACGATGTCGGCCATGTCGCCGATGGTCAGCAGCCTCTCGTGGGTGTCCAGCAGGGACACGTCGCATCCTCCGCATCCGGCGCACCAGTAGACGGCCAGCTTGATCTTGCCGCCGGGGGGTGCTCCGGGGAGGAGGGGTCCGAGGTCAGCCGCGGGCAGGATAGCTTCCTTGGGGATCTTCCCGTCGTTGGGGCTGGCCACGGGGGGTACGATGAAGTCGTACGGTCCGGGGTTGCCGGTGGAAGACTGAGCGGGCTTGGCCTTGGGCGCCTCGGCCTTGGGGGCCTTGGGCGCCTTGGCTGCCTGCTCCGCCTTCGGTTCCTTGTCCTTCTTCTTGAATAGCTTGTCGAAGAATCCCATCAGTTCGCCTCCTTTACGAGCGGGGTGGGTCCGAGCTCCTTGATCGTGTCAACGAACTCGACGACTGTCTTCTGGAATTTCTCTCCCTCGGACGCGGAGACCCACTCGAGCTTGAGCCTCTTGGGGTCGAATCCGTACTGCTCCAGGACCATCCTGAGGAGGGCGACCCTCCTCCTGGCCCTGTAGTTGCCTCCGATGTAGTGGCAGTCCGCGGGGTGGCATCCCAGGACCATGACTCCGTCGGCTCCCTTGGCGAAGGCCCTGAGGATGAACTCGGGGTCGACACGGGCGGAGCACATCGTCCTGATGATGCGGAAGTTGGTGGGCATCTGCAGCCTGGCGACACCGGCGCCATCGGCTCCGGCGTACGAGCACCAGTTGCAGCAGAAAGTCACGATTCTCGGTTCGAAATCTGCCATGGTAATCACTGTCCTCCAACGGGGTAGTCGAGACATGCATCGATCTCTGCGATGATCTGCTTGCTCCTGAAGCCTCTCTGCTCCATCGCACCTGCGGGGCAGGAAGCGACGCAGCATCCGCATCCCTTGCACAGACCGGCGTTGACGTAGCTCTTGGAGCTTCCGTCGGGCTGTTCGACGAGCGAGACGGCGTTGTAGTCGCAGCATCCGACGCAGACTCCGCATCCGTCGCAGCGGTCGGGGTTGGAGACCGCGGTGATACCCTCGGAGATGATCTTGTCCTTGGAGATGACGGTCAGCATCCTGGAGGCGGCTCCGGAGGCCTGGGCGATGCACTCGTCCATGAACTTGGGCCAGTGCGCGGCTCCGGCGACGTAGACACCCTCGGTGGCGAAGTCGACGGGCCTCAGCTTCTGGTGGGCCTCGAAGTAGAATCCGTCCTTGGAGATGGGGACCTTGACCATCTTGGCGAGGTTCTCCTTGTTCTCCCTGTCGGGCGAGATTCCGGCGGCCAGGATGACGGTGTCGACGGGGATCTCGAGGTCGGCGCCGAGCGTGGCGTCGTAGACCTTGACGGTGTTGCCGTCGTAGGCGGGCAGGGGCTGCCCCTCGGGGTACCTCACGAACTTGACGCCCATCTGGCAGGCCCTCAGGTACAGCTCCTCGCGGAAGGCGTAGGTCCTGATGTCCTTGTGGATGATGGTGACGTTGGCGGTGGGGTCGGCCATCTTGATCTTGATGGCTTCCCTGCAGGACGCGGCGCAGCAGACCCTGCTGCAGTACGCTACCTTGTCGTTCCTGGAGCCGACGCACTGGATGAACACGACGTCCTTACCGTTGAAGGATCCGTCCTCCATCTTCTTCTCGGCCACGGTCTGGGTCATGACCTTGCTGTCGGATCCGAAGTTCATCTCGGTGGGCTCGTAGGCCTTGGCTCCGACGGCGAACAGAACGGCTCCGACGGGGAACTCTCCGCCGTCGGCGAGCTGCAGCTTGAAGTTGCCGACGTATCCGGGGATGTCCTTGACGGTGGCGCCGAGGTGCACGGTGATCAGCTTGTTGTCCTGGACCTTCTTGATGGTCTCGGCCAGGAAGTCCTTGACGGACACTCCGTCCTCCTTGAAGCAGAAGTTGCGGGCGTATCCTCCCAGCTCGTTCTCCCTCTCGACGAGGTGCACGGGGTATCCCTGGGCGGCGATGTCGAGGGCGGCGGTCATTCCGGTGATTCCTCCTCCGATGACGGCGGCGGCGTTGGTGACCGGGATCTCGGCTCCGACGAGGGGCTCGAGGAGACGTGCCTTGGCGATGGCCATCCTGAGGAGGTCCTTGGCCTTGGCGGTGGCGGCCTCGTGCTCGTGCATGTGGATCCAGGAGCACTGGTCGCGGATGTTGGCCATGTTGTAGAGGTACTTGTTCAGTCCTCCGTTCCTGCAGGCCTCCCTGAACAGGGGCTCGTGGGTCCTCGGGGTGCAAGAAGCGACGACGACCCTGTTGAGGTCGTGCTCGGAGATGGCCTTGGAGATGGCCTCCAGGCAGTCCTGTGCGCAAGCGTACTGGGACTCCTCGGCGAGGACGACGTTGGGCAGGGTCTTGGCGTAGGCGGCGACGGCGGGGACGTCGACCACGGATCCGATGTTGATTCCGCAGTGGCAGACCCAGACTCCGATCCTGGGCTCCTTTCCGGCGACGTCCTTCTCGGGCGGATACACCTTGGGTGCGCAGGGGGTGAAGTCCTTGTCGACGATCCATGCTCCGGCCTTGGCGGCGGAACCGCATGCCTCGGCGACGGAGGTCGGGATGTCCTTGGGAGCGGCGAACGCTCCGGTGACGAAGATACCGTCCTTGGTGGTCTCGAGCGGGTGGAACACGGTCGTCTTGCAGAAGCCGTACTCGTTGAGCTCGATACCGAGGGTGTCGGCGAACTCCTGGGCGTTCACGGGCGGGACCAGACCGACGGACAGGACGACCATGTCGAACTCGTCGCTGACGGCGTCTCCGTCCGCGTTCGTGTAGTTCACGGTGAGCTTCTTGGTCTCGGGGTCCTCCTCGATGTTGGAGACGCGGGCGGCCCTGTGCATGTTGATGCCGTACTCGCGCTCTCCCCTGTGGATGTAGGCCTCGAACTCCTTCCCGTAGGACCTGATGTCCATGAAGAAGATGTCCTCCTGAAGGTCTCCGTGCTCCTTGGTGATCATGGCCTGCTTGACGGCGTACATGCAGCACACGGACGAGCAGTACTTCTTCCATCCGGTCTTCTGGGACCTGGATCCGCAGCACTGGATGTAGGCGATCTTCTTGGGGTCCTCTCCGCTGGAGGGGATGACGATGTGTCCCCTGTGGGGTCCGGACGCGCACATCAGCCTCTCGTACTCGATGGCCGTGACGACGTTCTGGAACCTGCCGTATCCGTACTCGGTCGCGATCTCGGCGTTCCATACCTGGAATCCGGGAGCGGCGACGATGGATCCGACCTCGAGGGTGATGATCTCATCCTTGTCGTCGTAGTGGATAGCACCCTTTCCGCAAGCCTTGGAGCACAGTCCGCACTTGCCCTTCTGAATCATGTTGCAGCGGTCGCCCTGGATGATGGCGACGCGGGGCACAGCCTGTGCGTGGGGTATGTAGATGGCCTTCCTGTTGACAAGGCCGAACTCGTACTCGTCCGGGATGTTCTTGACAGGACACTTCGTGACACAGTCTCCGCATCCGGTACACTCCTTGGGGTTGACGTACCTGGCCTTCTTCAGGACGGTGACCTTGAAGTCTCCCGCCTGTCCCTCGACCTTCTGGACCTCGTGGTAGGTCAGAACGTCGATGTTCGGGTGTCCGGCGCAGTCCGCCATCTTAGGGGAGAGGATACACGCGGAACAGTCGTTCGTCGGGAAAGTCTTGTCCAGACGGCACATCACTCCACCGATGGTGGGCGCCTTGTCCACCAGGTAGACGTGAATTCCGCGGTCTGCAAGATCCAACGAAGCTTGGATTCCAGCGATTCCTCCACCGATAACCAATGCCGATTTGCTCAAGTCATTGCCTCCGTTACCAACTTGGTGTTTGGAACGTGCGAGGATACCGCTCAGAACTATTTTAATGGCTACTAAGAAATCATTATATAGATATGACCCTTTTTTATCCCGCTTTTTATTAAAATGCGTTTCATGGCTCCTAATATTTTTAGGGTAGACTAAATTAACGATAGCCAGCAATTCGCGTAATTGTGTTTTTTTGTCTTATCCGTATGGGTAATGCGACAGGAGATTCTGTATGTGTTTTACCGATTCTTCGTAATTATACGAATGAATTGAAATAACAGATATGCAACTGAATCCTTTAAGAATCCTGGATGCTCGGTTTTTCGATTTTTCATTATCTGGCTATTTTAAATTGGTTCATTTTGGATACATCCAGCTAGGATTTAACACGAATTTTGAATTAGTAACATCCGATGCGGAAACTGGCGTATTTCGGGAACCGTCCCGAAGCATGCGCCCCCCAGAAGGCTGTAAGTCGGACCTAAACCTCGGGAAACGTTAAATCCGCCGGGAATTTGGACGGTGACCGATGACAGTGAAATCCGTCCGGGGGAGGAGACGCTACACCGCGTTCGAGGTGCCCCTGGGAACCGACAGGCGCGACGCCGAATCAGCGGTATCGTCCGTGGGATCCGCCAAGGTCATAACCTGCGGGAAGGGATTCGCCGTCATACGCTCGCTGCCGTCCGACCGCGAATCGCTCGAGAGGGCGATGTCCGAGGGCATCCCCGGGTCCTCGTCCTTCGACTGCTCCGGGACCCTCCGCGCGCTGCGCACCAGGCACCCCCAGCTCAACGCTCCGCGCAAGCGTCGCAGACGATGCTGCGCGAACGGCCAAACGCTATATACTGCGCCCCCATTCGAGTCGCGTTAGAGTATATAGGAGCACGTTTTTCATGCAACCCGGACAGATGGCTTATGACAGGGGGAGCACGGTTTTCTCTCCCGACGGAAGGCTTTTCCAAGTTGAGTACGCCCGCGAGGCCGTGAAGAAGGGTTCCACGACCATCGGAGTGAAATTCGACGGCGGTGTCATGCTGATCGTGGACAGGAGAATCTCCAGCAAACTGCTGGAACCCAAATCCACCGAGAAGATCCACGAGATCGACGACTACATCGGCTGCGCCACCTCCGGACTGGTCGCCGACGCGAGGATCCTCGTCGACGAGGCCAGGAAGCAGGCGCAGATCCACAGGGTCAACTTCGGCGAGAACATAGGCGTCGAGATGCTCGTGAAGAAAATCTGCGACTACGAACAGAACTTCACCCAGTACGGCGGCGTCCGTCCGTTCGGGACCGCCCTTCTAGTGGCAGGGACCGACGACCTCGGCGCCCACCTGTTCGAGACCGACCCCTCGGGAGCCCTCGTGGCGTACAAGGCCACCGGCATCGGCATCGGCCGCTCCGCGGTCATGGACATGTTCGAGAAGGACTTCAAGGACGACATGACCTTCGAGCAGGCCGCGAAGCTGGGTCTGAAGGCCCTTTCCGCCGCCGTCGAGGAGAAGCTCAAGGCCGACTCCGTGGAGATCGGCGTCGCCAAGGTCGGCGAGAAGTTCGAGAGGCTCTCCGAGGAGGAGGTCTCCGCCCTCATCGCCAAGATGTGAGGCGCGACCCATGGTCAATCTCGACGACGCCATAACCGCCCGCCTGGAGACCCACGGGGAGACCTTCGAGATCCTCCTGGACCCCAAGGTGGTCGACCTGATCAAACAGGGCAAGAAGTTCGACATAGTCGAATACATGGCGGTGGAGGACGTCTTCAAGAACGCATCCAAAGGCACCAGGCCCCCCGAGGAGAAGACCAGGGAGGCCTTCGGGACCATGGATGTGGCGGAGATCGCCCGGAAGATCGTCGAGAAGGGAGAAATCCAGATAACGTCCGAGCAGCGCAAGGAGATGCTGGAGGCGAAGAGGCAGCAGGTCATCGCATACATCGCGGCCAACGCCATCAACCCCCAGACCCACACGCCCCATCCCCCGCTGAGGATCGAGCTCGCCCTCGAGGAGGCCAAATTCCACGTGGACGCGTTCAAGCCCCTCGAGAAGGAGATCGAGGAGGCGATGAAGCTGCTGCGCCCGCTGATCCCGATAAGGTTCGAGAAGAGCCGCATCGCCATCAAGCTCAAGGGCACGGACTACGGCAGATGCTACGACGAGATAACCCACTACGGCATCGTCGAGCACGAGGTCTGGACCCCCGAGGGGGACTGGATCGGCGCCATGGAGATCCCTGCGGGGACCATAACCGAGCTGACCGAGAAGCTGAAGCACAAGACGAAAGGCACGGCCTCGGTCAAGCTCATCAACGAATGAAGTTAACAGAGTGATACGAATGGAGAGAAGAAACACCAGACAGACGCGCGAGATCGTCGTCCCGGGCGATGTCCTGGACGGCACCGGCATGAAACCCGGGGACTTCGCCTACTTCGACAAGGGGAAGGTCCGCGCCAGCGTCATGGGCGTGCGCAACGTGTATCAGAACACGGTCGGCGTCATCCCGCTCAGGGGATGCTACATGCCCACATCCGGCGACACGGTCATCGGAGTCATAGTCGACATCGGACCTTCCAACTGGCTCGTCGACATCGGGGCGCCCTATCCCGCGCCGCTGCATGTGAACGAGGTCCCCTGGAAGGTGGAGTTCGGCGACACGTCCCGCTACCTCGGGATGGGGAACGTCGTGCTCCTGAAGGTCCTGTCCGTGGACGAGAGCAAGAAGATTCAGGTCACAATGAAGGACTCGGGCCTCAGGAGGCTCGAGGGAGGGAGGCTCGTGAAGGTCTCCCACACCAAGGTCTCCAGGATCATCGGCAAGAGCGGGTCCATGATCTCCATGCTGAAGAACATGACCGACTGCCGCGTGACGGTCGGGAACAACGGCATGGTGTGGATCGACGGGGACGAGGAGAACGCCGACGTCGCCGTGCAGGCCGTCAGGATGATCGAGGAGAAGGCCCAGTGCGGCAACCTCACGGACATTATCAAAGAATTTATCGAGAAGAAGCTCCCCCAGAGCGAAGACGATGATGATGAGGGGGAGGAGTGACAATGAGCGGACACACTGATATGGTATTGGTCGATGAGAACGGAATGCGCATCGACGGGAGGACCGCGGAACAGCACAGGCCCATCAAGATCGAGGCCGGCGTCCTCCACAACGCGGACGGATCCGCATACGTCGAGATCGGGAAGAACAAGGTCCTCGCGGCCGTGTACGGACCCAGGGAGTGCCACCCCAGGCACCTCCAGAACCCCGAGAAGGCGATCGTGCAGGTCAAGTACAACATGGAGGCCTACTCCGTCTCCGACAGGAAGAGGCCCGGGACCGACAGGAGGAGCATCGAGATCTCCAAGATCACCGCCGAGGCCCTCGAGAAGGTCGTCCTGACCGAGCTGTACCCCCGCGCGTCCATCGATGTGTACATCGAGATCCTCCAGGCCAACGCCGGGACCAGGTGCGCCGGGCTCACCGCCGCGTCCGTGGCCCTCGCCGATGCGGGCATCCCCATGAGGGACATCGTGCCCGCCATCGCCGCCGGCAAGGCCGACGGGAAGGTCCTCCTCGACCTGAACAAGGAGGAGGACAACTACGGCCAGGCCGATGTGCCCATAGCCATCGTTCCCTCGACCGACGAGATCGTCCTCCTGCAGATGGACGGGAACATGACCCGCGCGGAGTTCGACCACGCCATCGAGCTGGCCGTGAACGCCTGCCACGAGGTGCACGACCTGCAGGTCGACGCACTCAAGAGGCGCTATTCCAAATCCCAGGAGGCATCCGAATGAGCAACGAGTTGATGTCCGAGATCAAGCGCGACCACATCATGCACCTGCTCGAGGAGGGCAGGAGGCAGGACGGCCGCGGCGTGAAGGACTTCAGGAGCATCGAGGTCGAGACGGGCCTCATCGAGTCCGCGGACGGATCCGCCAGGGTCCGCCTCGGCAACACCACCGTCATCGCCGGGATCAAGATCATCCCCGGCACCCCCTTCGGAGACACCCCGAACCTCGGAGTGCTCACCACCGGGATGGAGCTCATCCCCATGGCGCACCCCACGTTCGAGTCGGGACCCCCCGGAGAGGACGCCATCGAGCTGGCACGTGTCGTGGACCGCGGTATCCGCGAGTCCGGCATGGTGGATGTGGAGGCTCTCTGCATCACGCCCGGAGAGGAAGTCTGGATGTGCTACATCGACATCTACGCCATCGACCACGACGGCAACCTGTTCGATGCCGCCAACCTCGCGGCCGTCGCCGCGCTGAAATCCGCCATAGTGCCCGGCGAGCAGTACGGCAAGGGACCCAACAAGCCCCTGCCCGTGACCTGCACGCCCATTTCCGTGACGGAGGCCAAAGTCGGAAACACATTAATAGTAGACCCCGACTACGACGAAGAGCAGATTTCAACCGCGCGTCTGACGGTCACGACCGACGACAACGGCAACTTCAGGGCCATGCAGAAGGGCGGGTGCGGCTCGATCACCCTTGACGAGCTTCGCCAGTGCCTGGACAGGTCCGTGGAGATCGGCGCGGAGATCAGAAAAATCATTGGGTGATCCCACATGGCAAAAAGGACAGTCAAGGCGGGCAGCTCCGGCAGATTCGGAGCCAGATACGGAGTCATCGTCCGCAACAGGATCAAGAACATCGAGGCCCAGCAGAAACAGAAGCACGAGTGCCCGGTATGCCACCACGCTGCCGTGAAGAGGCAGTCCTCCGGCATCTGGTACTGCGCGCACTGCGACACCAAGTTCGCCGCCGGCGCCTACACCCCCAAGACCAAGAGGGAGATCTCTCAGGTCAGCGAGCAGTGAGCCACGATGTACAGATGCGCCAAGTGCAACGAGCCCGTCAGGAACGTCAACGCCCTGGGGCTCCAATGCGAGAAATGCGGATCCAAGATCTTCTTCAAAGAGAGACCCAACGTGAAGAAGGTCCTGAAGTCCGACTGAGCGATGCTCAAGGCGACCCTGCGGATGGACGGCGGAACCGCCGAGGCGGCCGTCGAATCCATCCGCCCGGAATCCGGCAGGGAACTGCCCAGGACCCGGTCCTCCGTCGAGATGGCGGAGGGGACCGCCGTCATAAGCATCGAAGCCGCCGACTCTTCAGCTATGAGGGCGGCCCTCAACTCATACCTGGAATGCATCGCAGTAGTACAGAAGGTGGAGCACATCGCCAAGGTGAGACAATGAACAGCATCAGCCCCCAGCTTCAGAACCAGATCGCCCAGTACCAGCAGGTGCAGCAGCAGCTCCAGGCCGTCTCCGGCCAGAAGATGCAGTTCGACACCCAGAAGAGGGAGATGGCGAGGACGCTCGAAGAGCTCAACTCGGCTACCGGGGACGTCTACAAGTCCGCCGGATCCCTGCTGATCAAGGTCGAGGACAAGGACAAGCTGAAGAGCGACCTGGAGGAGTCCATCGAGACCATGGAGGTCAGGATCTCCAGCCTGGACCGCCAGGAGAAGTCCCTTCAGGAGAAGTTCAAGGTCCTCGCCGACACCATCAACGCCGCCATGGGCAACGCGCCCGCGAAGGCCGCGACGGAAGACGAGGAGTGACCAAACACCCTTACCCCAAACCCGATTACCTTCTTCTCACATTTCTTAGACGACGAAGCGCACCCATTATATCTCAGAACGTTCGGTTCGAACGCATGGATGCACTCGTACTGCAAGACGTGCGCAAATCATACGGCGAACGCGAGGCCGTCCACGGCATATCGCTGACCGTCAAGGAGGGCGAGATCTTCGGTCTGATAGGCCACAACGGGGCCGGGAAGACCACCACCCTCAGGATGATATCCACTATACTCAGGATCACCGGCGGGAGGATCTCGGTGTTCGGGCACGACGTCGCTACCGAACCGGAGGAGGTCCGCAGGATAATCAGCTACCTGCCGGAGGACGCGGGAGCCTACAAGGACCTCACCGGACGCGCGTACCTGGAGTTCATGGCCAGCTTCTTCGCCTCCGGGGCCGAGAAGGAGGAGATGGTATCCCGGGGCATCGCCCTCGCCGACCTCGGCGAGAGGATAGATTCCAAAGTGGACACCTACAGCAAGGGGATGATGAGGCGCCTGCTCATCGCGAGGGCCATCATGCCCCATCCGAAGCTCGCCATCATGGACGAGGTCACCTCCGGGCTGGATGTGATCAACGCCTACGAGATCAGGGAGGTCATCAGGGAGATCGCGCGTTCCGGCGTCACCGTCGTGATGTCGTCGCACAACATGTTCGAGGTGGACATGCTCTGCGACCGCGTCGGGATGATCGACCAGGGCAACCTGATCCTCCTGGGGTCCCCCGAGGATCTGAAGGAGGAGTACGGGGTGCAGACCCTGGAGGAAGTGTTCGTCAAGGCGGTGAAAGGTTGAGCCACGTAGCCACGATAATCAGGAAGGAGATCAGGGAGATGCTCTCCCCGGGATCGGTCGTTTCGGTCCTGGTGATGGTCATCCTGTTCGCCGGACTCGGAGGGCTCATAGGAGGGGAGGTGGAGAAGACCGCCGAACTCCCCAAGTTCGCGATAATCACCGAGGACGGCTACGCATCCGAATACAACGGGCAGACCGTCGTGTGGGATCCCCTGGCGTATCTGTACGACGCCTACGGCAGCAAATCCGACAGGATCGTCGTCCTCTCGGACCGCAGCGATTCCGGCATCATAGACGGGATGAAGGCCAACGGCCTGACGTCCGCCATAGTGCTCCCCACGGCGCAGCAGTTCGCAGACGGCATGTCCGGCGCCAAGCCGATGAACGTGCTCCAATACTACATCTACGAGCCGTCCGGCATGTTCGGATCCGTCTCGTCGACGGTCATGAGCACCATCGTCAACCTGCTCAACACCGACCTGTCCAAGAAGCTCATCGCCACCGGAGGCTCCCAGGAGGACTACTCCTTCGTCACGGCCCCCCTGTCGTCGGGCAGCGGCTCCATCAGCACCATCGTCAACGGCGAATCCTACAACGGGGTGACCCCTTACGACATATCCAACACTGTGAGCAGCCAGACCATGATGATCCCGCTGGTCATCATGATCATCATCACGATGATCGGGAGCATCGTCATCAGCTCCATGGGATCCGAGAAGGAGAACAAGACGCTCGAGACGTTGCTGACCCTGCCGATCAGGAGGACGTCGATCGTCAGCGGGAAGATCGTAGCCGCCGCGATCGTCGGACTGATCTACGGTCTGGCCTACATGGTCGGGATGTCGATCTACATGAACTCCATGACCGGGATGATCAGCGATTCGTCGGTCGGCGTGGACCTCGCATCGATCGGCATGGCGCTGGACCTCTCGGACTGGGCGCTGATCATGGTGTCCATGTTCCTGGCCATCGTGTGCGCCCTCGGCATCTGCATGATCCTCGGAGCGTTCTCCAAGAACTACAAGACCGCGCAGACCATGACGATGCCTCTGAGCATCCTCGCCATGATCCCCATGTTCGTGATCATGTTCACCGGATGGTACGGCGCCGGGTCCGCCCTGCAGGGCGTGTGCTTCGCGATACCGTTCTCCCACCCGATGATGGCCATGCAGGCCCTGATGAACGGGGATATGGCACTGGTGCTCGCCGGGATCGCGTACATGGCCGTGTTCGCGATCGCGACCATCCTGGTGACGGTGAGGATCTACAGCTCGGACATACTCGTCACCGGCCTGGGACAGAGCAGATTGGTCCAGAAGCTGACCGGGCGCAAGCGAACATCAAATACGTGACGTCAATCGGGATATCATGCTGAGCCGTATCGCGAAGGAGCTCTCGTCCGAGGGTACGAAGGCCGTGCTGGTCCACGGCAACGCGGACATGGATGCGCTGGGGTCCGCCTACGCCATAGCGAGGTGCTTCCCCGGATGCGCCATATTCGCCCCCGACGGGCTGGACCGCGTGTCGAAGATGGTCGCCGCCAAGACCGAGACCGCCGTTCGCGACGGTCTGGGGGAGGGGTTCGACCGCATCGTGGTCGTGGACACTTCCTCGCCGGAGCAGCTGTGCTCCGAAGACGGATTCCGTGCGGATGTGGTGATAGACCACCACAAGCCCACCGGCAGGTGGGACGGGGTGGAGCTGTTCTATTGCGACGAGGACCGCTCGTCCTGTTGCGAGATCGTCAAGGACCTCATCGAGACCGCCGGGATCGACATCCCGAGGGATGTGGCGCTGATGCTCATGGGCGGGATGCTCACGGACAGCGGGCACTTCCAGTTCGCCAACGCGAAGCTGCTGAGGGCTTTCTCCGAGCTCATGACGATGCACGGCATCGCCATGGACGAGGCCATGGGTTTCGTGCAGGCCGGAGTCAGCATATCCGAGAGGATCGCGATGCTGAAGGCCGTCAGCCGCGTGAGGGTCGAGCGCGTCGGTCAGATGATCGTCGCCACCTCCGCGGCGGGGAGCTTCGAGGCATCGTCCTGCAGGGCCCTGCTCGCATCAGGGGCGGATGTGGCCTTCGTCGGATCCCAGAGGGACGATGAGTTCAGGATAAGCGGCCGCGCCACCCAGGAGGCCGTCCGCAAGGGGATCCATCTCGGCGAGATACTCGGGCGCGTCGGCGGAGAGACCATGAGCGATGCGGGAGGCCACGGGGCCGCCGCCGGGATCAACGGCATCGGCGACGTGGAGGCCATGCTCATGATCTGCATGGAGAACACGATGGACGCTATGCGCCGCATCCGCGAGAAGGAGGATGCGGAGAGGCTCGCGAACCTCTGAAATGTTTTTCGACCGCCCGGGATCCGATTCCCGGGCGGGTCCCCGCTTCAGCGGAGCTTTTTAAGATTCTCTACGATGGACTTGAGGTTCTCGTAGTTCTCGGGGTGGGCCTCGAAGTAGGCCCTCACCGGAGCGAGGGTCTCGTACAATCCGTCGGTGACGCCGGACTTCAGGTCCACGGGCGAGAGCCCTCCGCCGTAGTAGGCGGCCTTGAGCTCCTCGTAGCTGGCGAAGTCGATGGGTCCGCCGTACTTCTCGGGACGGTCGATGTGCATGCGGCCCTGCCTCGGGAAGAGGATGTACCTGCAGATCATCATGATCGGGTTGACGTCCTCGTTCTCGGCCTCGGGCGGGCAGTACGCCTTCTTCATCTTGGCGGCGATGTCCTCCTTGGTGTCGTGGATCCTGATGTTCCCGGAGGGGTCGCTCTTGGACATCTTGGACTCGACGGGGTCCATCCTGTTGCCTCCCTTCAATCCGGGGAGCAGAGGGGTGTGGAGCGCGACAGGCTTGCTCCATCCGAGCTTGTCCGCGGCATCCCTGGTGAGCATGTGGGCCCTGCGCTGGTCCAGACCGGCGTAGGCCAGGTCCATGTCCATGAAGAATATGTCCGTGGCCTGGAGGATCGGGTAGAACAGCTTGGATGCGTCCACCTCCGCCTCGTCCTCGGACCTTCCCATGATGGTCATGGCCCTCTTGACCCTCGACAGCGAGGTGACCTTGGCCACCTTGATGGCCATCTCCCAGTAGCTGATGTCCGAGAGGACGTCGCTGGCGTAGCGGAAGGTGACCTTGTCCTCGGGGACCCCGAGGGCGATGAAACAGTCCTGCATGTACCTGGCGCAGGCCTTGATGTTGTCCAGGTCCCCGCCCAGCTTGTCGTTGATGTAGGCGTGCCAATCCGCCCAGTAGACCGTGACCTGGAACCCGGCGTCGGCCAGGTCCCTGATCTTCTGCGCGACCAGGACCCAGCCGAGGTGGACGAGTCCGGACGGCTCGAAGCCGATGTACGCGGTGGGGTGCTCCTTGGTCCTGAGGAGGTTCTCGATCTCCTCCTCGGTGACTACCTCGACGGTGTTCCGGGTCACAAGGGCCACTTTCTCTTCGACGTTCATTTGGATCGCGTGCCCATAGCCTGCCCCATTAAAAGCAGTGTCGTCGGCGATCCCCGCCGCGCGCTCCACATTTCGAAGAGTTTCGTGTCATACTGCATGCAGTCCCAGGCTTTATCAGCCGGACCGCAGACACGCGACCATGGACCCCGCGATGATGGCGATCTGCATGGGCATGGCCGCGGCAGGGTGCTTGATGGGCCTGTTCAGCGGGATCGTCCCCGGCATACACGTCAACACCCTCGCCGCCATCATGCTGGCGTTCAACGCATCCATCCAAGGGGTCCTCCCCCTGGAGCCGGAGCAGTCCGCTATGGCGACGGGCTGCTGCATCATGGCCGCGTCGGTGGTCCATTCGTTCGTGGACTTCGTCCCGTCGGTGTTCATCGGGGCCCCGGATTCCGAGGACGCCGTCTCCGTGCTGCCGGGACACCGGCTCCTGCTCGAAGGCAGGGGGATGGAAGCGGTCCGCGCGGCCGCCATCGGGAGCCTGGTGGGATGCTCCGCATCCATACTCATGGCGGTGCCGCTGCAATGGGTCCTGCTGAACGGCGCGGCGGAGACGCTGGATTCCCTGACGCCCTTCGTCCTGGTCATCGCGTGCCTGGTCCTGCTGAACGGGGAGAGGTCCCGCGGCAGGCTCCCGCAGGGGATCTTCGTGTTCGTCCTCTCCGGCATCCTGGGACTGGGGTGCATGATCCTCCCCGTACCCGTGGAGGGCGTGATGGAGGGGGGCAGCGTCATGATGCCCCTGCTCACGGGACTGTTCGGCATCCCCGTGATGCTCGAGACGTCCTCGGAAGCGAGGATCCCGGTTCAGAAGGACAGGGTGAAGGACCCGGTGGGTCCGATCCCCGGCCTGAGAGGCGTGCTGATGGGCACTCTGGCCGGCTGGTTCCCCGGGATCACGTCCACCGTGGGCGCATCGATGTCCGCGGTCGTGTTCCCCGAGAGGCGCCCGGAGAGGTTCATCTCCACCGTGGCGTCCATCGGGACCGTGACATCCATCCTGTCGCTCGTGACGCTGTCGGTATCGGGCAACGGGAGGTCGGGGACGGCCCTCGTGATAAAGGAGATGATAGGGGACTCGATGATCGGGCCCGCGTCGGAGCCCTTCCTGATCCTGCTGCTGTCCTCGGCGGTGGCGTCCCTCGCGGGATACTGGCTGACGATAGCCAGCGGAAAAGTGTTCGCGAGGATCGCCGGAGGGATAAGACCCAGGCGCCTCGGCAGGACGGTCCTGGTACTGCTGGTGGTACTGACCCTCGTCCTCACCGGGCCGGCGGGCCTGTTCATCCTGCTGTGCGCGACGTTCGTCGGTCTGGTGCCCTCGGCGCTGGGCACCGGGAGGCTGGTCCTGTGCGGATGCCTGCTGCTCCCGGTGCTGCTGTTCAAGTTCGGGCTGTTCCGATCGCTGTTCCAGCTTGGAGAGGGCCTTGGCCATGAACTTCTCGTTGTCCACGACGAACCTCTCGTGGGTGCCGGACCCGACCTCGCCCTTGGCGTCCCTGACGACGACCTTGAACACGAGCCTCCTGCGGTCGATCTCCACGAGCTCTGTCTCGCATGTCACGTCCATGCCGACGGGGGTCGCCGCGGAGTGGGCGACGTCGAGGTGCGTGCCGACGGTGCTGCGGCCCTCCTCGAGGTGGGGGGCCACGCTCTCGCTGGCGGTTCCTTCGATCAACGCGATCATGGCGGGGGTGGCGAACACGGAGAGCCAGCCGCTCCCCATGGCGGCAGCCGTGTTCTCGTCCGTGACTGCGATCGTCTTCGTGCCTTTGATTCCGGTGCTGAGCATGGGTGCACCGTACGGAAGGCTCCGTTTAAACCTTGCCTGGGTCCTCTCCGGAGGCGTCACATATACCTACTCGCACGCGCTACGGGCTGGCATGGGATTGGAAGATGACCTCTACGAAGAGCTGTACGAGCTCAGGGAGACCCTGCGCGAGGACCGCAGGTTCTCCAACGGGCGCATCCCGCAGATATGCTCGGACGAGGCCTTGAGGGAGATGGCCCAGCGCGTCCCGACCAAAGCGGAGGACTTCTCCGCCATAGTCGGCGTGGGGCAGAGGTTCGTGGAGCAGTACGGCGACGATTTCCTGAACATCACGAGGAAATACGCCATCACCGCCGCCAACGGCTCGAACATCGACGCCGAAGCGGCCCAGACGCTGCGCGAACTGGAGAAGAAGCTCATCAACATCAACAAGGCGAACAGGCTGCTGTTCCAGCCGAAGATCTCCAGGAAGAACGCCTTCGACATGATGCTCCTGCCGGACGCGGACATAATGGGCCTGGTGTTCGGGAACAAGAGGTCCCTCAAGCTCGTGGACACCGCCAAGGGCCCCGAGGCCGCAAAGGTGTTCAAGCACCTCAACGAGATCATCCGCGAGGTCAACAGGGAGCAGAGGGACAAGGGTCAGTACGACCTGTACGTCGCCTACCCGTTCGTGGAAGGCAAGACCCCCGACGGGGAACTGGACATCCGCGCTCCGCTGGCGCTGTTCCCGGTGATCCTGGAGAAGGACACCCGCGTGATCACGCTGAAGATGGACGACTCCAGGGATGCGATCTACAACAACACGCTCATCCTCGGATTCATCAAGGCCGGAGGGCAGAACAGACCGCTCCCGGACAACATCCTGGAGGATTACAGCGCCGAATCGTTCCTGTCGAACCTGGTGGAGTTCTACAACGTCAACGGGATAACCCTGGACTACACCTACAGCCTGCCCGTGCCATTCACCGAGTACAAGGCGGGGGAGTTCCCGCGCTACCAGCCCGGCGAGATGAAGCTGGTGCCGAACATCCTCATCGGCAAGTACCCTACATACTCCAGCTCGATCCAGAGGGACTTCGACGGGATGCTCGCAGGGAGGGAGATCAACGGGATCCTGAACGACCTCATCGTCGACCTCAACAAGACCGACTACCTGTCGGAGTACCCGCTCCCGCTCTCCGAGGACGAGATCGAGAAGAAGGGGCTGGAGGCGTCGGAGCGCGACCTGATCTACATCAACTCGCTCAACAGCTCCCAGGAGAACATCATAACCGCCATGGACAGGGGCGACGAGATCGTCGTCCAGGGACCTCCCGGCACCGGGAAGTCGCAGGTCATCACCGGTCTGATCACATCCGCGGTGATGAAGGGCAGGACGGTGCTGATGGTCTCGGAGAAGAAGACGGCGCTGGACGTCGTCTACTCCAGGCTGGGGACGCTGTCCAAGTACTGCCTGCAGATCGACGACGTGGCCAACAAGGAGAGCTTCTACAAGCAGCTGGCCAGGATGATGGGCACGACCACCCCGGTCAGGCCCTGCGACGTCGAGTCCGTGTCGGACAGCATCGACAGGGACGTGCTCATGCTGGACAACATCGCCGACGTCATGTACAAGCCCGGCGAGTTCGGCATCGAGCCGTACAAGCTGTACGCCATGGACAGATGGCTGGACATCGGCGACAAACGCCAGTTCGAGGAGTACCAGCTGCTGAAGGCGAACATCGAGCCTTCCCTCCTGAACCTGAAGTACCAGGAGGTCAAGGAACTCCACAGGAAGTTCGCGGACCAGGTGCTCATGAGGAACTTCAACGAGTACATCCAGCTGGTGAAGAGGTACCCGTGGATGACGCAGATGAAGCCCGACCTCTCCGAGTACAACATCGGCGAGATGAAGGCGGACATGCTCGATCTGGAGAACCAGATGACCGAGCTGAACTCCAAGGGGTTCATCGGCAAGCTGTTCTCCAAGGGGAAGGTGGAGCGCGAGGCCACCGCCATGATCGGCAAGTACTTCGTGAGCGTCAATCCCCACACCCTCGATGCGGTCAAACGCGACCCGCGCGGGTTCTTCGACGCGCTGGACGGATACGAGACGTACTCGGCCAGGGCGACCATCTACAACAAGCTCAGGGATTCCGAGAAGAACTACGGGGAGGACGTGCTCGGCGTATCGGCCGAGACGAAGATGTCCTACCCCGACAGCAACGACAGGATCTACGAGTGGATCCTGAACGAGCACCTCCAGAGGTTCGACGCGTCCCACAAGGACATCATGCAGGAGATCTGGGATTTCGAGTCCATCATCTCCGACATGGACAGGAAGATCGGCGAGAAGAGAGAGCTCTGCAGGGACAAGGTCGAGGAGATCTTCCAGCAGGACCTGAAGTACATAACCGAATCCAAGAGGCGCGGGGACATCGCCAGGATCGTGGAGTCCAAGCGCAAGTGGAACCTCAACAAGTTCATCAACCGCTACGGGTACGAGCTGTTCAAGGGCGTGCGCGTATGGCTGCTGACCCCCGAGGTCGTATCCGAGATCCTGCCGCTGGAGATGGGCATCTTCGATGTGCTGATCTTCGACGAGGCGTCGCAGATGTACGTCGAGAAAGGGGTGCCGTCCATATACCGCGCCAAGAAGGTCATCGTCGCCGGCGACCACAAGCAGCTGCGCCCCTCATCCCTCGGGATGGGGAGGATCGACTACGAGAGCGACGAGGACGACCCGGAGGACGAGGTCTCCGCCGCGCTGGAGGAGGAGAGCCTGCTGGACCTCGCCAGGTCCAGGTACGACTCGATCCTGCTGAACTTCCACTACCGCTCCAAGTACGAGGAGCTCATCGCGTTCTCCAACTACGCGTTCTACGGCGGGAGGCTGTACGTGTCGCCCAACGTCGAGGAGCCGGAGCGCCCGCCCATAGAGGTGTTCCGCGTGAACGGCCTGTGGGAGGACAAGTCCAACATGGCCGAGGCCAAGAGGATCGTGGAGCTCCTGAAGGAGTTCTTCGCCAACAGGAAGAACAACGAGACCGTCGGGATCATCACGTTCAACTCCTCCCAGAGGGACCTGATCAGCGATGTGCTGGACGATGAATGCGCATCGGACCCGTCCTTCGGGAAGGCGGTCAACGACGAGATGCGCAGGTTCGACAACGGGGAGGACGTGGGATTGTTCATCAAGAACATCGAGTCCGTCCAGGGGGACGAGCGCGACGTGATCATCTTCTCCATCGGGTATGCGAAGAACAGCGAGGGCAAGCTGATGCAGAGGTTCGGATGGCTGAACAACCGCGGAGGCGAGAACCGTCTGAACGTCGCCATCTCCAGGGCCAAGAAGAAGATCATGATCGTCACGTCCTTCGAACCGGAGGACCTCCAGGTGGACAACGTGAAGAACGACGGTCCGAGGATCCTCAAGAAGTACCTGCAGTACGCCCGCGCTGTGAGCGACGGGAACAGGGACCTGGCGGATTCCATCCTGAAATCCTTCGGGGACGACCGCTGGGACGAGCCCGACGAGATCGGCTCCTCCAAGGTCGCCGACCGCGTGTTCAACGCCCTGACCCGCAAGGGGTACACTGTGGAGAGGAACGTCGGGATCGGCGGATACCAGATCGACCTGGCGGTCAAGCAGAACAACAGGTACATCCTCGGCATAGAATGCGACAGCCACCTGTACGCCCTGCCCTCGTCCACGAGGGAGAGGGACTACCACAGGCAGAAGTACCTTGAGTCCAGGGGCTGGAGGATCCACAGGGTGTGGACCCCCGGCATGTGGAAGAACCCCGACAGGGAGATCTCCAGGATCATCGAAGCGATCGAGCGCGGAAGCGGCGTGCGATCGCGATAACCGTCTTACGGCGCCGTGCGCAATCAAATAGCCCGGCGCCGATTCTCCCCCATGGATTTCATGGGATTGGCGGAGGAGAGGTACTCCTCCAGGAAGTACTCCGACAAGCCGGTCGAACCCGAGAAGATGGAGGCCATCCTCGAAGCGGGGAGGCTCGCGCCCACCGCCAAGAACCTCCAGCCCGTCAGGGTGCTCGTGGCCGACACGCCGGAGGCGCATGCGAAGCTCGCCAAGACCGCCAGGCTGTACGGCGCCCCGCTGGGACTCGTCGCGGTCGTGGACAGGGACGTCTCTTGGACCAGGCCCTTCGACGGGAAGGACTTCGGGGACATCGACGCGAGCATCGTCATCACGCAGATGATGTACGAGGCCCAGTCCCTCGGACTCGGATCGGTGTGGATCGGCTACTTCGACCCCGCGATACTGAAGAAGGAGCTAGGATTGAAGGAGAACGAGGAGATCTCCGGCATACTGGCGGTCGGGTACCGCGCCGACGAGACCTCGAACAACCACGGGAACAGGAAGGCCCCGGAGGAGTTCTGGAGCCGCATCTGATACAGGTTTAGCATATCCTAAATACTCTAACGGCGTTGACCGCAACATGGCGAAGAAAACCGTCAAGATCGAAGGCATGATGTGCGAGGGCTGCGTGAAGAGCGTCAAGGAGGCTCTCTCCAAGGTCCCCGGGGTCACCGATGTCGAGGTCAATCTGAAGAAGGGCAACGCCGTGGTGCAGGGCGAGGTCGAGGACGAGGCGCTCATCAAAGCGGTCGTCGACGCGGGATTCCGCGGCACCGTCAAGCACGGACTGTTCCGATGAGGACCCGCATATTCCGCGTGGGCGGGATGAGCTGCGCCGCGTGCTCCAACCGCATCAACTCGGCGGTCGAAGCGCTCGATGGGGTGACCTCCTGCAACGCCAACATCGGGAACAACACCGCCACCGTGGTGTACGACGAATCCGTCGTCACGGAGGAGCGCATAGCCGAGGCCATAACCGGCGCCGGATACCAGGTCATCAGCGACGACAGGTCGGAGGCGGACAAGGCCGCCCTCGAGGCGCTGGCCGTCCAGAGGAGGGACCTGGCGATAGCCATCGTCTTCGCCATCCCGCTGAGCATCGTGGCCATGAGCCACATGCTCGGGATCCACCTGAGCGTCAGCGCGACCGCGCAGTGCTTCATCCAGATCGCCCTGCTGGTGCCGATCCTCTACGCCGGACGCCGCTTCTTCCGCAAGGGCTTCCCGGCGCTGTTCTCCAAGAGTCCGACCATGGACTCCCTGGTATCCCTCGGATGCACCGCATCCGTCCTGATGGGGCTGTACGGGACCGCGCAGGTCCTGTCCGGGGATTCGATGGCTCTGCATTCCCTGAGCTTCGACTCCGCCGGGATGATCATAGCCCTGGTGAGCATCGGGAAGTATCTGGAGGCCCGCTCGAAGTACCGGACCAACGATTCCCTCAGGAAACTGCTGGAGATGGCGCCGGACGAGGCCACCGTCATCAGGGACGGGAAGGAATCCGTGGTGTCATCGAAGGACCTGATCCCGGGGGATGTCGTCCTGATACGTCCCGGCGAGAAGGTCCCGACCGATGCGGTCGTCGTGGACGGCGAATCATCGGTCAACGAATCCATGCTCACGGGAGAGAGCATCCCGGTGACCAAGAGGGCCGGGGACACCGTGTACGGGGCGACCGTGAACGGTCCCGGCAGCCTGAGGGCGAAGGTGGAGAAGACCGGCGAGGACACCGTGCTGTTCCAGATAGCCAGGATGATGGAGATGGCCCAGGGGACCAAGGCCCCCGTGGCAGGCGTCGCCGACCGCGTCGCGGCTGTGTTCGTGCCGGTCGTGATGGTCATCGCCCTGCTCGCATGCGTGGGATGGATCGCGGCCGGCAGGACGCCGGAGTTCGCCCTGACCATCGCCGTGTCCGTCCTGGTGATCTCGTGCCCGTGCGCCATGGGCCTCGCCACCCCCTTGGCGATAGTCGTCGGGACCGGAGTGGGCTCCAAGCACGGGATCCTCTACAAGACCGCGGCGTCGCTAGAGGCCGCCGCCAACATAGACACCGTGATACTCGACAAGACGGGCACGTGCACGGTGGGGTATCCCGAGGTCGTCTCCGTGTCCGCCGTCGGCGACGAGAGGGAATTCATCTCCGTCGTGGCGGCCGCCGAGGCCGATTCGGAGCATCCCCTCGGAGCATCGGTCGTGAGATACGCCTCGTCCCAGGGCGTCCCGATGCCGGAGCATTCCGGGTTCGAGAGCGTCACCGGCGGCGGGGTATCGTGCCGCGTATCCGGGAAGGATGTCCTGGTCGGGAGTCGCGCGTTCCTGGAGGAGCGCGGAGTGACGATGCCGGACGATATCGCCTCCTCGGACGGGGCGACCCGCATATCCGCCGCATTCGACGGGGTATACGCCGGAACCGTGACGATCATGGATCCCATCAGGACGGAGAGCCCGTCCGCTGTGGCGTCGATGAAGGCCGACGGCCTGAATGTCATCATGGTCACCGGAGACAGACGGGACACCGCCGAGCACATCGCGTCCGAACTGGGCATCCGCGATGTGAAGGCGGAGACCAAACCCGGAGACAAGCTGGAGATCGTGAAGGACCTCCAGGTGAAGCAGAGGAGGGTCGCCATGACCGGGGACGGCATCAACGACGCCCCCGCTCTGACGCAGTCGGACCTGGGCATAGCCGTCGGATCCGGAACGGACATCGCCATGGAATCGGCGGACATCGTGCTGATGAACGACGACCTCCGCAGCGTCCCGGCATCCCTCGAGATAGGGAGGGCGGCCCTGAAGAACATCAAGCAGAACCTGTTCTTCGCGTTCTGCTACAACGCGGTCTGCATCCCTATCGCGGCCGGACTCCCCGTGCTGCTCGGATACGACGGGCTGGTGAATCAGATGCCCATGATAGCCGCGGCGGCGATGTCGCTGTCGTCGATATCCGTGGTATCGAACGCCATGAGGCTCAGGTCGTTCAGTCCCGACGCTCTGAAAGACGCGCCGAGGTCACCCTGAGGGTCCCGCCCTGGCTGGACCAATCGGATTCGGAGGAGACTATCTCCAGCGGGACCGAATGCATGGGGGAGTCGATGGTGAGGGATTCGTACTCCCCTCCCTCCCCCATGATGCTTATCCCTGTCCGGGCGCGGATCGCCTTCAGCTCCTCCACGGCCTTCGAATCGATCTCGCGTCCGAGCCATTCCTTCCCGAGGCCTTCGGCGTAGCATCCGACGATCATCGATCTTATGCCGGAATCCAGGAACTGCTCCATCAGCATGTCCTGGTCCTTCCTCCACAGGGGGGCTATGAACTTCAGACCCAGGTCCCCGCAGACGATGTTCATCCTGTCCCACTGGTAATCCGACCATACCGCTCCGGACACCACCCCTTCGACATCCAGACCCTCCAACGCTTCGCGGAGGCCCTCCATGTCGCCCTCCTCGGTGCCGGTGCTGCGGGCGGAGACCAGCTCCTTGCCCATGGACTCCGCCATCAGGGGGACCAGGGACAGATTGGGCGTGTGGAATATCCAGGACGCGGTATCTTCGGGCACGATGTTGACCAGATACGGCACCTCGTGGCCCATCTGCTCGGCCAGATAGAGCGAGAAGGTCGAGTCCTTCCCGCCCGAGTACAGGGACGCCAGCCTCATGGGTGCGGGATGCGCCGGGGCGTATAATTGCCCTTCGCGACCGCCTCACTCCTTCGTCCTGTCGGAGAAAGCCCCCAGTATCCTGTCGCTGATGCGGAACGACTCGATGACATCCTTGGTGGTGCGGTCCCTCATGTAGAATCCGACCCACGCGGAACCGATGAACGTCCCCACGGTGTCGCAGATCAGATCGGTTATGGTGTCGTACGGGCTGTACTGGGTCACCGACGACAGGAACACGTCGGACGAGTACTCCAGAACCTCCCAGTAGACGCTGAAGGTCAGGGACAGCAGGGCCGTCAGTATGGCCAGACCCCTCCCGGCGAAGTTCACCTTCCCGCCGCCGTAGTAATGGACGCAGGACAGGGCGTAGAATATGATCACCGCCACTACCATGGATGAGAAGGTGTGGGTCAGCGTGTCGTAGTTGTCCAGGGACGTGTAGTATCCCATGGCCAACCCCAGGCCGTGGAGCCAGGGTGCGATGACTACCATGACGACTATGGGCGCGGGGAGTTCGATGACGCCGAGATACTTCAGAACGACCGGGAGGAGACAGATCACGCCCATGAAGACGACCGATGTGTCCGCCGATCCGCCCTTGAACCCCAATGCGATCGTGAAGATCCCGAATACCACGGCCATGATGTCGACCGCGGTCGGTCTGCGGGACATCATGCGCGCGCCTCCGGTAGGAAATCCCTCTTGTCGCGACCGCGGAGCCTCAATGCGAGAAGAACCGCCATGACCGCCGAGACTATGGTGGACGCCACGGGGGCGATCATCAGGATGGCGTTGGTGTAGATGTCGCTGTCATAGAAGTCCTCGTTGAACACCGGATACCCCTGGGCGTACATCAGACCGAACAGGTAGAACATCGACACCGCCGACAGGGTCATCGTGAACGCCAGCGAGAACACGATCAGCCAGGAGTTGGTCATCTTCAGGCCGTAGCTCCTGTCGAGGACCAATGCGATCATGAACCCGAGCACGAAGCACTGGTAGGCCTGGATGGCCTGGATGCAGTACATGTATCCGGTGACGTCCAGCAGGGTGATGTCATCCAGGTGGATCGTCGGGTTCAGGACCGTGACGAGGATGGCCGCGACGGGACCCACCATGGTCAGGACGACCAGCTTCCGGTCGTAGTAGTATCCGAGATCGCGGGTCTCCGGTATCACGAGGACGATGATGCACACGACGCATACCACCATCCACATCCAATTGCCTGCCAGGAATGCGATCAGCCCGGGGACCACGGATAGGAACAGGGACAGCAGCACCAGCGTCTTCGTCTCGGTCATCGGGCATCATCTAGGGGCTCCGCTCTAATAAAGATAATACTAATAGTGAGTCCGATGGGACCCGCGGCCCCTCGCGGGGAAAACTGGATTATAGTTGTCATGATACGGAAGGGCGGAGTGAACGAGCATGCCCCTTGATTCCGCAGAGATGAAGAAGATCGTCGCAGAGAAGGCCGTCGACACCTATGTCAAGGACAGGATAAACGTCGGACTGGGAACGGGTTCCACCGCGTACTACGCGATCAAGCGCATCGGGCAGCTCGTCAACGAGAACGGGTACGAGCTGACCTGCGTCGCCACATCCGTCCAGAGCGAGGAGCTCGCCAAGGGATGCGGCATCAGGGTCGTCGACCTCGATGAGGTGGACAAGCTCGACGTCACCATCGACGGGGCGGACGAGATCGACCCCAAGATGAATCTGATTAAGGGGCTCGGAGGCGCCCTCCTCAGGGAGAAGATCGTCGCCGCGGCCACGGTCAAGGAGATCATCATCGCCGACGACTCCAAGCTCGTCGGGAAGCTGGGTACGAAAGCGCCCCTCCCCGTCGAGGTGCTGAGATTCGGGCACGAGCACACGAAGAACGCCCTGAGGATGCAGCGCTGCGACCCGGTCCTGAGGATGAGGGACGGTCAGCCGTTCGTCACCGACGGAGGGAACTACATCTACGACTGCAGGTTCCCCGAGGGCATCGACAATCCGTTCTTCATCGAGTCGAGGATCGACGTGATCCCCGGCGTGGTAGAGAACGGGCTGTTCCTTAACACGGCGTTCGAAGCGCTGGTCTGCGACCATGAAGGGAACGTCTCGGCGGCCTCCGAGATGCAGGCCCAGGAGGACGGCGGACAGCCGTCCGCGTGACCTCGCGTGCGATGATACTGTTATATATGACCCCCATATTAGCACGTCCCCGTTCACATTCTAGGTGATTCAAATGAAGATGCCCAGGACAATCAAGAGATACTGTCCCTACTGCAAGACCCACACCGAGCAGGAAGTGGAGAGGGTCAAGAAGAAGAAAGCCAGCGAGCTCAAATGGGGACAGAGGAGATTCAGAAAGGTCACCGCCGGTTACGGAGGTTTCCCGAGGCCCAAGCCCGAGGGGAGGGAGAAGCCCACCAAGAGGATCAACCTCAGGTACAGGTGCACCCAGTGCAAGAAGGCCAACATCTCCCCGTGCATCCGCGCTAAGAAGTTCGAGCTTACGGAGTGATTCGAATGACCGGAGATTTCATCAAAGTCAAGTGCCCCGACTGCGGAGCCGAGCAGATCGTCTTCAAGAAGGCGGCCACCAAGGTCCCCTGCCACGTCTGCGGCTCCACCCTCGTCGTCCCCAAGGGCGGCGTCGGCGACATCAAGGGCGAGATCCTCGAGGTTGTCGGCTGATGGCTAGGGTCAGAGGCTTCCCGGAGAACGGCGAGCTCGTCGTGTGCACCGTGAAGAGCGTCAAGAATTTCGGCGCCTTCGTCTCACTCGACGAGTACGACGACAAGGAGGGATTCGTCCACGTCCGGGATGTTGCCACTGGCTGGGTAAAGTACATCAGGGACTACGTCAGGGAAGGTCAGAAAGTAGTCTGCAAGGTCCTGGGCGTGGACTCCTCGAAGGGCCACATCGACCTTTCCCTGAAAGCGGTCAACGACCACCAGAAAAGAGAGAAGATCCAGCAATGGAAGAACGAGAAGAAGGCCGAGAAGCTCGTCGAGATCGTCGCCGAGAGGATGTCGATCTCCGTCGACAAGGCCTACGACCTTTTCGGGAACGAGTTGCTGGAGGATTACGAGTCGCTCTACGATGCGTTCGAGTCGGCGGTCGCCGAGACGGACGCGTTCCTCGAGGATTACGAGGGCGAGTGGATCGACACGTTCATGGAGGTGGCGAAGGAGAACGTCGCCGCCCCGTCCGTCCAGATCGACGGCATCCTCGAGATGACGTCGTCGGCACCCAACGGCATGGAACTGGTCCGCAACGCGCTCCTGAGAGGGATGGCGGCGGCGGACGGAGCCGAGGCCGAGATAACGTGCGTCGGATGCCCGAGGTACAGGGTCGTCGTCAAGGCGGCCGAATACAAGGAGGCGGAGGAGATCATGAAAGAGGTCTCCAACGCCGCCATCAGCGACCTCGTGTCCAACGGAGGCACCGCCTCCCTGAAACGCGAGAGCAAATGAGCTCCCGCATGAGATTCTGCAGGAACTGCGGGCGCTACACCCTCGACGAGAGGTGCGGCGCCTGCGGTTCCCTTACCGTCTGTCCGGTACCTCCGAAATATTCACCCGAGGACCGCATGGGCAACTACCGTCGCAAGGCGACCGTGGATTCCTGGGATCGGAACCGACCGATGAGCGATCTGAACCGATCGAAGCGCCCTTTCTTGACGGGTGCCGGTTCTGTGCGTTCCTCCGCATAGGCGATGCGGTACTCCCCTTTGGGATAGAGCTGGGAGAAGGCCGCGAACGCCACCCACGACCTCAGAGGACGACGGGATTCCATGGGAGGGACGTAGTAGTCGCGGACCGACGGGGTCAGCAACGCGACCATGACGACCAGCACCATGGGCGTCACATAAAGAGGGTCCAGGGACACCAGCCCGGACACCGCGATCCTCGTGTTCACCAGATAGCCCAGAATGGTCAGCGCCAGCAGTATGAACGACCCGCGGGCCGCCTTCTTCCACCCGGCGGGCTTCCTCGAGGACAATCCGAACACCGCATCCGCGGTTATGAGGATCATGGCGATCTCGATCACGAAGAAGATCAGATTCCAGCTCGGCAGCGGACCGTCCGAGGATTCCACCAGGAGCCCCATCGACAGGACGCAGATCTTGGCGAAGTAGGTGATCATGATGAACATCAGGAACGCTTCGGCGACCATCACACCCAGAGGGGTGCGGCGAGACATCTCCGGGATGCCCCCGCCATCGTCATTCCCATCCTTCGAACGGCCGAACGCCATGCGACGCCGATGCTATTTCTACCGCTTTATCCTTACCGCGCCATATGGAGCGGAACAAGGCTGCGGATGCGTTCGTGGACTGCGTCGTCCATCGCGGCGACCGCGACATGATGCTGAAGCCGTCGCTGTTCATCGCCGGCCTGTTCATACCGGTGGTCGTCGGGACCGCTGTCGCCTTCGCCGTCCTATGGTTGGATTCCGCCAACGGGAACGCGACGTTCCCGGAGGAACGCTACAGGGAATGCATCACCGTCATGCTCCTCACCGCCTTCACCGCCGAGGCCGCGCTCTCCAGCTTCATGCTGTTCTGCGTCACCAGGAGGAACCGCAACCATCTGAGGAGGGATGCCGAATGGATGGAGGCGCTGTCCGATTTCGTGGACTTCCACGGAGGGGATTCCGCATCCATGAGACGCACGGCCCTCGGGAACAAGAGCATCATAGGCGGGGCCGCGACGAACCTGTCCATGGCGATCTGGATGATCCTCACCCTGGCGCTGGTCGCCCTCGGGATCGGGATATTCCTCACGTACGACTCCGCGAGCCTGGACGGCGTGACCGTCACCGTCCTGGTCATGGCCGTGCCGGTCCTGATGCTGCTCCTCGTCCAGTTCGCGGTCACCGTCGGGAGTGTCTTCTTCTTCCCCTCGAACCACGACGCCGTGCAGGCGAAGTTCACCGAGGAGTTCTCGGACAGGTGCGCCGGATTCGGATTCAGGGTGAACAGGATGCAGCACACCGTCCACAGGCGCGACATCTGGCCGCACATCCTGCTCGTGGCGGTCACCCTCGGACTGTACTCCTTCGTCTACCTGTTCATCTCGTGCAGGGAGATGAACAAGCATCTGACCGAGCAATGGGCCTACGAGGAGGACCTGATGAGGAGGATCGTGGAGTTCGAGGGCGGCACGGGAATCGAATGCATCGGGAAGGCTCCGAAGAGGACCTCCTGAATCCGGGCGGTGTCTGGCCCCTGTTCCCGACCGCAAGAACGGCCACGATAGTTTAAAATAAGGCCTAGGTATCCTTGGCTTGTCCCCACCTAGCTCAGCCTGGCTAGAGCGGCTGACTGTAGAGTGTTCTCGGGAATACCGATACAGCCGCTGAAATCAGCAGGTCCCCTGTTCAAATCAGGGGGTGGGGACCACATTCTGACCTCTATATCCTGTGGACGACCGTCTCTTCCGCACGGGGGATGCCCCCCGGTCCTCCAAAACATCCGGCGATACCGCTTAATGGAACCTCCCTCTAAGGAGATGCGATGAACGACCTCGACCCGACCCTCGAGATACGCAGCCTCACCACCGACGACCTGGACAAGTACAACGCGCTGCTCCGCTACGCGTTCCAGGTCACCGAGGAGGAGCTCATGAGGGCCGGCTGGAGGGACGACGACATCATGCAGTCCAAGTTTCCGGTGCTCGAGAGGGCGGACGTCCTGGGCTGCTGGGACGGGGAGGACCTCGTGTCGCAGATCGCCGTCTACCCTCTGAGGATGAACATCCACTCGTCCGTCTACGACATCGGTCACATCACCAGCGTCACCACCTATCCGGAGTACTCCGGGCGCGGGATCATGAAGCGGCTCCTGCACCTGGGCCTCACCCGCATCCGCGAGAACGGCAGGTCCCTGGCGCTGCTGTTCCCCTATTCGATCCCGCTCTACAGGAAGTTCGGATGGGAGATCGTCTCCAACAAGATCTCCTACAAGGTCAAGGACACCCAGATCTACCCCGGGCGCAGGAAGGACCGCGCCCCCGGGTACGTCCGCAGGGTCTCATGGGACAATGCGGAGTTCATGAACCTCCACGCCCGCTTCGCGCTCAGGACCCACGGCTGCATCCTCAGGGATAAGATCGCATGGGAGGAGTACTGGAGATGGGACGAGGAGGACACCCTGGTCGCCGTGTACTACGACGAGGACGACGAGGCCATGGGATACATGGTGTACCTGATCAAGGAGGACGTGATGCACATCAAGGAGATGGTGTATCTCGGAATGGAGGCGCAGAAGGGCCTCTGGGACTACATCAGCGCCCACTACTCCATGATCGACGAGGTCCGCGGCAACTCGTACCGCAACGAGCTGATGGCGTTCCTCCTGGAGGACGGCAACGTGACCGAGGCGATCCGCCCGTACATGATGGCCCGCATAGTGGATGTGGGGATGTTCTTCGAGGAATACAGGACGGACGACGCCGAGGCGGACGTGTGCATAGCGTTCGAGGTGGAGGATCCGTTCCTGGAGTGGAACAACGGGACGTTCGCGGTGCTCTTCCACGGGGGACGCGCCGAGGTGACGGACATGGAGCCCGATTACACCGTATCGCTGTCCATCGGGACCCTGACCACGTTGCTCATGGGATACATGTCGGCGGCCCAATTGGAGAGGTTGGAGAGGCTGAAGGGATCCCACGAGGCCGTGGAGGCCTTGGATGAGATCCTGATCCACGAGATCCCGTACATCTCCGATTACATCTGAGCAATGTGCATAATACGAAATGTCCAGGTGCAATCGCCCATAATTTAAATCATATGAGACGATGCGGGTATCGGTGGATGGATGGAGGAAGCGATTATACTCACAGCCCTGGCGCTCTTCACGCTCTTGGCCGCGGTATGCTCGATCGTTTTTAACAAACTTAAACTCCCTCCGCTCATCGGCTACATCGTCGCCGGAATAATCCTGGTCAACGTCCTTTTCCTCTATCAGGACCAGGAGACCATCGAGGTCGAAGAGGACATCATCTCCCTGCTGAAGGACATGGGATTGGTCATGCTGATGTTCTGCATCGGCCTGGAGATCAACATCAAGAAAATCCGCAAGCAGGGTTCCTTCGCGATACTCGTGGCGGTCATCCAGCTGCCTCTCATGGTATTCGGCGGATTCGTCGCGGGCACGTTCATGGGCTACGACATGACGCAGTCCATCGTCCTGGGCGCGATCATCTCCGGTTCGTCCACGGCCGTGGTCATGGCCGTGCTGAAATCGCAGAACCGTCTGGACAGGGAGCACATCGAGATGCTCGTCCTGATCACCATCATGGAGGATATCGGCCAGGTCATCATCCTGTCCATGATCACCCCGCTGATGGCGAATTACGTGCTGCACTCCGGCGGCGGGATGGACATCAACTCGATCATCGCGCTGATCGTCAAGATCCTGGCGTTCATGGTCATCAGCATCGTCGTCGGGCTGAAGGTGGTCCCGCGCATCATCAACTGGATATCGGACAACGTCTCGGACGAGATCCTCACGATCACATCCGTCGGACTGGCGTTCGGCATGGCGCTCCTGGCGACCTACGCCGGACTGTCCATGGCCATCGGGGCCTTCCTGATGGGTATGATGGTCGCCAGCAGCAGGAAGGCCAAGGACATCAACCACAAGATCGAGCCCATGCGCGACCTGTTCATGGCCATATTCTTCATCAGTATCGGAGCCGAGGTGTTCCCCGCCAGCATCCTGCTGGACAACATCTCGACCATCCTGATATTCTACCTCCTGTTCGCCGGCCTGAAGACCGCGACCGTGTTCTTCGCCTACTGGTTCGGGAACGAGTCCTGCAGGAACGGTTTCCTGTCGGCGACCGGCCTGTGCGCCATGGGAGAATTCGCATTCATCATCGCCGCGGAGGCGCTGAACGACCAGGTCGTGGACAATTCGTTCTACACCTCGGTCATCGGCGCCGCTCTGATCTCCATGATCATGCTGCCGATAATCTGCAGATACGCGGACCGCATCTGGGACCGCTCCGTGGAGAAGTGCCCCCGCAAGCTGTACGCGGGATGCTGCGCTGTGAACGAGGCGAGGTCTAGCATGTACATGCGCGTGTCCGTCACCTCGAGGAAGTCGCAGAAGGCCGTGTACAAGAGCATGACCCACACCTACATCAACATCCTGTCCATCGCCGCGATCGAGATCGTCTTCTACTTCGCTCTCCCGCCGCTCGTGGACTGGCTGATGGGCTCCTTCGGCGGGAGCATGACCGCATGGGTCATCGCGGTGCTCGGACTGAACTTCCTGGTGCTCACGATCCCCACGTACTACCTGATCAACAACGTGAAGTTCCTGGACGAGATCATCATCACGGGAGCCAAACGCATCGCGAACATGGAGAGCTCCAGGGACAACCCCTCGGCCACCTACGAGAGGTTCCAGAAGTTCCTGGAGGTCAACACGTACCTCCTGATCCTCGGCATCGACTTCGCCATAGTCCTCCTGGTGCCCAACGCCGTTGCGGTGCCCTGGTGGTACTACCTCCTGGTGTTCGCCGCCGGTGCGGCGATAGTGGTCGCGATGTACCTCAGGAAGCGCCATCAGGCGGCCCTCGAGGATACGGATGCCGAGCCCGAAGGAACGGCTCCCGAGTCGGACGATCACGATGAGAATCAGTGAACCCGGGCCGCTTCCCGGGTCTCCATGATGTGGATGAAGGCACGCATCGGACGCTCCGCGCCCGACGCGCACCCGTTTCCGTCCTTCGTCTCATCTGAGGCAGAGCGAGCGCCACATGTCCTCGGACCTGGAGAGGACCTCCTCGGTATCGAGGGTCGTGATGGCGCCGTTCTCCACGACGATGTCGCCCTGGCACATGACGGTCTTGACGTTCAGGCTGTTGCCCGAATAGACGATGTTGGCGATGATGTTCTCCTGCAGGAGGGGCCTGAGGTTCGGGGCCTTCCCGTCCAGTATCACGAGATCGGCGTACTTGCCGGGCTCGATGGATCCGATGGAATCGGCCATGCCGACGGCCTTGGCACCGTTGATTGTGGCGAAGTCCAACAGATCCTGAGCGGGAGCGACGGTCGCATCCCACCTGCTGGACTTCTGGAGGAGACCCAGCAGCCTCATCTCGGCGAACATGTCGAGGGTGTTGTTCGTGGTGCTCCCGTCGGTGCCGATGGAGACGTTGACCCCGTACTTCTGGAACTCCGGGACGGGCGCCACGCCCCCGGTGGCGAGCTTCATGTTGGACGCGGGACAGCTGGAGATCGACATCCCGGCCTCCCCCATGAGCCTGACCTCCCTGAGGGTGAGCCAGGCCGAGTGGGCCGATACGCCCCTCGGACCGAGGACCCCGATCTCCGAGAGCCACTCGGCGGGGCGCATGCCGGTCTTGCGCTTGTGGTCGTTGACCTCGCCCCTGGTCTCGGACAGGTGGAAGTTCATGGGCGCCTCCTTCTCGTCCGACAGCGCCTTGGCGCCGACGCAGGTGTCCTCGTCGCAGACGTACACCCCCTGGAGACCAACTCCGGGGACGATCTTGCGGACGTTCGAGTGCTGGTCGATGAACCTCCTGCAGTTGGTCAGGGGGCTGCCCTTCTGAGTGGTCTTGTCATCGTCCAGGACGCACCAGCACAGCACGCCGCGGATGCCGGCGGCCTGGGTGGCTTTCGCGATGACGTCCTCGGAGTAGTAGAGGTCCATGAAGGTGGTGGTGCCTCCGCGCATCATCTCCATGCATCCGAGCCTGGTGCCGATGTCGAGGTCCTCGTCGGTGCGGTCGGAGTCGATCCTGAACGTCTTATTCAGGAAATCGGGGAACAGGAGATCGTCGACGACCCCCTTCATCACGGACATGGCGATGTGCGTGTGGGTGTTGACCATCCCCGGCATGACTATGTCGCCGGTCGCGTCGATCTCCCTGTCGGCGGTCCCGTTGTAGGAGGGTCCGACGGAGACGATCCTCTCGTTCTCGACGACGACGTCCCCCTTCAGGACCCTGCGCTGAGGATCCTGGGTGACTATCCATGCGTTGCGGATGGCTGTTATCATGAACCCCGTATCCGGGGACGGGGGTTTAATCGTTGGCGCGGACGACTGGAGTTTTTATCCACCCATCCCGATTCCAAACGCATGACCCCTCGCGAGCGCGTCCTGGAAGCCCTTTCCCGCAACACACCCGACATCCCTCCGGTGGCCATACTCACGCAATCCGCCACCGTGGGGATGATGGACAGAACCGGAGCGTCCTGGCCGGAGGCCCATTCGGACCCGGCGAGGATGGCCCGCCTCGGATGCGCCCAGGCGGAGCTGTTCGGATTCGAATCAGTGAGGGTCCCGTTCGACATCACCGCGGAAGCGGAGCGTCTCGGATGCGGGGTGCGCATGGGAACGCGCGAGGACATCCCGTCCATATCCGAGAGGGCTTACGGGTTCGACCCTTTCTCCGACGAGTTCCCCGACACGGACGGCCTGATGTCCCCATCGGAGTTCGTATCCGGAGGCAGACCGACCATGGTGGCGGAAGCCGTGCGCATCGCCTCGAAGAAGTGGGGCGACACGCATCCCGTCTGCGCCGGGATGCTCGGCCCGGTGTCCCTCCTCGGACAGCTGGCGAGCACCGAGACCATGGCCGTGAGCACCATGTTCAATCCCGATTGGACCGAGAAATGGTGCTCCGCACTCGCCGGGATCCAGGAGGAGTACGCCAAGCTCCTGAGGGATGCGGGCGCGGACATCATCACCGTTGTGGAAGGGGTGGCCTCCCCCGACGTGCTCGACCCGTCGTTCTTCGAACGCCTCAGCGGGTCGCACATGAGACGCATGATGCCCTCCGGGATCAAGAGCGTCCTGCACATCTGCGGGACCACCGACCCGATCCTCGGAATGGTCGGAGCCTCCGGCGTGGATGCTTTCTCCCCCGATCCGAGCATGGATCCGACGAAGGTCCTGGAAGGCATCGGCGACAGGGTCGCTGTCGCAGGAGCCGTGGATCCGGTCAACACCCTCCTGTTCGGCACCCCGGAGAAGGTGCGCGACGAAGCGCGGATGTTCTCGGACGCGGGATACCATCTCATAACCCCCGGATGCGGTCTGGCCCCGCTCACCCCCGATGCGAATCTCGAAGCTTTGGCCGGAGCGTTCCGTCGGTAACTACGAAATAGGGCCCCGCGCATCAGCAGGCATGGGATTCCGCATAACATTCCTGGGGACGGGCGGCGGTCGCCACACCACCATGTACCAGACCCGCTCCACCGGCGGTTTCCTCATAGAGCACGACGGCAGGTTCCTCCACGTCGACCCCGGACCCGGGGCCCTGACGCAGATGCAGAGGATCCGCTACGACCTCACTAGGACGGAATCCATCATCGTCTCCCACTGCCACCCCGACCACTACTCCGACGCGGCCAGCGTCATCGAGGGGATGACCATGGGCGGATGGGTGAAGCGCGGGAGCCTGTACGGGTCGGAGACAGTCATCAACGGCCAGGGGGTCCTCGGACCCGCTTTCTCCCCGTACCACCTCAGCAGGCCCGAGCATGTGACCGCGTTCAAGCCCGGCGACGTCCTCGACGTGGACGGGATGCGCGTGGAGGTGTGCGAAGCGATCCACAGCGACCCCACCAACGTGGGATTCAGGATGGACACGGGTCACGGGATACTGTCCTATGTGAGCGACACGGAGTACACGGACGCCATAGCCGACCAGTACGTCGGATCGCGCGTCCTGCTGCTCCCTGTGACCACCCCGATGGGAAACCGCATCCGGTACCATCTGTGCACCGACGATGCGATCACGTTCGTGGAGAGGGTCAAGCCGGAACTCGCCGTATTCGTGCATCTAGGCATAGTGATAATCCGCAGGGACCCCGCGAAGCAGGCCGCCATGGTGCAGGATGCCACCGGGATCAGGACCATCGCCGCCGAGGACCTGATGACCATCGACGTGGGCGACGAACTGGTTCTGGGGAAGGCGGAGACTCACGACGAGCCCTGGATACCGGATTCCGCTCCCTGATAGGGGTAGAACCCGCTCGTCCCCCAATAGGTGCTCTTGCCGAACTCCTTGGATCCCGTGGTGAGATATCCGACCGGCAGTTGGGAGTATATCGTCTCGACGGCGTAGAACGACGTCTCCGACAGCGGAGCCGAGCACGACCCCTCCACCGGGAGCGACACCGCCAGCTTCATGATGGTGCCGTGGATCCTGTCCAGCTGTTCCAACCTGGTCTTGGACGTCTCGACGAAACCGTCGACGTCCAGGGCCACGCCGGCGAACACGTGTCCGCTGATCCCTCCGACCGCGGTCTCGTATCCCGCCGCGGCGTACAGGGAGCACAGCAGGACCGCCGTATCCTCGCAGTCGCCGTATTGGATGCAGAGGGTCTCGAGCGGACAGGCCCAGTATTCGTCCATGCCGTAGGTCCCGTAATCCTCGCCCTCCTTGCTGTCCTCCCCGGGGAGGTAGATGCTCGGAGGGTACGTGATCGCCACCTGGGGGAAGGATGCGATGAAATCGGCGTACGCCTGTCTGTCGGAGACATCCCCTCCGATCCTCTCGAATTCCGACCTCAGGGACTTCTCCACGGAGATCACCGTGGGATCCACGTCCATCAGGCCGGGAAGGTCGCTGAACAGATGCTTCGTGAGGCTCTTGTCATCCGCGCAGTCCTGATTGTACGCTTTGCTGGCCTCCTTCTTCTGGATCAGCTCCGCCACGTCGATCTGATAAGTGACCGACACGGGATGCTTCGTCCCCGCGATGTCGTAATTCCACGAGGACGTCCTCTCGATGAATCCCGTGAACCCCACTTCGAACTCCAGCCCGTCCACCGAGATCCTGTAGTATCCCGGCTCCAGGACGATCGAGGAACCTGTCAGATCGTATCCTTCGTAGAGGGACCATGTTACCTTGCCCTCGGGCTTGACGTAATACGTCTCGAACAGATCGTAGACATGCCAGCTAGTCGTTCCGGTGTACGTTATCGTGCACGTCCCCTGGTCCACCGATATCCCCTCGGGATACCCGTCATCGGGCTCCGGCACGGGCGTGGGTTCGGGATCCGCATCCGGTTCTTCGGTGGTCCGGTCACCGTGACCCATGTTCGGCAGGACGACGGCGCACAGGATTATCGCCACTATCGCCACGGCTATGAACGGGGCGGCCCTCATCTCAGGAGGCCTCCGCCGATACCATGGACACGCGGTCGAGCTTCATCACTTCGGAATACGAGGTCGTCCCCAAATACCCGACGGGCAGGAACGATGATGTCGTGGTCTCGCAGAAGAACAGATTCATCCCGGTCGAGGTCAGCGTCTTGCTCGTCAGCATGACCCCGCTCGGCACCTTGCGGGGGGAGAAATCCTTCAGAGCGACGGCCGCGACCATGTGGTCCGGTATCGTCGCCACGGCTGAATCGAATCCCGCTGCGGCGAACAGCGCGGCCGTCAGGAAGCACGTGTCCTCGCAATCGCCGTACCCGCGGTGGATCGTCTCCAGCGGGTACGCCCAGTATTCGGATTTCCCGTACAGGAACAGGTCGCCGTTCCCTCCGGTGTCGGTCTTCCTGTACTTGCCGTCGTCGTCCTGGGCTATCGTATCGGGGTACTCTATGCAGCATTGGACGAAGGACAGCAGATAATCCGCGTAGTCCTGCCCGTCCGTCAACGCCGCGGACCCGCGGACCGAGACGTACTCGGCCAGGAGGCGCTCCTGAAGGACCTTCACATCCGATACGACGGCGAACCTCGAATCCTCCAGCGAATCCGAGGAATGCCTGACGGCGTCGCCGTCATCGGCCCTGTTCAGATAATCGGAGAAACGGTACGTGTACGAGACGGAATACTCGTAGGCGACCGTCGAGGACACCGCCTGCTTCCATGCGAACGTCTTCGTGATGTCGCCGTCGAGGACCATGGTCCCCGAACGGGCGAGATGGCCGTCGATGTACATCCTGACGGCGTACCTCCCGGGATCGCTGACCTTGAGGGTCGGACCTTCCGATACGATGTCGTCGTACCCGCGGACCTTGTAGACCCCGTCCTGCTCAGCGTAGTACGTGGATTCCAGGTCCTTGAGACGCCATTCAACGTTCGATGACCCGATGTAGGTGAGCGTCGCCGTCCCGGCGTACTCGTCCGCCTCGATTCCCTCGGACGCTATGGAACCCCTGATCGTGAGATCTCCCAGCGTGCGCTCGGTGACCCCGTCGCCCGTGTTCGAGTAGACCAGGGCCCCGGCCACCGATACGATGACCAGGAGCAGTATCACCAGAGGGGTCCGGAGGGAGCGTTCCATGTTCAATCCTCTATGGACCACTTGATGCGGACGGATTCCCTGAATTCCTCGTCCTCGGGTTCCAGGCCGGCGCATGCGGACATGCAGCGCATGCCGTTCCCGATCCCGCCGTAGGAGCCGTACGCTATCGACTCTATCTTCCCGAGGGAGACGCCGGCCGCCTTCGCGATCTGCTCCGCCGAACGCCTGGCGTCCTCCACGGCGAGCCTCCTCGCCTCGGATTGCGGCACCGACGGATCGGATACCTCGTATATCACGTCGAATTCGGGTGCGCCCTCGCATCCCGTCAAAGCGTCCATGAGCCTCCCGACGCAGTCGTCGGCGAGATCCGCGGTCATGGACACCTCGTAGGAGTACTCGAAGCAGTCGAAGACCTTCGTCTTCGTCCCCTTCCTCTCCTTCTCCGCATAGACGGCCCTGACGGACATCCCGGACGACCTCAGGTCGTCCATGTCGAACCCCGCCTCGCCGACGGCCTTCTTCAGGGACCTCACGGCTTTATCGGAGGCTTCCAGCGCCTCCGCGTACCTCCCGCACCTGCCGCTCAGCGTCCCGCTGAACACGACCCTGTCCGGCTTCGCGTATGCGACGCCGGCACCGCTGACCTTGATGACTCTGCCCATGTTGGCCTCCCATCTTCCGATTACCCACCCCAAACCCTTCTTGACTATTATAGTGGAGCGGGGGAAGCTCGGAACCCGCGCAACGCTTATACCGACGGCGACGATGGATGCGCGATGACCCTGATCGGGGAGCTCGGAGAGAGACAGCTCATAGAGGATTTCGGCACGTTCATCCGCAAGGAGGGGACGGTCGGACCCGGGGACGATGCGGCGATCGTCGGGAGGGGGACCGTGGTCTCCACCGACGTGGTCACGTTCGACAGGCACTTCCCCGCCGGGATGACGTACGAGCAGTTCGGCTGGTACGCCGCGGCGGTGAGCTTCAGTGACCTGGCGGCCATGGGCGCCAGGCCCACCGGCCTGCTGTCCGCCCTGGCTTTACCGGGGGACCTGGATTCCCAGGCCGCCTACGACATCATGAGCGGCATGAGCCAATGCGCCGAGTACTGCGGCACCGGGATCGCCGGAGGGGACACGAAGATCGGTCCCGGGGTTGTGACAAGCACCGCCCTGGGGGAGATGGACGGCAGGAGACCCATGCTCCGTTCCGGAGCGAAGGACGGCGACGTGGTCGCCGTCACCGGCCCGATCGGGGGACCCGCGGCGGGATTCCTGTCCCTGGAGCTGGGGATCGATGCCGACGACGCCCGCCAATGCCTCTACGTCCCCGTGCCCAGGGTGGCCGAGGGCGCCGCCATGGCGGGATCCGGTGCGGTCACGTCCTGCATGGACCTCTCCGACGGATTGGGGACCGCGCTGAACACCCTCTGCGCCATGTCCGGGGTCGGGATGGAGATCGAACTGTCTTTCATTCCCAAGGGACCCTCCGTGGACGAGATGGCCGAGGCCTCCGGCAGATCCGTTGAGGAGGTCCTCCTCGGATGGGGCGGCGAGTACGAGCTGCTGTTCACCGCCGATCCCGACGAGCTGTCGAAGCTCTACGACGCCGAGGTCGAGTTCCACATCATCGGGATAGTCAACGACACCGGCTCCCCGCATCTGATCGACGGGGACGACAGGAGGAACATCCCCTATGGCGAATACCGAGCGCATCGAATCCGCATACTACACCCGCGACGGGGACGCCTACATCTGCGGGCTCTGCCCCCACCGGTGCAGGGTGAAGATCGGCAGCTACGGCAGGTGCGGGTCACGCAGGGCCGACGACGACATGCTGGTCGCCTACTCCTACGGCAAGGTGTCCTCGCTGTGCGTGGACCCCATGGAGAAGAAGCCCCTGTTCCACTACAGGCCAGGAGGGAGATGCTTCTCGGTGGGCAGCATCGGATGCAACATGAGCTGCCGCCACTGCCAGAACTACGCCATTTCCATGCTCCCCTCCGGCAAGAAGAGGACCACTTACAAGTCCCCGGCCGAGCTGGCGGAGATGTGCAGGCGCGAGGGGCAGGAGGTCATCGCGTTCACGTACAACGAGCCGATGATCTGGTTCGAGTACATCCGCGACGTCAAGAAGGCGGATCCGAGACTCGAGGTGGTCCTGGTGACCAACGGCCTGGTCAACGGGGAACCCCTCAGGGAGCTGTGCTCCATCGCGGATGCGATGAACATCGACGTGAAGGGATTCACCGACGACTTCTACATGAGGGTGTGCGGAGCGCACCTGGAGGATGTCCTCCGTTCCGTGAAGACCGTGTTCTCCGAAGGGGTGCATCTGGAGCTGACGTACCTCGTGATCCCGGGGATGAACGATTCCGAGGACGAGGTCGGGCGGTTCTGCTCCTGGGTGCTGGATAACCTGTCGGCCGACGTGCCCGTGCATTTCACCAGGTTCCATCCGGACAACGAGATGACCGACGTCCAGTGGACCCCGGTGGAGACGGTCCTGAGATGCAGGCAGATCGGCATGGAGAGGGGCCTCAGCTTCGTGTACGTTGGGAACACGCTCTCCGACGACGCCGACGACACCGTCTGCCCCCAATGCGGGAATGTCGCCGTCCGCAGGCTCGGCTACCTGGTCGACGTCGTGGGACTCGAAGGGACCAGATGCGCGTCCTGCGGACGCGACATGAACATCGTCAGATGAGGAACTGACCCGCCGCCAGCATCGCGAAGGCCGCCGCGACGAACGCCACGAAGGGTATCACGGGCGTTACCCTGGCCTCCTGGACCCCGAGGTCCTTCAGACACTCGATTATCTCGTCCGCGCGGCGGTACGACGGCCTGCACGTCGACCGCACGCCTCCGAACTCCCATCCGGTCGGCCATTCCGTCGTCGTGTCGATGTCCGCCAAGGCGCGGGGGTACGAGCATCCGCCCCCTCCCCTGCGCTTCGAGACCGCCGGCACCCATGCCGCCGCCAGGATCAATGCGGCCAGGGCGACCGAGAACACGATGAACGGCGTCCCGGGGCCGGCCCATGCCGGCAGGACCAGGGACAGGGACATCAGGCACTTCGCGTCGGCCCCTCCCGTCAGGAGCCCGAACAGGTGCAGAACGAGGAATGCCGCGAACTGCAGGAATACCGCGAAGCATTCCATTCCCGCCCCGTCCCGCATCGCCATCGCGAGGAGCAGTCCCGGGAACACGATGAATGGTGCCACCAGGATCCCGTACACACCGGGGGAGAGCATGTACGCCCCCATCAGGAAAGCGGCCATGGCGTAGGCCATCGCCGCCTTCCCACCGCATCCCGTGCCGACGGATAGCGCCGCCAACGGTATCCCGACCGCGAGGAGGGCGACCCAATGGAGGTCTCCGACCCTGCGGGTGCGCACGTCCGATATCCCGGCCGATGTCAGTATCGCCGCGATCGCGACGATCGCGACGCATGTCGCCGCTGTCTGTGAGATCATGGCACGTCCTGGCGCGGGGGATTGAAAAAGCCTGCTGCTGCAATCAGTATGACCTGAAAGTCTTCGATATGTAGAGTACATCGTTCGGAGCACATATCGCAACCTCCGAGCACGCTTTATATCTAATAGCAGTGGCACGCTCATGAACCACAGAAGGACGTTCGCAGCGCTGGCGGTAATCGTAGCGCTGGCGATGCTCACGCCCCTCGTTGCGGGGTCGTCCGACGCTCTGTCGGACGGGGACATAGTGGTCTCCACATCCGACGGATCGGAGTCCATCGACGTCGCCCTCAACAGCGGGCACTCCAAGACTGTCCAGATATACATCAAGAACACGACCTCAGGGGAGGTCATCCTCAGCGACATCTCCGTCACCGGCCTCAACGACGATGTCAGTGCGGCCGTCACGAGCTCGGCGGGACGCCTCCTGGACGCGACGACCAGGATCACGACCGTCACGGTGGTCCTGTCCGCCGACAACTACGCGGACAACGCCACGATGTCCGGGGCCATCCACGTGGCCGCCAAGGCGATCGAGGACGACAAATCGGCCCTGATCGAGATGAGCATCCCCCTGAACGTCACCGTCCACTCCGTTTTCGTGGACGACGGCTCCTACAACAAGTTCTTCGGCGTGTTCGCCAACACGCTGGACGCTCCGCTCAACAACCCCTGGATCACGGCCGCCGTGACCATGGTCCTGTGGATCATCGCCACGATCGTCATGTCGGAGATAATCATCCCCCTCCTGACCCACTTCGTGGGAGCGAGGAAGACCGCCGACGAGAAGAAGAGCCTCACCAAGCGCCTCACGACCACGATCACCGCCCTGATGGTCGTCATCGCGTTCAACGAATGCGCCCACATCGTCGGCGCCAACGCCGAGGTGTCCCATCTCGTCGGAGCGTTCTCCAACGTCATCTACGTGGTGCTCGGAGCCACCATCGCATGGCAGATCTACACGTTCGTCGTGTCCGCGTTCCTCAAGGGACTCGACGAGAACGCCGACGTGGACGGGATGGACATGTCCCTGCTCCCGCTGTTCAAGATGATCGGGAAGCTGATCATATCCGTCGTCGCCGTGTGCGCCGCCCTGGCGGCGTTCGGGGTGGACCTCGCCGGGATCATGGTCAGCGCGGGTGTGGTCACCTTGGGTATCACCCTCGGGGCCCAGAACACCCTCAACCAGTTCTTCAGCGGGATCGTCCTCCTGGCCACCCGCCCGTTCAAGAAGGGCGACTTCGTCCAGATATCGGGCACCTCGTACATCGTCCGCAAGGTCAAGCTGATGTACACAGAGTTCGAGAACTGGGATAAGGATCAGATCGTCACCATCCCGAACAACGTAGTCTCCTCGGCCACCCTGGTTAACCTCACCAAGGACTTCCACAGGACCAGGGTGTTCGTGTACATCGACGTCTCCTACGACTCGGACATCCCGAAGGTCAAGGCATGCCTGGAGAGGGCCGGCAGGAAGCACCCGCACGTCATCGTCGACGGGTCCTGCTCCCCGCCCGGCGCGAGGCTCACCGAGTTCGCCGACGGCGGGATCAGGTTCAGACTGTCCTGCTACGTCGACGACTACGACAACAGCTCGCACTACGCGGGACAGATCAGGGAGCTCGTCTGGCAGGAGCTCATGGACGACAACATCAACGTCCCCTACAGCAGGATACAGATCGACATCCTCAGCGAACCCGAGCACAACAACGGGCGCGCAGGATATCAGTCAACCTACTGATTCTGCGAAATCCGCAGAATCCAAACCCTTTACCCCCTTCTTCCGTCCCGTGTGATTGCGGATATCCTCGATACGGCCGCGATTAACATAGATTAAATATAAACGAGCTTTACACTCGCCCCATAGGTCCTACCGCAGGTGATGATTCCAAATGATAGACAATCTCGACAAGAAGATCATAGAGCTGCTCAAGAAGGACTCGAGATGTCCCTTCGTCGAGATAGCCAATCAGCTGGGGGTGTCCGAGGGCACCGTGCGCAGCAGGGTCCACAAGATGACCGAGGAGGGTGTGATCAGGGGGTTCACCATCAAGACGAGCTCCAAGAACGTCAAGGCGCTCGTGGAGATCAGCATCGCGGTGAACACCGACACCCAGGAGATCGCCAGGGAGCTCGCCGGATACGACGGGGTCACCGAGGTCTTCGAGGTCACGGGGGACCAGGACATCATCGCGATCGTGGATGTGGAATCGTCGCAGCACCTCAACGACATCATCGAGAGGGTCAGGCGCTACGACAACATCCTCAGCACGAGGACAAGACTGATACTGAAGGAGCATTACGGGGAGGCTTGATCACAATGTTCGCAGGGACAGGGACCGCGCTGATCACCCCGTTCGGGAAGGACGGGTCGGTCGACGAGGAGGCGCTCAGGCGCCTAGTAGACTTTCAGGAATCCAACGGGGTGGACGTCCTCCTCGCGTGCGGCAGCACCGGGGAATCGGCCACGATGAGCCACGAGGAGCACCTCCGCGTGGTGGAGATCGTCAGGGACCAGGCCAAGAAGGCCAAGGTCCTGGCCGGGGCGGGGAGCAACTGCACCCGCGAGGCCGTGGACCTCAGCAGGAACGCCCAGGACATAGGGGCGGACGGGATCCTCTCGATCTCCCCGTACTACGTCAAGCCCACGCAGGAGGGCATCTACAGGCACTACGCGGCCATCGCCGACGCCGTGGACATCCCCATCGTGGTCTACAACATCCCGGGGAGGACCGGGTCCAACGTCTCGGCGGACACGCTCATGCGCCTGGCCGAGGTCGACGGCATCGACGGAGTCAAGGAGGCCAGCGGCAACATGGCCCAGATCCAGGACATCATCAGGCGCCGTCCGAAGGGCTTCGAGGTCCTCAGCGGGGACGACGCGCTGACCCTGGCGCTCACATGCATGGGGGCCGACGGGGTCATCTCCGTGGCCAGCAACTGCTGCCCCGCGCTCATGTCCGACCTCGTGAGGAACGCCAGGAACGGGAACGTCGCGACCGCCAGGTCCATCCACGACAAGCTCCTGCCCCTTTTCTCCGCCCTGTTCGTCGAATCCAACCCGATACCCGTGAAGTACGTCATGGGTCTGATGGGATACGGCGCAGGGGAGCCCAGACTGCCGCTGACCCCGCTGTCCGACGAGGGCAGGAAGAGGATCGACCCGGTCCTGAAGGACCTGGGGATCGCGCGAGGGCGCCCAAACGACAATCTCAGCGTCGCAGGCCCATCCGGGCGGACGGACGCATCGCATTAGAGGTGATTACCGATGATCACAGTCATGAAGTTCGGCGGGACCAGCGTCGGTTCCGCCGAGGCCCTCAAGAGAGTGGCCGGCATAGTGTCGAACACCGAAGGGGACCGCGTCGTAGTGGTCTCCGCCATGTCCGGGATAACCAACTTCCTGGTCAACGTGGTGGAGAACCCCCTGATCGACCCCGATGGCATCATAGAGCAGTTCAGGAACAAGCACCTGATGACCGCCGCCCAGCTGTTCGGCGACGAGGAGATGAAGGAGTTCGAGGTCGAGTTCGAGGCCCGCATGGAGGGATTCGAGAAGGCCCTCAGGGCGGACCGCGAGGACCCGTTCTACAAGGACGCCGTCGTGTCCCAGGGGGAGAGGTTCTCCTCCCTCCTGCTCGCGTTCGTCCTCAGGGGACAGGGCATCAAGTCCGTGGCGCTCACGTCCGAGGACGCCGGCATCGTGGCGGTCGGGAGACCGGGCAACGGCTCCGCCGACCTGCTGAACACCGCCACCGGGATGACGATGAAGGTCAGGCCCCTGCTCTCCATGGAGACGGTCCCCATCATCACCGGTTTCTACGGGATCAACTCCGAGAAGAGGCCCCTCACCTTCGGACGCGGCGGCTCCGATTACTCCGCGGCCGTGGTGGCCAACGCCATCGACGCCGACATGCTGGAGATCTGGACCGACGTGGACGGTTTCATGTCCGCCGACCCCAGGATCATCCCCGACGCGAAGAAGATCCCCGAGATGAACTTCGGCGAGGCCGCCGAGCTGGCGTACTTCGGCGCCAAGGTGCTCCACCCCAGGACCATCGAGCCCGTCAGGCTGAAGCACATCCCGCTGAAGGTCAAGAACTCCTTCAAGCCGGAGGAGCCCGGGACCCTGATCCACCACCTCAGGAAGAGCACCTCCGAGATGCTCCGCTCCGTGGCGGCCAAGACGGACCTGTCCATCATCACGATCAGCTCCGCCGAGATAGCGTACCGCCCCGCGATGGTGGCCCGCATCATCGACAAGATCGCGGACATCAACGTGATAATCTACTCCATATCCACGTCCCTGTCGACCGTGGCGTTCCTCGTCCACAACAACGACGTCAAGCAGACCCTGAGGCAGCTCAACGGCCTCAGCGGAGGGGACATCGAGAGGATCGACGTGAAGAACGACGTGGCGCTCATCTGCGCCGTGGGGGACAACCTGCTCGACAAGTGCGGCGTGTCCGGGGACGTGTTCAGCGCCGTGAAGGAGGCGAACGCCAACGTGGAGATGATCTCCGAGGGCGCTTCCGACGTATCGCTCAACTTCGTCGTCCCCATGAGCAGGGTCATCGAAGTGGTGCGCACGCTCCACGACAAGTTCATAGGTGGTCAGCGATGATGCGCGATTTCCCGTCCCAGGACGGAGTCATGATGATCGGCGGCAAGTCCGCCGTCGAGATAGCCGACGAGTTCGGAACGCCCGTCTACGTGACGGACGAGCAGAGGCTCAGGGAGAACTACCGCAACGTGTACAACGCCTTCTCCAGGTTCATGGACACGAAGGTCCACTACGCCTGCAAGGCGAACACGAACCTCGCGATCCTGAAGGTGCTGGAGCAGGAGGGCGCCGGGATCGACGCCGTGTCGATCGGGGAGGTGCTCACGTGCCTGAAGGCCGGGTTCACCCCGGACCGCATCATGTACACCGGGGTCAACGTCTCCGACGCGGAGCTCAAGGCGGTGGCGGACACCGGCGTGATGATCAACCTGGACTCCGCATGCGAGATGGAGAGGCTGGCCAAGATCGCACCCTGCGTCGACGTGTCGTTCAGGATCACCCCCGGGGTGGGATCCGGCCACAGCGCCAAGGTCACCACCGGGAACAAGGGCGCCAAGTTCGGCATCCCCCTGGACCAGGTCATATCCACCTACGCCAGGGCCAAGGACCTGGGATTCAACATCAAGGGCATCCACGCCCACATCGGGTCCGGCGGACAGGTCGTCGAGCCCTTCATGGACATGATGGAGGTGCTCATCGAACTGGTCAACGAGATCAAGGGCCTGGGCATCGACCTGGAGTTCATCGACATGGGCGGAGGCATCGGAGTCCCGTACAAGCCCCAGGAGGAGGAGATGGACGTCGGGGAACTGGCCATGAACCTCACCGACATGATCCAGGAGGAGACGGACATCAAGACCATCGTCCTGGAGCCCGGCAGGTACATCATCTGCGACTCCACCGTCCTGCTCACCAGGGTCAACGACGTCAAGGACACCGGCGTGAAGAAGTACGTCGGGGTGGACGCGGGATTCAACACCCTCATCCGTCCCGCCATGTACGACTCCTACCACCACGTGGCCGTGGCCAACAGGTTCGGCAAGGCGTGCACGGACAAGTACGACGTCGTCGGTCCGATCTGCGAGTCCGGCGATTACATAGCGCATGACAGGGTGCTCCCCGACCCCAAGGTGGGGGACATCGTCGCGGTGTACAACGCCGGCGCGTACGGATTCTCCATGTCCAGCAGATACAACTCCCGCCCGCTGTGCGCCGAGGTGCTCGTCAACGACGGCCATGCGGACCTCATCCGCGAGGCCGAGGACTACGAGGACCTCTGGAAGCACCAGATCATACCCGAGAGGCTCGCGAGATGAGGTTCTGGAAGTATCAGGGCATCGGGAACGACTTCATCCTCCTCGACGGGACCTCCGGCGACCTGGAGATCGACCCCGCTTGGTGCGTCCGCGCCTGCGACAGGCATTTCGGCATCGGCGCCGACGGCGTCCTGTACGTCATGCCCGGACAGAACACCGACATCACCATGCGCATCATCAACGCCGACGGCAGCGAAGCGGAGATGTGCGGCAACGGCATCAGGTGCGTCGCGAAATACGCCGGCGACACCATCCTCTCCGGAAGGGACAGGATGACCATCCACACCCTGGCCGGCGACCTCGGGGCCGAGGTGTTCAGGGGATCGGACGGGAAGGTCAATACCGTCAGGATTAACATGGGCGCCCCCATCCTGGACGGCAGGACCGTCCCGGTCGACCACGACGGACGCTTCATAGATCAGCCCTTCGAGGTCGACGGCGTCGAACTCAAGGGGAACGCGGTGTCCATGGGCAACCCCCATTTCATCACGTTCACGCCCCTCGACGACCCCACGGTCGACAGGCTGGGACCGATACTGGAGAAGCATCCGTTCTTCCCCCGCAAGACCAACGTGGAATTCTGCAGGGTGGAGGACGGCAAGATTCACATCCGCGTCTACGAGCGCGGGGCGGCGTGGACCCTGGCCTGCGGGACGGGCGCCTGCGCCACCACAACAGCGGCCGCCTTGAACGGACTGGTCCCCTTCGGGAAGCCCGTCGACGTCCGCCTGCCCGGCGGTTGGCTGAAGATCACCGTCGACGAGAAACTCGAATACGTTCTCATGGAGGGTCCGGCCGAGCTGGTCTTCCAGGGAGAGACGGAGCGATTGCGATGAGATACGAACAAGCCGAGAGGCTCAAACAGATCCCGCCTTACCTCTTCGTGAGGCTGGAGAAGCTCTCCGCCGAGAAGAAGGCGGAGGGATGGGACATGATCGATTTCGGGATCGGGGATCCCGACCTGCCCGCGCCGAACGAGATCGTCGACGAGATGTGCAGGCAGGCGTACGTGAACGAGAATCAGAAGTACTCGTCCTCCCAGGGCGAGAAGTCGCTCCGCATCGCCGTCGCGCAGTGGTACAAGAAGAGGTTCGGACTCGACATCGACCCGGACACCCAGGTGTGCATCACCATCGGGTCCAAGGAGGGCATCTTCAACATCGCCCAGGCCTTCGTGAACCAGGGCGAGACGATCATCGCGCCGTCGCCCGGATACCCCGTGTACTCCGGCGCGGCCACCCTCTTCAACGAGGCCAACTGCGTGAAGGTCCCGCTCAGGCCCGAGAAGGGCTGGCTCCTCGATGTGGACGAGTGCCCCGAGGGCGCCAGGATGCTGTACGTCAACTACCCGAACAACCCCACCGGGGCCACCTGCGACAAGGCGTACCTGAAGAAGGTCTACGACTGGTGCCAGAAGAACGGGACCATCCTGTGCTACGACGCCGCCTACTCCGAGATGTGCTACGACGGCTACCGCGCCCCGTCCATCCTGGAGGTCGGACCGGACGCCATCGAGTTCGGATCGTTCTCCAAGACGTTCTGCATGACCGGGTTCAGACTCGGATACGCGGTCGGGAACCCGGACCTCATCGCCGGCCTCGCCAAGTGCAAGGGCCAGATCGACTCCGGAGCGCCGATCTTCATCCAGAAGGCCGCCGAGAAGGCGCTGTCCCTGTACGGACCGAACGGCGAGGAGCCGGAGTGCGTGAAGAAGAACATGGCGATCTACGCGGAAAGGCGCAAGGTCCTCGTCGACGGCCTCAGGGAACTGGGGTTCGACGTCGCCATGCCCAAGGGCACGTTCTACGTCTGGTTCGACTGCGGGATGTCCTCGTTCGAGTTCACCCAGAAGATGATCGACCTGGGCGTGATCGTCACCCCCGGATCGGGATTCGGCGAGTCCGCCGACGGATACATCAGGATGACCGTCACGGAACCTGTCGAGAGGATAAGGATCGCTCTCGAGAGGATGAAGCGCGGTTCCTACCAGTGAAGAAAACCGGGGTCTCCGGACCCCTTTCCATTCTCATTCCCCTTCGGGGAACTGTCCCTCGGCCTCCTCCTCGAGCACCCGGCAGGATTGGATCACCTGCACCGGGCTGAGATACCCCTCGGCCACGAGGTCCATGACCTGCAGCATGCTGACGACGGCCTCCCCGCGCATGGTGAGGCTCCAGAACTTGGCCGTGCGCCTGGTGCCGTCGACCTCGTCCCTCTCGTAATCGACGAGCCCGACCTCCCTGAGGCTCCTGAGCTGCGCCTCGGTCTGCTGGGGATTGGGGAAGACATCGTCCCGGATCTGTATCTCCTTGACCCTCCCGTTGCGGCCGAGATAGAGCAGCGCGGAGATCGAGCGCTTGCGTTCGAGGGCCTCGATGAGATGTGGCCAATTGCCGCCTTCATTCCCTTCGCGGACCTCTTCCTCGGACATGCGTGTCAAGAACCTATATGCCTATTTAGTATTCATGTACTCTAAAAGTATCCGTGTCATGCCTGGACACGGTTCGAG
>CAVABN010000002.1:0-62115 GCA_963586845.1 Bifidobacteriaceae bacterium
GAGGTTTCAAAACGGTCTAAAATGGCGGAAATCGTCGGTTTTTCGCCGATTCTTGAAGGATTCCGTCCTTCACGAGATGCATAACGAGCGAGTCGAGCTCCTCTTTGGTCCCCGTGTCGGCTCCGAAGGACTTGTACGCACTCTTCAGCTCCTCCGTCCTCTCGAATCTCTGCTGCGCGTATCCGCGGAACCCCTCGAGTGTGTACGCCCCGTTCTTGATGGAGAGCATGCGCTCCCTGTCGTCCTCATCGAACCAGATGGCCTCCCCGAAGTCGGAGAATCCGTTCCCGGAGAATCTCTCGAGGATCTCCAGGCATCTGATGCAATGCATCGCCTGCTTGGTATCGTAGCCGAACTTCGCTACCAGGTCGGCGGTCCCGGATGTCCCTTTGGTCAGGTCGTTGTACTTCCCGCGGGCTATCCCGACGGTGGCGTCGTACAGGTACGGGAGGTTCATCCTCGCGATCCTGTCGCGCATCCCGTATATTCTATCAATGTAGGGCGCGGCGAAGGTGTCCGGAACCGTCACTTCCTTGGAGAACATGATCTCCAGGAAGGACGGGTTGGACTTCCAGAGCAGTTCGGGGATCTTCCTGATGTCGTGGACGAGCACGTCCCTCTCGGTGCCGATCCACTCCTTGTGGATCATGTTGCCCCTGTACAGGTCGGCGAAGGAAGGGGCTACGAACACCTTGTAGTCGCGGTCGCTGGTCGGCGTGTTCAGATTGTAGTTGTGCGAGCCTGACAGCGCTTCCAGTACGACGGGTCTTCCTTCCACTTCGTCCATGGGTGCATCATGATGTAATCGAAGATAAATGAATATCCTTTCTAAAATGATATTTTTCAGAATATGTTGATGAGAATCAGCCAATTTCTTTGTACTTTAAGGTGTTGAATGAACATTAAAGTACATCATTCAACCAATATGTACATATACTCCGAACCGATGGACAGATCCATGGCAATACCCAAGGACGCACGCATCACATTGGATCCCGAACAGATCCCGAAGAGGTGGTACAACCTCGCCGCGGATCTCCCCAATCCCATCAAGCCCCCTCTCAACCCGGTCACCCAGAAGCCGGCGAAGCCCGAGGACTTCGCCCCGATCTTCTGCAAGCCGATCATCGAGCAGGAGGGTTCCACGGAGAGGTACATCGACATCCCCGAGGAGGTCAGGGACAACCTGATCTACCTCAACAGGCCGGCCCCCCTCCAGAGGGCGTACCGCCTGGAGAAGTACCTCAAGACCCCCGCGAAGATCTACTTCAAGAGGGAGGACATGAGCCCCCTCGGTAGCCACAAGGGGAACACCGCCCTGGCACAGGCGTACTACAACGCCGAGTCCGGCATCCACACCCTGACCACCGAGACCGGAGCCGGGCAGTGGGGAACCGCCCTGTCCATGGTGTCGAACCTCTTCGACATCAAGACCACCGTCTTCATGGTCCGCGGCAGCTACGAGCAGAAGCCGTTCAGAAAGACCCTGATGCACCTGTACGGCGCCGAGGTCTACGCGTCCCCGTCCGAGTTCACCGAGTTCGGTAAGAAGATGAACAAGGAGCACCCCGGGACCTCCGGATCCCTCGGGATCGCCATCACCGAGGCATGCGAGCTCGCGGTCAACGACCCGAACACCTGCTACGCCCTCGGGAGCGTGCTGAACCACGTCATGCTCCACCAGACCGTCATCGGACTGGAGACGATGGAGCAGATGAAGAAGGCCGAGATCGTCCCCGACTACATGATCGCATGCGTCGGAGGCGGATCGAACTTCGCCGGATTCACCTTCCCGATGATCGGGGAGAAGATTAAGGGGAAGTCCGAGACGGAGATCATCGCCGTGGAGCCCAAGGCGGCACCCTCGCTCACCGAGGGAGAGTTCAGGTACGACTACGGCGACACCGGCGGAATGACCCCGCTCCTGATGATGTACACGCTGGGAAGCGAGTTCGTCCCCAAGAGCATCCACGCCGGCGGTCTCAGGTACCACGGCATGTCCCCGCTGGTCTCCGCAGCCTACGACGAGAAGCTGTGCACCGCGGTCGCCTACGACCAGCCCGATACGTTCGAGGCCGGACGCATCTTCGCCCAGACAGAAGGGATCGTCCCCGCGCCCGAGTCGTGCCACGCCGTCAGGGCCGCGATAGACAAGGCACTGGAGTGCAAGGCCAAGGGCGAGGAGAAGACCATCGTCTTCTGCCTGTCCGGTCACGGCATGCTCGACCTGTACGGATACGAGCAGTTCATAGAGGGCACCCTGCCCTCCTCTTCCCTCGACAACTGAGTCGGGCAGGGGGCCGTCCGATCCCGGGCGGTCCCCGATATTCATGAAGCGAGAGGAATCGCGCCGACTGCATCCTTCTTCCATACCTCTCTGTACCGATCTTCCGTCGCTGAGTGGAAGAATATTTTTATGCAACCTTCGATTGTTCATTCTGTCATACGGCGGAGCGATAGTATGAGCACAGCAGAAGAAGGAAAGATGTTGGACAGAACTTTCCTCAGATACTACTACGGACGTCAGGTGGCCGATTCCGACCATGCCGTACTGGACAAGCTGTGCAGAGCATCATTGATAGAATATCACACAAAGGATGGCAACCTGTATGCATGCGCGACAGAGACTGGCCGTTCTTTGAAGCCGAAGCTGAGTTCTCGCGTACGTCTTCTGTTGTCGTCCTCGGCTCGATTCTCTCTCGCCTCCTTCTCTCGGTGAGATGTAGGCCGTGATATCGACGGCTCGTCTAAAACCGCTAAATACACCCAGCCCTTGGCAGTGGCGATGCCGGGCATTCTGAAGGATGATTACGTAGAGGTCAGGGACCAGACCGAGGGCAGCAGGCTCTTCGGTCGCGGGAACTTCGGTTATCCGCGGAGCGGAGGGGGCGTCGACCTGGACCTGGTCGAGGCGGTGTTCCTCGCGGAGAGCCGCAAGATCGAGATCCTCGACGGGGACGGTCGGAGGATCGAGTTCCAGGACCTCTACCGTCATGCGGCCCGCACCATCGAAGGCTTCGACATCAAGTACGCGGTGTTCAAGGACCTCAGGATCGGCCGCGGTCTGATCTGCAAGTTCGAATCCGGGGATTACGACATCTCCGTGTTCCCGTCCGGCAAGAACATGACCAACTCGCGCCCGGAGTACATGGTTCGCGCCGTGTCCGAGAGGAATCCCGTGGACGTCTCGGTGTTCATGCACGAGGCGAACGACGTCAACGCCCGCAACAAGATGCTGATGTACGGCGTCGTGGACGAGGACGGGGACGTCGTTTACTACTCGGTCTCCCTCAGGGACCCCTGCGGGAAGGTGTATCCCGAACCCATGGCCTGCAAACCCGTGGGGTATCTGATACGCGACCGCGTGTTCCTGTTCGACCGCGACTTTTCCGAGGCGCTCTGGAACTACGGGTTCTACGGCACGTCGACCCCCGAGGCCCTCCAGCTCTCGCTGCTGGAGGCCGTCCACCTGGTCGGCAGGGGGAAGCTCAATGTCCTGGATCAGAACGACGCTCCGCTGTCGTTCGACGACCTCATGAAGTACGGGACATCCCTCCAGAAGGAGTTCCGCACCCGTTACCTGGTGTACACGGACCTCCGCGAGAGGGGATTGGTGGTCAAGACCGGGTTCAAGTACGGCACCCATTTCAGGGCGTACGAGGCGTCCATGGACGACATCCACGCGCGTTATCTCGTCCACGCCGTGACGGAGGAGAACCTCCGCGCTTGGCCCGAGATCTCGAAGACCGTCCGTCTGTCGACCGGAGTGAAGAAGGAGATCCTCTTCGGCCTGGTCCGCAGGAACACGGTCCATTATCTGCAGTTCGAATGGCTCAGGCCCGGCAACGTGAAGTCCGGTACTGCTCCCGCTCCGAAGAAGAAATCGAAGCGGCGATCGGGCCTTCTCGGGTTCCGAATCGAGACTCTCGATGAAATGAGCCAGATCCTTGAATCTGGGGCGGTTCAGGAAGTACACGTGGTCGTTCCCGTCCCTGCGGGACGATATCAGCCCGCCGTCCCTCATCTTCCTTATCGCGGCGTTGGTCCTCGCCGCGTCCATCCCGAACAGGCCGTCCGGGAAGGGCGACCTGACCTCCTTCCGGGCCAGGTTGCGGACCATGACCATCACGTCGGGGTCGGCGAGGGCCTGGAACATCTCCAGCTCCGGATCCGACGAGATCCCCATGGGGGCTCTGCGCGTGAGGCAAATGTGACGGCTGGGACGCTGGTTCTCTTCGGGCATGAGCGATGGCAGGCATCGCGCGGATAAAAAGTATGGAGGTACCCTCCCGGGGTAGGAGGGCCCTCCTGTTCAGAGTTGGATCTCGATGCCGAGCTTCTCGGTGAGTTCCTTGTAGCGGTTCCTGATGGTGACCTCCGTCACACCGGCCACATCGGCGACCTCCCTCTGGGTCCTGCGCTCGTTGCACAGGATCGAGGAGATGTAGATCGCCGCGGCCGCCACTCCCGTGGGGCCCCTTCCGGACGTCAGCTCCTTCTCGGACGCGTCCTTGAGGATCTCGGCCGCCTTGGACTGGACCTCTCCGCTCAGCTTGAGCTCGGAGCAGAACCTCTGGACGTAGTCCTGGGGCTTCGTGGGCATCAGCTTGAGCTTCAGCTCGCGGGTCATGAACCTGTACGTCCTCCCGATCTCCTTCCTGCCGACGCGGCTGGAGTTGGCGACCTCGTCGAGGGTCCTGGGCACACCGCACTGCCTGCACGCGGCGTACAGCGAAGCGGCCACGACTCCCTCGATGGACCTGCCTCTGATCAGGTTCTTGTTGACCGCCTTCCTGTAGATCATGGCGGCCGTCTCCCTGACGTTCCTGGGCAGTCCCATGGCGGAGGCCATCCTGTCCAGTTCGGACAGCGCGAACGCGAGGTTCCTCTCGGTGGCGTTGGAGACACGGATCCTCCTCTGCCACTTCCTGAGCCTGTACAGCTGGGCGCGGTTCCTCGTCGGGATGCTCTTCCCGTAGCTGTCCTTGTTCTTCCACGAGATCTCGGTCGAGAGACCCTTGTCGTGGATGGTGTAGGTCATCGGAGCGCCTGTGCGGGCGCGTTTCTCGCCCTGCTCCACATCGAAGGCCCTCCATTCGGGACCCTGGTCGATGAATTGATCGTCGAGGACCAGACCGCAGTCCTCGCAGAGAAGCTCCCCGCGCTCGTAGTCGCGGACGAGGTGATGGCTGCCGCACTCGGGGCAGACCTCGATTTCTTCTGTTCCTTCTCTTGTCTTTGGCATCGCGCTTTCTCCCCTTGAAGAACGTCATGCCGCCCTTGTCTGCGACCGCGCCTTGGAACGGGTTCACGGATGCGTAGGGACTGTCCACCGGCCCGAATACGCGCCCGACCGTGCCGAGCCTCTCGCCGTCGCAGAACACCGCGTCGCCTATGTCTGGAAGGTTGGTGCAGCGGACGATGATCCTGCCATCGCAGGTGATCTCCTCAACAGCTCCCAGAACTTCCATACCACACACTCAGCGTTGTTCGGACAAAAACGATTTCATCCACTCTAACACTGGATTAATATTTAAAGATTTGGAGATTCTTCATATAGTTTAAGCCGAAATGAGTTCGAGCATCGTTAAAAGCGTTGCTGGAAACATACTGTTTTTGGATATATCCTCCAACTTCATGCCCCGCGGGGGTTCTCGGAATGCGCGTCCAGCAGTCCGTGGCGAATCGGTCGCTCCGCTCTTAGCGCCTTGGTCGCAAGATACATGGACGTTCGGAATCCGAGGCGTCGGATCCCGGAAGTCTGGGTGCGGAGAGTCTCCCTATCATGTTAAATAGTGATGATTCTGTTGCGGTAGCCGTAGTACCCCTGAAAAAGGGGTCGATAATCAATCGGAGGCACAAAATGGATCTAATGTCCTTTCTGACCCTTGTGGTCTTCGCGTTCGCCCTGGTCATGCTGGTGGCGGGCATCTTCTCCGCCTACTTCGGCTCTGGAAAGAGCAGGGCGGCCGGAGCGGCGATGGCCATCATCGGACTCGTTCTGGGCATCGTCTGGGCCTACCTCGTTGGTGACAGCGGGATCTCCCCCTTCACCGAGGTCGACGCCTGGGACGTCGTCTACAACGCGATCATCGACCTTCTCGGGATCGTCATCGGCGCACTGATCGCCGTCGGCATCTTCCTGGTCGTCGTTCTCAAGAGCTGATCGCCCGGCGATGCCGGACAAACGCCTTACACAAACCCCATTCCCCGTTTCTGTCCGATTATCCCGCCCGTCCAAGGCATTATAATCACCGATGGACTGGCGGAGCACGATGTCAAAGGTCTCCATTATTCTCGGGAGCAAGAGCGACCTCCCGGTCGCCGAGAAGGCCACGGGCATCCTGAAGAAGCTGGGCGTCGCGTACGATATCGCGGTCGCATCGGCCCACAGGACGCCGGCGAGGGTCGAGGAGCTGGTCAAGTCCAGCGATGCGGACGCGTTCATCGCCATCGCGGGGCTGTCCGCCGCGCTCCCCGGGGTCGTGGCATCCTTCACGATCAAACCCGTGATCGGCGTGCCCGTGAGCGGCGCGCTGAACCTGGATGCCATCCTGTCCATAGTGCAGATGCCCCCCGGCATACCGGTGGCGTGCGTCGGATTGGACCGTGGGGACAACGCCGCGATACTCGCATGCGAGATCATTGCGAACAACGATCCGGCCGTGGCCGAGGCCCTCCGCACCTACAGGAAGGAGCAGGCCGACAAGGTCGTCGCGGATTCGGAGAAGGTGGTTCAGGATGCTGGGTGCTGACGAATTCATCACTGATACTATAGAGGATCTGAAACAGAAGATCCCCGGGAAGGCCATCATCGCCTGCTCCGGAGGGGTCGACAGCATGGTCGCCGCCACGCTCGCCAGCAAGGCGATCGGGGACAGGCTGCTCGCAGTCTACGTTGACAACGGGCTCATGAGGAAGGGCGAGACCGACGAGGTCGAGGGGATGCTCAAGGACATGGGCATCAACTACAGGATCGCCGACGCCGGACCGGAGTTCTTCGAGGCCCTCAAGGGCGTCTCCGACCCCGAGAGGAAGAGGAAGATCATCGGGGAGAAGTTCATCAGGGTCTTCGAGAGGGAGGCCAAGAACTTCGGCGCCGAGTATCTCGTGCAGGGGACCATCGCCCCCGACTGGATCGAGAGCGGGGACGGCGTCAGGGACACGATCAAGTCCCACCACAACGTCGGAGGACTCCCCAAGGACCTCGGCATGACGCTCGTGGAGCCCCTCAGGGACCTCTACAAGGACGAGGTCAGGGATGTGGCCAGGAAGCTCGGCGTCAAGGCGTCCGAGAGGCAGCCGTTCCCCGGACCCGCACTGGCCGTCAGGTGCCTCGGGGAGGTCGATCCCGAGGGGATAGCCATCGTCAGGGAGGCGTGCTTCATCGTCGAGGACGAGATCAGGAAGGCCGCATCCGAAGGGAAGATGGAGCTGCCCTGGCAGTACTTCGCAGTCCTCCTGCCGTCCAAATCGGTCGGCGTCCAGGGGGACCGCAGGGCCTACGGCAGGACGATCGCCATCCGTGCGGTCGCATCCGTGGACGGGATGACCGCCACCTGCTCCCGCATACCCCTCGATGTGCTCGAGACCATGTCCAAGCGCATCACCAACACCATGAAGGACTCGGTGAACCGCGTCGTGTACGACATCACCGACAAGCCTCCCGCGACCATCGAGTGGGAGTGATTTTTGTATAAACCGGGGGAGGTGCCCCCTCCCCCTTCAAGCGTTTCAGTCGCAGCCGTTGATGCAGCGGCATATGGCGCCGACGTCGGCCTTGGCGGAGAACTCGAAGGTGAACTGCCCGAGCCCGCTGACCCAGACGGTGAGCGAGCTGTCTATGTCGATGACGGCGGGCGTCTCCACCGCGTATGCGGATATTTTCGAGAACGGGATCGTGGTGATCGTCTTCTGCTTCCCGGTGATCCCCTGGACGTTGATGGCGATCAGCCTCTTGTCGGTGAACACGACTCCGTCGCGACCGGCCTTGAACGTCTCGAGGATCCTCTCGGATTGGGGGATTATCCCGTTCACGATGTCGGAGAACTCCTTGTTGTCCGCGGATTTCAGCTTCAGGAACTTCTTGTTCTCGAATTCGATGACCATGTCCCCCTCATGCGACGAGGACCGCATTAAATATACGGCCCCGCTGTTCCGCACGCATGAAAGTCTATGTCGTCGACAACGGAGGTCAGTGGACCCACCGCGAGTGGCGCGTCCTGAGGTATCTCAAGGTCGATACGAAGATCGTCCCCAACACCACGCCCTTCGAGGAGATCAAGGACGTCGACGGCCTCATCCTGTCCGGAGGGGCACCCAGCGTGGCCTGCGACACCGCCCGCATGGGGAACAACGGCGAGTACCTCGACAAGGCCGACTTCCCGATCTTCGGCATCTGCGCCGGGATGCAGTTCATCTGCGAGCACTTCGGCGGACAGCTCGGACCCGGGACCGTCCCGGAGTTCGGAGGCGTGCAGCTCGACGTAAAATCCCATGACGACCTGTTCAGGGGACTCCCCGATTCTTTCCAGGTGTGGGCCTCCCACAACGATGAGGTGAAGGTCGTTCCGGACAACTTCGAGGTCACCGCCTCGTCCGTGTCCTGCCCCCATGAGGCCGTCAGGTGCAGGGACAGGCCGATCTACGCCGTCCAGTTCCACCCCGAGGTGGAGAACACCGAGCACGGCCCAGAGATATTCCAGAACTTCCTGGATATCGTCGCGGAACAGCGCCGCTGACTCGAGGTCCTCGGACCTCCGTCAGCGGAGCCGGCAACGGAGGGGGCTCCGGTTTCTCGTAGAACGAATTCAGGAACGCCGCGCCGAACAGCGGGTAGTGTTCCACCCCCTCCTCATCCACGCGGATGTTCCCATTCTCGAATTTTATGAACCTCTTCACGGGATAGATGGTGTAACGCGGGTCCGTGCGGAGTTTCTTGAGCGAACCCGATCTCCGGTTCTTGCCGGATTTCACCTCGATAGCCGTCAATTCTCCGCCGAGGTCGACGATGAAGTCGATCTCTATGCGGTCGCGTTTCCCAGGTTCCTCTTCGGACATCGGTTTGTTCCTCTCGAAGTAGTTCAGCGGAAAACCGCACTTCTCGATCATGTTGGCCACGGCGTTCTCCAGGATTGCGCCGGCGTTGATCTCCGTGTCTCCGCGGAGGACACGCAGACGTAACCCATCGTCGTGCTCGGATCCCTGGAATGCGCTGATCAGGATGCCTGTGTCGTAGTAGTACATCTTCAGGGAATCGCTGTGTTTGAAGGGCAATACGGGCTCGGTGATGTTGTGGCAGACGCTGGCTATTCCTGCCCCTTCGATCCAATCGACGGGGCCTCCGTATTCCCTCTGGCCGGGATTGTCCACTCCGTCCTCCGTTGTCCTTTCGGCCGTCGTGTACATGAATTTCCTGCTATCCTTTCCGAGTTGATCGGGTATGGAGTCTATGCAGGCCTTGACTCTCGTGCGGATGGATTTGGGGGCGAAACGGGTCACATCGAAGGCGTAATCCCTGCGGATGCGCTCGCATTCTTTGTTCACATCATCCCAGTCCACGTGTTCTGTCAATGTCTTCTTGATGACATCGGGCATTCCTCCGATTCCCAGGTATCTGATGAAGTACTTGTTCAGAGTGTTGAGCGTGGTTTCGCTGAAGGGGGTTTTCGACGCGAAGTGTTCGCGGATGTCGGAGATGACGTTTTCCGATATGCCGAGTGCCCAGAGGTATTCTTCGAAATCCAGAGCGTACATCCTTTTGATGCCCCTGTAGCCCATTGGGGACACGTGTTCATTGTTCTCCAGGATGGATTGGATCGGGTCCCACGTTTCTTCGGATGTTTCCGTTCCGTCACCGGGTCTAAGCCCCTCGACCGTCAGGAGTGAACCGGAAGCGATGACGTCGCAACGCCCGTCGGATGCAAGGGACTTGAACGCGAAAACAGCGTTCGGGCACATCTGGATCTCATCCAGGAATAGGATCGAATCCTTCTTCGTCGGATCGAACGCGGGGTATCTCAGATTCAGCTCCTCATATACCGTTTTGGCGTCGATATCTTCCTTGAAGATGTCATTGAGAGACTTGTTCAGGCTGAAGTCGAGATGCAGATATTGCGCGTAGTGAGTTTTGACGAACTCCTCGATGATGTACGTCTTCCCGATCTGTCTGCTTCCGGTGATGATGAGCCCTTTGTGATTTGGTTTCGCTTTCCATTCGATGAGTTCGGCCATCATCTTGCGCTTCATAATCAAACATGGCTGTAGGTTTATTACTATTTTATGTGGAATATAATCTAGGATTTTTACTAGATTATATGATAAAAAAAGTAGGAATTTTACTAGTTTGTAGTAAACAAAAACTAGTGAAAACACTAGTTTTTATAATGTCATACTGCAATCAAACCCCAGGACGGGAACGCTGGAATACGATGTCAAAAAGGATGGTCCGGCGGACAGGGTCTCAACGCTATCCGCCGGACGATGATTTCAGAGGGTCACTTCTGCTGGCTCAGGACCTCGAGCTGGCTGATGACGTTCCAGATGATGGTCCTGCCGTGCAGGGGGATGTTGGGGTCGTTCGCCAGGTCGTCGAGGATGACGATCGCGCCGGTGGCGCGGACATCCATGGCCTCCTTGGTGTCGAGGAGACGGGCCTTGGCGTCGGTGGCGCCCTTCCTGATGTTCCTGGGGATGGAAGTGTCCTCGGCGAGCATGTCGAGGACGTCTGTAACCTGTTTGATCTTGTCTGCTGCCATATCGATCACTCCGATCAGAGGGACTCGAACTCTTCCTGCAGGTCCTGCATCAGCTGCTCCAGAACCTCTTCGAAACTGGACGACCTGTATTCCCTGATTCCGCCCAGGTCGCTCTGGATCTTGATCACGAAATCATTGTTCTCTTTGACGAGTTCAACATTACAAAGCACTTCTTCTTCCATGCTGTGGCCCCCTAGGGTATATACCGACCGTACTAGCATCTCCTATAAAAAAGTTCGATGATTGTTCCTCCCCGTCCCTTCCGGGATGCCGGAACCGTGCCGGATTCGGCGATCGGGCCAGTGCCAGCATGCTCATTCCGCGGTTTTCCGACTTCCCGAAAGGTATTTAATAAGGGCATTAATAGAGGGCATCCTTGACTTGTTATCCTCCAGTGGTAACGAGGACGGCCCGCGATGCGGGGGAGAACGATACAATGGCAGACGAAGAGTCCATGGCATACGACCTCCAGGATGAGTTCGAGACCAAGGCCAAAGGCTTTGGGAAGGGGAGGTACGGCAGAATCCTGAAAATGGCGCACACGCCCTCCAGGGAAGAGTACACCAAGACGCTGTACATCACCGGAATCGGCATCATCCTGATCGGAGCCGTAGGCTTCGCCATCTGGTGGCTCATGACCGTCCTGCCCACCTACTTCTGAGTGGATAGTCATGGCATCGATCACAGGCGACGGCATGCTCCAGAAGGTGCACGCCGGATCCAAGGCCGAATGGCCGTTCTCCGTGGCGAGCGACGGAACCGAAGTGAAGATCTCGTTCTCCATCACGACGGGTCCCGACTCCAGCGCGCCCGACTGGGACGTGACGCTCTGCGACGCGTCCAACGAAGAGATCTGGGGAAGCTACCGCAGCTCCCCGGACGTAACCATCGACGCACCCGGCAGCAGCGCGAAGCAGCTGAAACTGGCCGTGGAATGCCCCAGAGGCGCCAGGTACGGGGACACCGTCGAAGTCACAGTGACCGCGGACGACGGCATAACGAGCTCGATCTCGTTCATGGCCGTGGCGTCGCAGTCCATCATGATCCTCAAGACTCAGATCGACCAGGAGAAGGCGGTCGCGCAGGCCCTCTACGAGAAGTCCAACGCGAAGGCCAAATCCGGTGCGACGGAGAAGGATGTCTATGCCATCCTGAGCCCCGCAGGGCTCAGGGGTTACGTGTTCGTCGAAGGGATGAACACAAACCGTCTGAACGACGAGACCCGCGACATCAAGAAGGCGAGGAGCTTCGTCAAGGACGAGAAGAAATCCCGCAGCAACAACGCCGACAGGAACAGCGAGACCAACGGGGAGATCTCCATCGAGGAGATCAGTCCGTACCTCGTGCCGGTTTCGGCCGTCGTCGGTATTGTCGAGGGTGACATAGTCGAGCTCGTGAACGGTCCGTTCAAGGGCGAGAAGGCCAGGGTCCAGCAGATAGACCAGGCCAAGGAGGAGATCACGGTCGAGCTCATCGAGGCCATGGTCCCCATACCCGTCACTGTCAAAGGAGACAGCGTGCGGATAATCGAAAAGGAGAGATGAACAATGGTAGATACTGTTGAGGCATTGGTTGACGGGGGCAGGGCCTCCGCAGGTCCCCCTCTCGGCCCCGCACTGGGACCGAAGGGCGTGAACATCGGCCAGGTCATTGCGAAGATCAACGAGAAGACGAAGGCCTACGACGGGATGAAGGTCCCTGTGAAGATCCTCATCAACGACGACAAGACCTTCGACGTCAAGGTCGGAACCCCTCCCATGTCCGCTCTGATCAAGGGCGAGCTGGGCGTCGAGTCCGGTGCTCACAACGCCAAGGCCGAGAAGGTCGGGAACCTGACCATCGAGCAGATCAGGAAGATCGTCGACATGAAGGGCGAGGATCTCCTGGGCGCCACGATGAAGGCCAGGGCCATGGAGGTCGCGGGAACCTGCGTCGCCATGGGAGTGACCCTCGACGGGAAGAACCCCAAGGACTTCCAGGCCGCTGTCAGGGCCGGCGAGTACGACGCCGCCCTCGCGGACTGATTTCAAACTCCAAAAGGGGGGCGACCCCCTTCACTTTTCTTCACAACCTCCCTATCGCGGATCCATCAGCAGACTCCGAGGTATCTGGCCATCGTCTTGACCGTGGTACTGCGGTAGGCCTTCGCGATCTCCTATACCAGGTCGAGATCCATGCCGAGTATCTCATCGTCGTCGAACCTCAGGTCCTCGAACATGAGCGCTACCACATCATCGAGGGAATTCACCGGAGGCATCTTGTACAGTTTGTCGCACACGGCTTTCTCCTTTGATGCGATCCTGAACTTTCTGTCGTACGCCTCCCATTCTACGACGCCGATCTCGAAGACCTCTGCCGGGACATCCCTGTATCTGAACGTTCCAATCGGATTGGAGAATACGGCGGAGCCACGCTTGCCGCATTTGGCGCTCGTCACCGGTACGACATATTCCGGAATGACTCCATACCACGACAACGCCGATTCGAACGAGATGTATGAAGGGCCGAAGATCTCATTGGCGATCGCGAATGGGGGTGTTGTCGGGTCGGTCTCGTAGAGTCCCCTTTTCAGCCTGATGATTTCTCCATTCTCCACCATTTTTCTGAGTTTGCGATTCGGATCCGGGTACTTGGACGAGATGCTGTTCAGAAGCGTTTCAGTGTCGACTATCACGATTATGCGATGCGTATCGACATTAAAACACTATTTATTATTATGTTCAGATAAATGAATAGAATTATTCTGAATAATGCCGAATAGCTTATCTATATCCTGAAAGACTATAGTGGCATAGATGCATGCGGTAGCTGCCGCAATGTCGCAGAGGAAACAACCATGGATGAACACAGAACGATCGCAGCTCAGATTGGAGGCCGTCTCCACAACTTCGAATGCGGTCTGGTGGAAGGTAGTGTGATCTCCGACGAGTTGTCCGCGGCCACGGACGAGCTGTTCAGGACTATGTCGGTCATCAAGCCGTACAAGGAGAACAAAGAGGTCAGATCGATCTGGATCTTCGTTCCCCGTGGGAGCATCACGGATTTCGACGATTACCAGGAGGCGAAGGAGAGCGGCGATGCGGACACATGCAAGGACCTCGAGGAGACGTGGAGATACGACTACCCGACGGACCCGATGTGGTACGAGGTCGTCATCTATGATGTACGCGACAGGGACGGGAATCCGATGTACAAAGGCGTCAGGGTCGACGGGCACATGGTGGTCGCGGCGGAACTCGCGGGCAGATGCGGAGCCCGCTGCGGGAGATCCTGGACGGAGCAGGCGTCGCTGGAGGTGCTCTCGTTCCTTTCGGAACCTTTGGAGAGATCGCTGGGAATGGTGCGCGACGGCACCTACAACGCCTATGTCGAGGCGGAACTGCCGTATTTTCACAGGACGGGCGTGATAAGGCTCTGCGATCTGTGGTCGGTTATACCCGGGTACAGGGAGAATCTGTTCGAGGAATTCCCCGAGGCAATATACTCCAGGCTACAGGAGCTGGTAGACGGCGGGGAGAACTGTCCGGAACGGATCGGGCGCATCGAGCGTTTCACGGCGAATGATTTCTTCCGCGCCTGTTCCATAGGATACAAGGCATGCGGATATGATGTCAAGACTCCCGGATTCGCGTCAAGCAAAGAATTGGGCGAGAACGGGGAGTTGAGTCCGAAGGATCAGTATCTGAAGTTCGCGGACGGTCGCGATGAGGGGCTCGCCGGCAGCCTATACGGCGACGGGGGGTCCGGGATCGATCCCGACGACCCGGCCGCATGGGAGGAGTGGTACTTCCATAGGGAACGTACGGGAGGCCATCCGTGGGAGGTCAGCCGTGGCGGCAGTTCGACCCGCATCGACCTCTTCGCGTGCAACGACAGGGACGGATCCGGATTCTATCTGTGCGTGAGCGGGAGGTCCTGGGGCCGCAGCGTGGAGTCTGCGAAGTTCTACGTCGCGATTCACGATGCCGGTTATCCGGTGTATCTCATGGACGGGGAGGACATGCTCAAGAGGTTCAGAGGTGACGTCAACGTGGGGATCGTGCCCCATGACGTGTTCCCCAGGTACTGCGAGGGCATGTTCCTCGACAGGTTCGGGCGCATCCTGGATTTCATCCACGTAGACGAGGAGGACGTCGAGAAGCTGGGAGATGCGATAGAATGGCTGCCGGAGCATCAGGTGGAGATTGCGGACCCTTGATGGTGTATTCCGCGTCCATTCGGAGCCGACGTGTTACCTTTAAATAGTCCCCCCATATAGCCCCACTTACTTGTAGGAGAGTCCCTCGGGACTCGTACGTACTACGAGGAGGAATTGTATTGGCAGAAAAACCAACCGTGATGGCTGTGCAGAAGGCACTGGAGAGTGCGAAGAAGCGCAATTTCACCGAGACGGTTGAGTTGGCCATCAATCTCAAGGATGTTGACCTGACGGTCCCGAAGAACCGTATCCAGGAGGATATCATCCTCCCGAACGGCCGCGGCAAGTCGGTCAGGATCTGCGTGATTGGTGGTGGCGAACTAGCCTTGAAAGCCAAGGACGTGGCCGATGCCGTGATCACCCCCGAGGAACTCGGAGCGATCGCGGACGACAAGAAACAGGCTAAGAAGATCGCGAACAGCACCGACTACTTCATCGCCGAGGCGCCTTTGATGGCCGTCGTCGGTAAGAGGCTCGGTACCGTTCTCGGTCCTCGCGGAAAGATGCCCAAGCCCATCGCTCCCGGAGCAGATCCGGCCCCGATGATCGAGGGTCTCCGCAAGTCTGTGACCATCAGGACGAAGGACAGGAAGACTTTCCATGCCCCCGTTGGATCCGCCGACATGTCCGCGGAGGAGATCGCCGAGAACGTCGATCTCATCCTGAAGCGTGTCGAGTCCCACCTGGAGAAGGGAAAGCACAACATTGCTTCCGCCTACGTCAAGACCACCATGGGCCCCTCGGAGAGGGTGCTGTAAGGAGGCATGAAGATGGCACACGTCGCAACTTGGAAGAAGGACCTCGTCGAGGAGCTGGTACAGGATATGCGCGAGTATCCCGTCGTCGCAGTTGTCGACATGCACGGGATCCCCGGCCAGCAGATCCAGTCCATGAGGGCGGGACTCAGGGCCCACGCCAAACTCAAGATGACCAAGAACAAGCTCATGCTCTTGGCCATCGAGGAGGCGGCGAAGGAGAAGCCCGAGATCCTGGGACTCAAGGATGCGGTGCACGGACAGTGCGCGATCGTTACGACGGACATCGACCCCTTCAAGCTTTTCAAGAAGCTCGAAGCGACGATGACGCCGGCCCCCGCCAAGGAGGGTCAGCTCGCGCCCTACGACATCGTCGTCCCTAAGGGACCCACGCCTTTCGGACCCGGCCCCATAATCGGGGAACTTCAGAAGATAGGCCTTCCCGCAGCAATCGATGCGGGAAAGATAGTAGTCAAGAAGGACACCACGCTGGTCAAGGAGGGCGAGCCCATCCCCGGACCCGTGGCCGCGATGCTCCCCAAGCTGGAGATCCTGCCCATGGTTGTGGGTATGGAGCTCAGGTCCGCTTACGAGGACGGGGTCATCTACGGAAAGGATGTCCTCGACATCCCCGACGACTACTATACCACCATGTTCGCTACGGCCGCTCACAACGCCCTCGCTCTGGGTGTTTCGATCGCGTTCCCCACGAAGGAGACGATCGTCCCGCTCATACAGAAGGCGTTCAGGGAGTCCATGGGGCTCTCGCTTGAGGCCGCGATACCGACCAAGGAGAACATCGACAGGCTCCTCGCGAAGGCCGACGCCCAGATGCTGGCGCTCGCTTCCGCTACGGGATACACAAGCGACGAGATCGCGGCGAGGCTCAGCTCCGTCGCGGCTGCAGCGCCTTCGGCGCCCGTAGCGGCCGCCGCACCCGTTGAGGAGAAGGTCGAGGAAGAACAGGAAGAGGTCAGCGAGGAAGAAGCCGCCGCTGGTCTCAGTGCACTATTCGGTTAAATAAGGAGTTGATTTGAGATGGAGTATATCTACAGCGCTATGGTGCTCTACTCTGCCGGCAAGGACATCACCGAGGATGCCATCAAGGCCATCCTGACTGCCGCCGGAGTCGAGGCTGACGCCGCTAAGATCAAGGCGCTCGTCGCGTCTCTGGACGGAGTCGACATCAAGGAGGCCATTGCCAGCGCAGCTGTCTGCGCCGCGCCCGCCGCCGGTGCCGCCCCCGCCGCTGCCGCCGCCGCTGCCGAGGCCCCCGCCAAAGAGGCGGAGCCCGAGGAAGAGGCCGTCAGCGAGGAAGAGGCCGCCGCCGGTCTTTCCGCACTGTTCGGATGATCGGGTTTCGTTTTTCGGAACCCACCCCAAACCCTTTACCCTCATTCTTTCATTTTGAAGCGGTGCCCACATGTCCGATGAGAAGATCGTCCTGAGACTCTCCCCCGACACGTTGGCCGTCTACCGCGCGCTGGTGTCCGACGGCGAGTTCCCCTCGATATCCGATGCAGTGCGCTCGGTTCTGGAATCATACGCGGACGACCGCGTCTCGGAGGGCGTGGAGCCCGTCTACGAGGTTCGCGAGGTCGCCGACATCAGGGAGCTGACGCCGGACGGCAGGTCGCTGGACGATATGGTCCGGGCGGCCGCTAGCCGTTACGTCAGGGAGAGGGCCGGCACCGGTGAGAGACTTGGACGATGTCGTCCTGTTCGTATGCGGGAGCGCCGCGAAGGTCATCCTCAAGGGACATCCGTTCGACGATTCCGTCGAGCAGATCGTCCTGGAGGCGAAGGCCCTCGACGACATCAGGCCGGAGCTGGATGCCGTGGGTTCCAAATTGGACGGCATCCGCGTGGCGCTGCTGTTCTCCGTCCTCGGTGGCGATCTTGGCTCGGCCGTCTTCTCCGAGGTCGTCGCACGCGCCAGGAGCGCCGGATGCAAGGTCGTGGCAGTGGTCGGGATGCCCATGCGCTTCGAGGAAAACCGTCGCGGACTCGCCGAGAGGACGGTCCGCGAGAACATCGATCTGGTGGACCGCCTTTTCATCGTGGACAACCAGTTGGTGTACGGGCAGTACGACCATGTCAACGATCTCAGGGCCGAATCGTTCTTCAAGACCTACGAGTACTGGATGACCTTCGCGATGAGCACGGTCGCATCCATGCTGGAGGGGCCGTTCTTCAGCACGTTCTACGCCAAGAGCTACACGTTCTCCTACGTCAACGCGTGGAATCCGGGGGAGGCCGTCGCCGAGGCGATGAGCGCCGCGCTTTTCCCGACGGATCCGGGATGCGGGAAGCTGATCGTGTCAGTCGGATCCGGATTGGACGGGGCCGATAAGGAGCAGGTGTTCCAGAGCATCGTCTCCAAGACCGGGATAATGCCGGACATCGTCCCGAGGGACGACCTGGAGGACAACAAGATGCTGCTGTTCCTGCCGGTCGTCCTCGATTCTTCTCCCAGGGCTTCCCGTTCCTGATGATCCTCACGGCGTCGCCGAGGACGCCCATGATCGTGCGGAACTCGTACTCGGACGGGATCGAACGGCCCATCATGCGCCTGAACATGACCCTGGTGCCGTGCCTGCGGTTCTCCGGGTATGCAACCTCCTCCATGAGGTCGTCGAAGGTGCTGAAGAGACGCTCCTTCTGCTCCCTGTTGGCCGGTATGGGCTTCCTGGGGACGTGGTCGGCCTGGTACATCTCGTACATGACGATGGTGGCCGCGTGGGAGAGGTTCAGGATGGGGAACTCGTCGCCTGTGGGGACCCAGACGAGCACGTCGCACCTCTCGAGCTCCTCCTGAAGGAGTCCGATGTCCTCCCTGCCGAAGACGAGCGCGATCTTCTCCTGGTATCCCCTGCATCCCTCGGCGAACTCCCTGACCGGGACGGGGATGCGGGTGTAGTTGCTGTCCCCCTTGGTGGTGACCCCGCTGGTGCCGGCCACGAGGAAGCAGTCCTCCAGCGCCTCGTCCATGCTGCGGACGATCCTCGCACTGTCGAGGATGAAGGAACCGTGCTTGGCCCTGCGGAAGGCGTCGTCGTCGAGCTCGCAGGACGGGTTGACAAGGACCAGGTCCCTGAGTCCGAAGTTGGCCATAGAGCGGGCGACCGCACCCACGTTTCCGGGGAATTTCGGCCCTACGAGAACGATCCTGAATTCTGCCATCGCCCGAGTGAGAGCCGTCGGCTACTTAGGTTTGTCCATGCGCCCGCGCGACATGGTAAATAGGCCGGACCCATGATTCCCGGTCGTGGACATTCCTAAGAGTCATCCCAGATACAAATCGCTCATGACCAGGGAGCTCCTGGTCGAGATGGTCGGGAAGGGCGTCGTCACCCCCACCGGCCTGATATCCCAGGGCAGGGGCGAGGCGTTCGACTACCTGATGGGCGAACGCACCGTCGGCCCCGCCGAGGACGCCGAGCGCGCTGCCGCCGCGATGCTGCTGAGGGCGGAGAACCCCGTGATATGCATCAACGGCAACGCCGCCGCCCTGGATCCCGCCGGATTGATAGCGTTGGCCGAAGCGATCCCCGCGAAGATCGAGGTCAACCTGTTCCACAGGACCCCCGAGAGGATGGAGGCCGTGATCTCCCGTCTGGAGGCCGAGGGTGCGTCCGTCGTCCTGGGCAGGGTGCCGGACGAGAGGATCCCCGGATTGGACCACGACCGCGCCCTGTGCACCCGCGAGGGGATCTGGTCCAGCGATGTCATCCTCGTACCGATAGAGGACGGCGACCGCGCCGAAGCGCTCATCGCTATGGGCAAGAAGGTCATCTCGATCGACCTTAACCCCCTGTCGCGCACATCGAAGGCCGCGACCGTCCCCATATGCGACGAGATCTCCCGCGCGACCGCCAACATGCTGCGTTTCGTCGAGGAGCTGAAGGGCGACGAGGAAGCAACAATAAAGGCGTCCGAAGGCTTTTCGGGTGCAGAATGCCGCCGCAGGACCGTGGATGCCATCTGCGAGTCCCTGAAGGCGGGACTGGAGTGATACAATGGACGATCTAGCGAAGAAAGGATCCCTGAGGCTCCACTGGGTGGAGGACCACATGCCCGTCCTGATGGACATCAGGAAGCGCTTCATCGACGAGCAGCCCCTCGCCGGGCTCAAGATCGGCATGGCCCTGCACACGGAGGCCAAGACCGGCATGCTGGCCGTCACCCTGGCCGACGCCGGGGCGAAGATCAGGCTCGCGAGCTGCAACCCCCTGTCCACCGACGATTCCGTCGCGTGCGCCCTCAGGGAGGAGTACGGTCTCGACGTCTACGCCAAGAAATGGGAGACGGAGAAGGAGTACTACAACAATCTCAACACGGTGCTCAACATGGCGCCGGATTTCATCATCGACGACGGCGCGGACCTGATCTCCATGGTCCACACGTCCAGGAAGGACGTCCTTTCCAACGTCAAGGCGGCCAACGAGGAGACCACCACCGGGGTCCAGAGGCTCAAGGCCATGGCCGCCGACGGCGTCCTGCAGTTCCCCGTCCTCGATGTCAACGACGCGAAGATGAAGTTCCTGTTCGACAACCGCTACGGCACCGGGCAGTCCGCCTTCGACGGGTGGATGACCGCCACCAACCTGATCGTAGCTGGGAAGCGTCTCGTCGTCGCGGGATACGGATGGTGCGGGAGAGGCGTCGCCATGCGCGCCAAGGGGCTCGGGGCATCGGTCATCGTCACCGAGGTGGACCCGATCAAGGCCATCGAGGCCAAGATGGACGGGTTCGAGGTCATGCCCATGGTCGAGGCGGCCAAGCTGGCCGACATCATCATCACGGTCACCGGATGCAAGGACGTCGTGTCCGAGGAGGCTTTGGCGGTCGTCAAGGACGGCTGCGTCATGGGCAATGTCGGACACTTCGACAACGAGATCAGCAAGACCGCCCTGGACTCCATGAGCGAGTCCAAGGAGAGGGTCCGCGACTTCATCGACGAGTACAGGATGAGGGACGGCAGGAAGCTGTACCTCATCGCCGAGGGCAGGCTGATGAACCTGGCCGCCGGCCAGGGACACCCCGCGGAGATCATGGACATGAGCTTCGCCACCCAGGCCCTCGGACTGGTGCACATGGTGAGGAACTACGAGGACATGGAGCGCGGAGTGCACGCGGTGCCCGCGGCCATCGACTCGGAGATCGCCAGGATCAAGCTGAGATCCATGGGCGTGAGCATCGACACGCTCACCGCCGAGCAGATCTCGTACATGACCGGATGGGAGGAAGGCACCTGAAAGCGCCGTTCCTGTCGGTGTACGGTCACGTCACCCTCGACCAGATCGTCACGGTCGAGCGTTTCCCCAGGGACAACACCACGGAGGACATCCTCACCAAGGCGTCCGCCCTGGGGGGCACGGGCGCGAACATCGCCGTTTCGGCCGCCAGGCTCGGCTGCCCCACGGCGCTCTGTTCGTTGATCGGGAGGGACCTCCCCCAGCAGTACCGCGACCTCATGGCCGACTCCGGATTGGATCTGGAGGAGATGGTGGAGGTCGACGGCTACGAGACATCGACCTGCATACTGGCGAACGATCCCTCGCTGACGCAGAAGGTCCTGTTCTACCAGGGCCCCCAGGGGTTCGCCTCGAAGATCGGGATCGAGCTCGAAGGGAAGGCCAAGCAGTCCCAGCATGTGCACTTCTGCACCGGGGACCCCTGCTGGTACATCGGCATCATGAGGGATCTCAACGGTCCGAAGAAGGCCATAGATCCGGCCCAGGAGTCCCATCGCATATGGAACGCCGAGCTGCTGAACGAGGCCCTGCCCCTGGCGGACGCCCTGTTCTGCAACAACTTCGAGGCGGAATCCCTGGCGAGGTACGCCGGGGTATCGGACATATTGGATCTCGATCTCCCGCTGGTGGTCTGCACCGAGGGCGCCAAGGGGAGCCGTGCGAGGATAGGGGACGAGAGGATATCCATCCCCGTCGTTCCGGCCGAGCATGCGGAGGACCCCTCCGGATGCGGGGATTCGTACCGCGCCGGGTTCTACGCCGCGTTGTACCGCGGATACGGGATACCTGAAGCGCTGGTCGTTGCATCGTCGGTCGCATCGTTCGTCCTGGAGAAGACCGGGGCGCTGACCAACACCCCCACATGGGACATGGCGATCGGGAGGGCGGAGCCCTGGTTCGGGGAGATGCACCGATCATGGTGCTCTTCGCGCTGACGGGCACCCCCGGAACGGGGAAATCCACTCTCTCGTCGGAACTCCGCGCCCGCGGATACGAGGTGGTGGACGGGAAGGCGTTCATCAAGGAGCACGGGCTGCTGGGCGAGTACGATGCCGAGCGGGACACCTACGAGGTGGACCTCGACGCGCTGAACGATTCCCTCGGTTCCCTCAGGGACGCCGACGGGCCCGTGGTATTGGACAGCCACCTGTCCCATTTCATGGACTCCCGGGGGATCATCCTCCTGCGCTGCGCGCCGGATGTCCTGGCGAGACGCCTCCGCGCCCGCGGGTATTCCGAGGAGAAGGTGAGGGAGAACGTCCAGGCCGAGATCCTGGACGAGATACTATGCGAGGCGTCCGAGACCGACATCCCCATAGGGGAGATCGACTGCACGTCGATCCCGGTGGGGGAGGCGGCGGACATCGCGGAGAAAATCATAAGTGGGGTCGCCAGGGATTACCCTCCGGGCGGCACCGATTGGTCGTCGGAGATGGACAGATGGTTCTAGACAGCAAGAGGGCGAGCGTGGATTTCGCGCTGACGCCCGTGGCGAGGAAGCTCATAAACGTCAACCCCAACATGATCTCGTGGGCGGGGCTGATCCTGGCGCTGGCATGCGGGGTCGTGTTCTGGCTCAGCGGGACAGAGGGCAACGAGTGGATGCTCGTCCTCGGGGCGTTCATGGTCATCGTGTCCGGATACTTCGATGCGCTGGACGGGAAGGTCGCCAAGCTCTCCGGCAAGGCCGGACCCAAGGGCGATTACCTGGACCACGTGTTCGACAGGTACGCCGATGTGTTCATGATCGGCGGTGTGGCGTTCTGCGCCGCATGGTGCGACCCGTACCTCGGGATGCTCGCTCTGATCGGAGTGCTGCTGACATCCTACATGGGCACGCAGGCCCAGGCCATCGGGGCGCCCAGACTCTACGCCGGACTCCTCGGGAGGGCGGACAGGGTCGTCCTGTCCACGCTGTTCCCGTTCATACAGTACATAATGATCCAGCTCGGATACGGCACCCTGGACATCGCCGGGTTCTCGATCACGTGGATGGAGATCATGATGCTCTGGTTCGCCGTGGTCGGCAACCTCACCGCCATCCAGAGGGCCATAATAACCTGGCGCAACCTCGGGAAGATGGAAGCCGGGAAGAAGGAATGATCACTGCCCTCTGGCCTTCGCCGGAGGCTCGCCCTTCTTCTTGGAATCGCCGGACTTGACCCTGTAGTACGAGAGCGGGTGGTTCATCCACTCCTGCTGGCAGAGGGTGTCCGGGTTGTAGCAGAGGCCGTTGGTCTTCATGGTCTTGCATTCCGGAGGAGTGTACGCGTCCCCTCCCCTGTTCTCGCCCGTGATGTGCTTGATCTGATACTCCGACTTCGATTCGTCGAAGTCCGGGGATTCCGCGAACACGCGGATGATGTCGTCGTACCCCAGTCCGAGGGCGCTCAGGAACGTCACCAGCGCGAACCTGGCGCTGTGGGGGAGGTTCATGCCCTGTCTGGACATCTCCATGATGCGGGTGATGCAGGGCGGGAGGAACTCGTTCTTCATCCCCTCCCCTCCGGTGGGGCTGTACTTCGCCTTGGCCTCCTCCAGCGCCATGGATACGGATGTGACGTCGCCGGTCATGTACGACTTGAACTCGTCCGGGGTGATCAGCGGAAGTTCGGATTCTATCCTGTCCTGGAGGGCGTTCTGCATCAGACGGCTGAACTTGTCCTGCGGGAGGTAGACCATCCCGGAATGGATGTCGCTGTTGATCAGCTTCCAATCCACGCTCTTGAGGCGGTTCGCCAGACGGAGGTAGTCGGTGAAGCGCATCCTCAGGATTCCGTCGGCGTCCGCCGACGAGGGGACGTCGAGCTGCTCCGACACCTCGATGACCGTGTCCCTGTCCTCCCCGGCCAGGATCTTGTTCATCCTCACCGCTTCGGCCAGGGCGTAGCGCTTCGTCAGGAACCTGTCGCCGATGGCGGAGACGATCATCCTCGCGTACGGGTACGACAGCACCTCCATCAGGCGGTCGTATTCGCTGGCACGGACCATCGGGACGTAGACGACCTCGGAATGGCTGAGCGCATCCATGACCCTCCCCACGCCCCTGGTGCGGGCCGGCTCGTACGAGGGGGACGTGATCAGCTCGGAGATATCCGCTCCGCTCTCCTCCACGAACCTGTGTGCCTCCGCCAGGAATGGGAATTTGGCGATGCGCTCGGAGTTCATGCGGGTGACTAGACATGGACGGATAGATAATGGTGCGCCGTCGGGTCATATGCGAGAGGGTCGTCGGCGGGCCGTTCGACGGATTCAGCATGACATTCTTGTAATGCAATATTTGATATAGTTTGCATTCCATGTACCACCATAGCAGGAGTAACGGCCCGAATGGGCCGGATCCTTAAGGCGGATCAGACCCGGCCTTCCTTACGGAAGGTCGATGATGATCGTCACCTCGTCGGTGACGATCATCACACGAAGCCATCCGGGCCTCTTGGTGATGATCACCGATACGGTACTCACCTCCTGCCGTGGCAGCTTCGGTACCAGAGTGCTCGTCCGGTACCGGACTGCCTTTCTGGCAATCGGTTGTACGTAATTGTTCTATATCTAATTAACTATTATACTACATACGTTCATTTGACAGTAATTGGTTTTTTAAGGGCTGACATATTGTAAAATGTATGGATAAGTCTAAAAATCGTCGATTGGGATAAAACCACTATCGAACGTCTTAGCCATGCTCGAACTTGAACGATGATACTGTTCAGCCCAAGTATCAACCAAAACGCATCTCAGAAGACGACGATGTCCCTCAGCCTGTCGACCACGTGCGGATCCTCGAGCACCCTCAGCAGGTCGTCGAAACCGCTGAAAGGCCTCTCGGCGGCCAGTTTCTGGGCGCGCTTCTTCCCGATCCCGGGCAGGGCGGCCATGGCGGACATGGGCATGGTGTTGATGTCGAACGGATAGGTCACGCCCGTGATAGACCTGTACCCCCAATCGGTGATGTACACGTCGCGGAACTCCTCCACATCGACCTTGTACGGTATCCCCACGAGCAGCGGATACGATCCGATCTGCCTCCCGAACGTGGTGTTCCCGTCCTGCAGCTCCATGTAGACGTTCCTCAGGACGGTGCCGTAGGGAGCGACCCTCTCGAGCATCACCCTGTCGATGTCCTCGCGGACCTGCTCCTTGAACCTCTTGAACCTGCGCTGGTCCACCTTGACGGAGAACTCCCTCCTCACCGGGAGCACCTGGCGGATGTTGATCCTGCGGACCATCAGTCCCTCGTCCCTGATCCTGGCGAGGATGTCCATGTCCATGGCGTAGGTGCCGGAAGTCTCCCCGTCCAATCCGCATATGATGTTGATCCCGGGGAGCAGCCTCGGCATGCCGTTGGGTCCTCTGGAGCCTCCGACCCTGTTGATCATGCGCACCGCGTCCATCACCTGGTCGGCGGTGCTGTTCAGGTTGTTCTCGGCGACCACGCGCGGGTCCGCGGACTCCATCCCCAATGCGAGGACGTTCCCGTCGGTGCACCTGGATGCGAGCGTCTCCAGCACCTGCTCGGATTCCTCCGGATGGGATGCGATCACGGCCGCGTTGGCGTTGTCAACGTGGAGCACGTCGAATCCCAGGGATTGCAAACCCTCGAAGAGGTCGTCCACGGTCTCCGGGACAGGCGTCGGCACGGGGGAATCCGGATCGGATCCGTATGACACGATGCAGGTCTGCCCCCCGACCCTGAGGTTCCTGACTCCCAGATCTCTTAGCTTGGATGCTTCGGCGATGATGTCGTCGGGCGAGCGCATCAGCGGTCTGCCTTTGGACGGTTCGATGCAGTACGAGCACCCTCCGCTGGAGAACCTGTGGCATCCGCGGTACGACTCGACCTCGGCTATCAGCGGTTCGGGGAAGTCGGGATGCGAAGTGACGATGTCCGCGCCCAGGAGCATCCACCTGTTCCACTCGTCGAGGGTGCGCAATCTCTCCCCCACCTCCTTTCCGGTCATCCCGTCGTAGAGAGAAGCGGCGATGTCGCGCTGTATGATGAAATCGAATCCGGACGCGATGTCCGAGGATGCGGCGGAACCGCCGATGAGCTTCCAGCCCTTCAGCCTGGGGAGGAGTTCGGACAGCTCCCTGCCGGACATGGGCATGCTCCTGAGGTACTTCCCGGGCACGGTGTTCCCCGAGAGGACCACGCTGACGCTGTCCTCGGGGATGCGTGTCCCGCGCCTGATCATGTCGATGGTGAGATAGTCGACCCTGTCGGCTCCCGCGTCCAATGCCGCTCCGGCTATGGAGCGCACCATGGGCGAGATGTACGGCGGAACGCCGAGCGCAGCCGGGTCGTCGATGTATCCGTCGACCACCAGGATCGATATCTCCCTGCTCATGGGAACGGGGATGCAGTGGACGTATAAGAGGGCGGTCGGGGCCGCATGATGCTCGGTGGCTGTGTTCCGAAATGATGGTTGGATGGAACATCCTTGCAGAACGCTAAAAACAGGTACAGGAATCGGTGTCCGTTCGCATGTCGGACGGAAGCATACCATCGGAGCGCATCGTATCGGCGCTGGAGGACAGGCGCGTTTTCATGGCGCTGATGATCGTAGCATCCGCTGTAGTGCTCATCTTCACCGAGCTCTGCGGGATGTGGGGCGATCTAGATCATTACTATGTCAATGCGGGGGACGTCCTCGACGGGAAGATGCCCTACAGCGAGTCCAGATTCGAGTATCCGCCGCTCTCGCTCGTGTTCATGCTCATTCCGCGCATCCTCACATGGGACCTGAACTCGTTCCATTACGGCTGCGCCATCCTGACATACGTGTTCATCGTCATCGGCTCGTACTTCCTCCTGAAGATGGCCGATGAGCGCATCGGGTGCAGGTGGCAGACCCACCTGATCCTTCTGTGCACCATTATCTTCGGAAGCTACTTCGTCATAGCCAGGAATGATGTTTATCCGACGGTCATGGCGATAATCGCCCTCTGGTTCTACATGGACCGGAAGTACGCGCCTGCGTTCGTCATAATGTCCCTGGCGGCCCTGACCAAGCTGTATCCGGCGCTGTTCCTGATCCCCATGCTGATCCCGTTCATACTGAGGAGGGATTGGAGGAATTTCGGCATCGCGTTCATCTGCATCGCGGTCGTCGGTCTGCTCGTCGAGTCGCCTTTCCTTCTGACGGATCCGGACACGGCTTTCGCGTACCTGACCTATCATTCTGACAGGGGGATCCAGGTGGAGTCCGTCGCGAGCAGCTTCTTCATGGTCTACAACATGATCTTCCCAGGGGACCTGTCGGTGGTATTCGGGTACGGTTCGGATAACATCACCGGGATGGGATCAGACGTCTTGGCGCCGTACATGAACATGATCATGTGGGCCGTTCTGATCGTGTTCCTCCTCATGATGTTCGTCAGAATCGCGAGAGCGGGCATAGATGGGGAAAGGGCCAAAATTGTGACATGTCTGGTATGCGTATCCACATTGATGCTGTTCATCGCGTTCAGCAAGGTCTATTCGGCGCAGTATCTGATATGGATCATGTTGCTCCTGCCACTGACGCAGATGTCTTGTTTCGAGAAGGCCGACAGGATGGCCGTATTAGTCGTGATGATTCTCTTCGGACTGTTCAGTGTCCTCAGTTATGTTGGATATATGCAGTTTGGATTGGTGGAATTGGACCCTCTCGCGGTGTGTCTCACGGCGTTGAAAAACATCTTCCATGTCCTGCTGACTCTGATCATTGTCCGCATGTGCTGGAGGGAGACCACGAAGACGGATGGGAGCAGGAGCGGTATTGTCGTACCGTCGTCGCCTTCGGGGGAAGACATTTGAGAGATGGTGGCATGGGCGAGATGCTGTTCAGAGGGGCGAGGGGATGCGGTCGTTGAGCGAAGGTATCGATTGGAACGGTTGCCACATCGGTAAATCGATCGCCTTGGCCCTTCTGATAGGATTGGCGGTCCGTCTTCTACTCGCACCGTTCACGACCTCGCCGTTCGATGTGAGCGCCGGATGGACGGCAGTCATTCAGGAGATCTACGCCGGCAATTCGCTCTATGATGCAGAGCTGTACAAATACACCCCAATTTGGGGGTACATCCTGTCTGTCATCGCCTACGTGGCCAACCTTCTAGGCATGACCTCGTTCGGTGAGATGTTCACGATCATATATCCAGATATGGAACTCACTTTCGGATACGGATTCATCACGAATTTTGAGTTCAACATGCTCCTGAAGATCCCTTCAATCATCTTCGACGTGTTGACCGCTTTCGCTTTTTACAGGCTCGTGATGGATATCACGGGAGATCGGCGCAAATCGGAGACCGCTTTCATGTTGTGGTTCCTTTGCCCCTTGGTGGTTGCATCCAGTTCCATCCTCTGCATGTTCGACAGCATCATGATCTATTTCATGGTCGAGTCCTTGATCTTCTTCAGACGCAAGAACATGCTGCTGGCAGGGGTGTTCATCATGCTGTCGGTGCTGACGAAGGTGTTCTCATCCCTCCTGGTACCTTTGATGATAGCATACATCATCTCGGAACGCGACTTGGCCGTTGGAACCAGAATGAAGAATCTGGCGGAGGCGGTCGTCGGAGGATTGGCGGCTTTCCTGGCCGTATACATCATGCCGATGATGTCCGGGGAATTCATGGACAGTTTGTGGTTCCTCACCAGCCGTAGCGACACGTATGCCACAGGCGGATTCAGTATAACCTCGATTTCTTTCAACAACATTTTCTTCTTCGTTCCTGCGATAGTCGTGATATTGGCGCTATCGTGCATCTCCATGTATATGTCCAGGAATGACCGCGACAAGACGTTCCTGATTCTGACCGCGGTTGTGTCCACGGTCATGTTCTGTTTCCCGTTTGTGGCCTACACGCCTCAATACGGGATGGTGCTGATGCTCCCTGTGGTCCTGCTGTATGTATTGAACGGGCGGATCGCATTCGTACCGTGGATTCTCATGATCATATTCCTCATCCACGGAATCACATATTATTGGGAAGCGCTGCTGTTTCCTATCGCCGCATTCACCGGTTGGATGGATATCACGGGGATAGTCACGGACATGGGCAACGGGGCCGTCTACTACATCTTCCAATTGCTGATGTCCTCGGCCGGATTCGTGATCATGATGATCCTGCTCGACTATCACGTCATTCCGTTCATCAGGGATCGTCGCGAAAGGAGGGTGATTGCGGATGGGAATTGATTCTAGGACGCGCAATGCGATCGCACTCATCGCGGTGTTCGTGGTCGTGATAATGATCGGGCAGTCGATGATCTACGTTGTCAGCCCGTATCATTGCGATATGACAGTACAGAGGGACGGGCAATCGGTGACTGTCACGGTCGACACCAATTACTCCCTGGAGTACACGATCAACTCTCTCCGGTCCGACAGCATGCGCGATGTGGGCTCTTATGTCGTCTATTACGACGAATCGTATCCGATCGCTGGTGATTCAGTTGCCATCCTCGATGCGATCAAGCGTTTGCAGCTGTGTTTCTCCAACGATAACTGCTCCCTCTCGATGGTCGATGCATCCGAACTAGAGGATCTGATATGCTGCAGGGACACGTCCACGGCGGTCCTGTTCATGACCGGTACGATGCCGGAGAGGATCTACGATGGAACCTTTTCGAGTCCGATTCTCTCGTGGCTCGCGGATGGCGGGGTCATGTATTGGCTCCATGGGAAGCTGGGAGCAACCTATGCGGAGAGGAACGGCGCACTCGTGGATGTCGAGGATCCGGACGGGCTGTTCTTCGGGAACAGCGATGTCATAAACCCTACGAAGGAGCAGACATTCACCAAGAATCTGATCGACGGCAGTCTGACCGATAAAATGGGAATCTACTACGGGGAGACCACCAACGGCGTGGACTGCTCCAGGTTAGACAGTCCATACTTGGCACTGGATTACAACGATGGCACGTATTCGGCCGTCACTCTGGTCAGATACATTGGAGGTGATGGCATGATCGGCGTGTTCGGCGGGAACCTGAAGTACGAAGCGGTCCCGACATCCGCCATGGCGTCGGTGGCTCAAACGATAGTATCCAGACTGTCCTACGATACGATTCTCGTCGATCATGCGACGGCATCTGCAAGCGGAGCAATCGCCCTAGATTGCGGGGATGGTTTCTCGTATGTGTTCATGTTCGTCGATAGGGTAAATGCAGTTTGGGCGAAGATCCTCGAGGTCCCCGCATCGTAAACGAGGCATCGAACAAGCTGGCTGGTTCGAATTTTAGGCCCGCGTCAATCGTTATATACACGAACTCCAATGCCACACTTTAGAATTCGAAGCGAAACTACGAAATTCGTAGATTTCGTTGAATCAAGAGGAATCAAGATGGCATACGACGAGAACATCAGCGTTGAGGAGCGCCTGGAGAGGGCCAAGAAGCCCGGCCAGGACGCCATGGTCCTGCACAAGTTCTACAAGGGGAAGATCGAGACCGCTCCGAAGGCCTGCGTCAGGTCCTTCGACGACTTCGCCATTTGGTACTCCCCCGGAGTCGCCGAGCCCTGCAAGGACATCGCCAAGAACCCCGACATGGTCTACGAGCACACCTGCAAGTGGAACACCGTGGCCGTCGTATCCGACGGTACCCGCGTACTGGGACTCGGGGACATCGGACCCGAGGCCGCCATGCCCGTCATGGAGGGGAAGGCCATGCTGTTCAAGTACCTCGGAGGCGTGGACTGCGTCCCGATCTGCCTGGACACCAAGGACCCCGACAAGATCATCGAGACCGTGAGGCTCCTGGCCCCGTCCTTCGGAGGGATCAACCTGGAGGACATCTCGAACCCCAAGTGCTTCGATATCCTGGACGAACTCAGGAAGGACTGCAAGATCCCCGTCTGGCACGACGACCAGCAGGGTACCGCCACCGTCGAGGTCGCCGGAGCCATCAACGCCATGAAGCTCGTCGGCAAGAAGCTCGAGGACGCCCAGATCACCGTCATCGGAGCCGGAGCGGCATCCATCGCCATCGCCAGGCTCCTGCTCGCCACCGGGTTCAGCCCCAAGAACATGTGCATGTGCGACTCCAAGGGCATCCTGAACCTCGAGAGGGAGGATGTCAAGGCGGGATTCCGCCAGAAGTGGGAGATCTGCGAGAAGACCAACGGAGCGGGCAAGACCGGAGGCATGAAGGAGGCCATGGAGGGCGCCGACATCGTCATCGCGGCATCCAAGCCCGGACCCGGCACCATCCCCAAGGAGTACGTCAAGTCCATGGCGGACGACCCGGTCATCTTCGCCACCGCCAACCCCATACCGGAGATCTGGCCCTGGGAGGCCAAGGAGATGGGATGCAAGGTCTTCGCCACCGGCAGGTCCGACTTCCCCAACCAGGTCAACAACTCCATGGGATTCCCCGCCATCTTCAGGGGAGTGCTCGACGTGAGGGCCAAGACCATCACCGACGAGATGTGCATCGCAGCCGCCCGCGAGCTCGCGGCCTGCGCCGAGGAGAAGGGAATCTCCGAGGACTACATCATCCCGACCATGGCCGAGGCCGAGGTCTTCCCGAGGGAGGCCGTCGCCGTCGCCATGAAGGCTCAGGAGCAGGGCGTCGCCAGGCTCAAGCTGAGCAGGCAGGAGCTCCACGACAGGGCCGAGGCCATGATCTCCAGATCCAGGGCCCTCACCGCCCAGATGATGAAGGACGGGTTCATCCCGGACTGCAGCTCCGTCGTGCAGTGAATTAACGGGGGGGTATCCCCCTTCTTCTCTTCTCACCGCGGCCGATCGCGAGTATCGGTCGCGGTCTCCTTTGAATCAGGCGCAGTACACGGACACCATGTGGTCCAGGCTGGCCGTCAGCCAGTTCTTCAGATACAGGACATGGTCGTCCCAGGAGTCCATGACCAGGAACTCCAGCGGATTGGATCCGGTGTGCGATCCCAGGGTCGGCCATCTCTCGAAGTTCTGCCTGAAGTCGTGACGGTGGGCCATCAGGTAGTCGTAGTCAGCGTCTATCGCGGACCTGATGACGTCCTCGTTCTCCGACAAGCGCTCCGAGACGAGACTCCTGAACCCATCGAATTGCAGGAGGCTCCCGTACCATCTGTTCTGCTCCGCGGCCCATAGCCTGTCCGTGCGCTTGCACAGAGCGTCGTTGGAGTTCCCGGAGCTGTTGTCGTAGTCCCATATGGGGCCGCTGACCAGCTTCCCTCCGGCCGTCCTGTACATGTAGAAGCTGCTGACCCCCTCGTCCTTGTCGTGGAAGAGTTCGTTGACGATGTACGTCAGGGCGAACGACTCGACGTCGACCAGTCCGCACACCTTGCCGTAATCCCCGGAGGAGAACGCCTCTTCGACGCTCTCGATGTACCGCTTCGCGGATTCCACACGTTCGGCGCTCGGTCTCCCGTCCTCGTCGTCCGTGTCCTTGAACGCGTAGGTCGCACCGTCGACCGAGAAGTAGTCGATCCCTTCGACGGCATCCTCATCGTTGAGGATCCACCGGTCCAATTCTATCAGGAACCCGTAGTCCCCGTCGTTGGATTCGTCGACTATGTCCACCCTGCCTTCCGTGATCTGGATCTGCTCGCACACCAGGTATTCGCCCTGGTACACCCCGTTCAGGTACAGATTGGCGCATTGGACCGAGGTGGTGTCCTCCAGGCCGATGGCCGACCCTATGGTGTAGGCGAAGTAGTCCCTGCTCAGGCTAGGGTCCGTGTAGTTGGCGATCAGCGCCCATTCCGCGTACTTCCCGTTGCCGAACAGGTCGATCTCGTTGTCGAACTTGATCTTGTAAGGCTTCTTGGGCATGTACCACCACGAGGGTTGGTCCCACGTGGAGTTCCCCCTGCCCCTGATCTTGCCGCTCTCCCCGAGGACCTTGTCCCCCGTATCGGAGTTGGAGATCGTGATCGTGCATCCGATGTAGTCGCTCTTGGTCTCGACCTGCTGTCCGCCGTCGGTGTAGATCTCGATGATCGGGAGCGTGAAGTCCTCGTCCGGTTCGAGATACTCGTCCAGCCATACGACGGCGCCGATGGATGCGCAGATGACCGCGATCAGGACGAACCAGCCGTGCTTCATGGATATCAGAGTCCGCTCTCGTCCGTTTCGGCGTCCGCGAGGGATACCTCCAGGTTCCCGTTGCGGCATCTTATCTCGTCGATCATCTTCTTCGACTGCGACTCGTCGATGAGGGTCACGTCGTACGTGAGCCTGAACATGCTGCCCATGTTGGTGGTCTTGACCTTCTTCATGTGGTGGTACGACGCGTATCTGTCCAGGATGTCGTCCAGGATGCCGCAGTAGTCGAGTCCTTCGGGCACGGTCACGTTGAGGACCTTCTTCACGGGCTTCTCGGCATCCGCGTCGCTGGTGAACTTGCCGTAGATCGAGAAGAATATCCCGACAACGATGGTGAAGAGGACGGCATACCCCAGATACCCCACTCCGATTAGGAGTCCGGACGCCATCGCCAGGAAGATGGCCCCGATCTCCTTCGCCTTCCCCGGTGCGGACCTGAAGCGGATGAGCGCGAACGCGCCCGCCACCGCGATCCCGGTGCCGATGCTCCCGTTGACCGCCAGTATGATGGTGGCGACCACTGCGGGTATCACGACGATTGTGGAGACGAAGCTCTCGGTGTGCTCGTTGTGGTAGGCATAGAACGCGCCGATGAGTGCCCCGATGAGAAGTCCGCACAGGATGCACAGCAGGAACTGCGCCAGGGTGAACGGTTCTATGATCGGGCTGTTGAATATGTTGTCGAAGATTCCTAGCATTCGATCGCATCCATCGGAGGTATTCCACTAACGGCAGGAACTCCGCCGAGAGCAGTACGAACAGGCAGTCGAAGATCATCATCGCGGCGGTCATGTGGACGGCGATCCCCGGTTCCCCGTCCATCGTCAGAGCCACGGGGACGGCCAGGGACGTCACGGAGATCAGCGCGGCGATGACGGCCATCAGGTAGTGCTGGATCGGGAGGACGTCCTCTAGGAGGTCCATGGCGCCGTACGTCGTCATGGCGAGGGATGCGAGCAATACGATGCATCCGCACGACATCTCCGCGATCCGCTTGCGGATGTCCCCGTCCCGCTCGCCGTCTATCCGCGGCAGGTCGGTATCCCCGCTGAGGGACAGCATCGCGACCACCACCATCAGGAGCATCAGGACGACCGACGTCTCGAATCCGACGTATCCCGAGTACGGGAAGAACACCATGAAGATCGCGAAGAACGCCATCACGCCGATGCCGAGACGCTGGCGGGCCGCGTACCTGTACGCAAGGGCCACCATGAACGCGGCCAGGACCAGGAGGGTCGCGTGCGTGCCGAAGGTCTCCATGAGGATGTACCGCGGATGGTCGATCGCCACGAGGTCCAGCATCATCCCGAGGGAGGATATCGCGAGGGCCGAGGCTGCGATGACGACGACGCACGCCGTCGTACCGCGTCCGCGGGCCGCGGAGACCATGCCCCTGCCGAAGAGCTTCGCTCCCGGGACGGTCAGGATGAGACCGATGATTATCGCAGCGATCGACCAGGTCATTTGGAACTTCTTAGGTTACAGGAATAAATTACTTACTCAGAGAACCGCGCATCCGCTCTGGATATCGGACAGTTCCAGCAAGCATAATATCGGCAACGCCATCGTCGGTGCCGTGGCGAGCTACAAGGCTGTTTTTAGAAGGGTGGAGATGAAGTACATCCTGGATCCGGACCAGCTGTCCGCGGTCACGGACGCCATGTCCGGACACATGCAGCTGGACTCCTATGGCCTCACGGAAATCAGGAACGTCTACTTCGACACCCCTACGTTCATGTTGGCCCGCCGTTCCAACGAACATCCGCTCTACAAGGAGAAGCTCCGCGTCAGGAGCTACGGGGAGCCCGGCCCGGATTCGGAGGTGTTCGTGGAGCTCAAGAAGAAGTACGACGGCGTGGTGTACAAGCGCCGTCTGACCCTGCCCCTGGATGCCGCCGAGGGATGGTTGCTTCATGGTACCGACCCCGGATTCGATTCGCAGATACGCGACGAGATCGACTATATGATGTCTTACTACGGCGACCTCCGGCCGGCGATGTTCCTCTCGTACCGGAGGGAGGCGTACTTCCCGACGGACGGGGGCGACCTGAGGCTCACCCTGGACCAGAGCATCCGCGCGGATGTCGAGGACAGGAGGCTGTCCGGCGATCACGAGGGGTTCCCGGTCCTGGACGACGGTCTGACGTTGATGGAGCTGAAGATCCCCACGGCCATCCCTCTGTGGATGGTCGAGGCCATGGAAGGCGCCGGGATCAGGAAGTGCTCGTTCTCGAAATACGGCAGCGCGTATCTGAAGCTGCAGTCGGAAGGGGCCTGCGGCACGCCGCTCATCCCGCGAGGTCCGCAGATTGCAACGTCTCGTTCTGGGATTCGAGACAGTCACGTACATCTAGGGGTTCCCTCGATATGGAAGCCGGTGGGTCCATGGAAAGGAAGGTCGATATGATCGCAGTCGTGGCCGTGGCGCTGTGCGTCATGGTGCTGGCCGGCGGCCTGTCGACATACATCCAAGGGGTCCATTCATACGATGCGGAGATCGGATGGAACGACGGTTCCGTCGACATCCGCGCGAGATCGTCCGGCAGCGACGTCTACGACGCCGTGCTCATAGACAACGGGGGGAGGGTGCCCGTGAGCGACATCGCGGTCTACGTCGACGGCACCTACTCGAAGTATTACGGCGAGGCTTGCAAGTCGTCCGATCCTCCCTATCTCTCCCAGAAGTACTACGCGGAGCAGGTGTCGACGTTCCTGAAGGTCCGTTCGTTCGGGTCGGTATCGATATGCGACGCCGATGCTCTCCTGGAATATCTCGAAAGGACGATTTCCGATCCGTCGGGCCATTCCATCCTGGTGTCCTCATATGCCCTCCCGTCGTCCGTCTACGACGGCACGGCGGACTGCATCCTCCTGAAGTGGATCGGCGCCGGCGGGACGCTATACTGGGTGGGTTCGGAGATCGGGCGCTTCTACACAGATTCCGAAGGCCTCCATGCCGTCGAAGGCAACCAACCCCTGTTCCTCGGGAAGGGGACCGTCAACACCGCCGGGTCGACGATAGCCACCGAACGCGTGGAGAACGGGTTCGCGGAGGCATTCTGCCTCAAGAACAGCAACGTCCAGAACGGTGTGGACGTCAGCGGGGTCGAGGGGGCGCTCGCCATCGGGTATTCCGAGGACGGGTACTCGTCGATAGCCTTCGTACCTCTCGGTGCCGGCACGGTATGCGTGTTCGCGGGACCGTTCGACATCAATCAGCTCGACGACATCGGGCAGGTCGTGGCGTCCGGCCTCACATGCGATTCGTCGATCGTCTCCCACATCCGCGGGAACGTCTCCCGGGGATGGACGTCGGAAAGGATCGATTTCGAAGGTTCCCCCGCATCGGCGTACGTGTTCATCGGCGGGTACTACGTGAAATACGCGGAGGCGTCCCATGTCTGAGGGGCGTCAAGGGATATGGGCGCGCATCGTCGGATGCCGCCATCCGTTCCTGGCGGTTCTCGCGATAGGCATAGCGATCAGGATCGCCATCGGCGGGCTGTCCGTGGTCTACGATTCGGATTACTGGGCCACTGTCATAAGGAACATCGAGGCCGGTCAGGGGCTCTACGGGATGGAGGGATACTACTACACCCCTGCCTGGGGCTACATCCTCGGTCTCGTCTCCGTCTTCCAGGATCTGTTCCTGAACATCGGCGAATCCGCCGTCCGCGTGGTCGAAGCGCTGTTCGTCGAGGGTTCCGGGCCGTATTTCACCGCCACCGTGCCCTCTCTGATCATCATCTATTCCGTGAAGGCCCCGCTGTTCGTCTGCGATTTCATCACAGCCTATGTGGTCATGAAGCTGGTCAGGGAGGAGACGGGAGACGAATCGAAGTCGCTCCTCGCCTTCGCGCTGACCTTCCTGTCCCCCGTTCTGCTGATGTCGTCCGGCATCATCGCCATGCCCGACACGGTCTCGGCGATGTTCGCGGTGCTGACCATGTACTGCGTGAAGAAGGATCGGATGTTCATCGCGGGGATGACGTTCGCCATGGCCATCCTGGTCAAGTTCTTCCCGATCTTCTTCGTGTTCATCTTCGTCGGATACATATTCGCCGTCGCAGGGGACCGTCGCGAAGCGGTCAAGCGCCTGGCGTTCGCCGTCTCGGGTTCCATCATCGTGGCGATGCTGGTGTTCACCCCCCAGATCCTGGAAGGTACCATCGAGATGTGCTTCCAGTTCCTGACGGACCGCACCGGGACCTCCGGCGGGGACGGATTGCTGGACCTGCTCGTCGGCATGACGAGGATGGGCACGTACGCCCTGGTCCTGCTCGGATCAGCTTATCTGGGGTACAGGATGTTCCGCGATCCCGGGGAGGATCCGTTCAGGACCCTGATGCACCACTGCCTGATCGTGGCGACCCTGGTCCTCGTGTATCCTCCGACGACGCAGTACATCGTGATCCTCGTGCCGTTCCTGGCGTATTGGATCGCCGCATCCGACAGCAGGTTCATGCTGAACTGGAAGATCCTGGCGGTCGGTTCCGTGGTCTACGAGACGGCGTCCAACGCGATGCTCCTCCTGCCGCTGTCGGTATGGGCAGGATTCCCGGATCTTGATGCGGTCCTGGGGGCGTTCGGGTTCTGGTATTCGCCCGTTCTGGGATCGATAACCCTCGGCAACATCCAGTTCGCCATAGGCGGCGTCCTGCAATGCTCGGCGATACTCCTGATCCTGTGGATCGAGTACGGCGACCGCGCGAAGGCCGTCTGGGAACATCGTCGCTCGGTTTCCGACCGAAGTCGAACGGACCCGCCGTTCCGTCCCCCCAAGCTAATATATGGCGCTTGGCCGTGGGGTCGACCGTGGCACTTAGGAAGGATGCGTTCTCCAGCAGGGTTTCCCTCAACATGGTGGCAAACGTCCTGAGGACGGTGCTGATGGCGTTGGCGGGATTGCTGATGGTCCCGTACTACATCGATCAGTTCGGGCTGGCCACATACGCGATCCTTCCGCTCGCGACCACCGTCACGAACTATTTCGTGATGATATCGGACTCGCTGTCCAACGCGTTCAGCCGCTACATGTCCATATCGGTCCAGAACGGGGACACCGACCGTCTGAACACGGTGTTCTCATCGTCGGTCATAGGGATGGGCAAGTGCATGGCGCTGATGCTCCCCGTGGCAATCATCGTCTCGCTGCTGGCACCGCACGTGTTCCAGGTCGGACCGTCCGCCTACGACGATGTTCAGATAATGTTCTTCCTGATCATGCTGGCCTCGATGATCATATCCTTCGGGGCTAGCCTCGGAGGGGTGTACATGGCCTACAACAGCCTGTACATCACGTATTTCAGCAGGGCCCTCCAGACCGTCTCGCAGGTCGGGGTCGTCCTGGTGCTGATTGCTATGCAGGGGCCCTCCCTCCCCACGATCGGCGTCTCGTTCCTTATCTCGGCGATACTGATGCTCATCGCCATGGTGGCGATGCTCAGGCGCGTCTGCCCCACGCTGAGGTTCAGGAGGCGCAGTTACGACAAGACCCTCCTGAGGGAGATGGGGAAGCTCGGATTCTGGGCCATCATGAGCGAGCTCGGGTCCCTCCTGTTCATCCAGGCGTCCCTGGTGATCGTCAACATGATGTTGGGATCCGGAACGCAGGGTCTGTTCTCCATCGCCGCCAACATGATCATGATGGTCCATACGGCATGCGCCGCGCTGGCGGCGGTGTCGATGCCCCTGATCTACAGGGAGTACGCCAGCGGGGATATAGAGGAGCTGATCCGCGTCCTGAAGATATTCTCCAAGTTCATCGGGGTGACGATGGCCTTCCCGCTGGCTTACCTGATGGTCTTTCTCCCGCAGATACTGGGGGTATGGCTGGGTCACGACTATCCGGATCTCGAGAACATGCTCTACATCATGCTGCCGGTGGAGGTGCTGATCTGCACCACTAGCGCTCTGTCGGACGTGCCGGTGGTATTCGCGCGCGTCAAGCCGCTGGCCATGGCCACGTTCATCCTGGGGGTCTTCAACATCGCCTCCGCCGCGCTCATCATCCAATACACGGACGCGGGCGTCATGGGCGTCTGCGTCTGCTGGTCGGTGTCGATGATCCTGCTGAAGCTCGTGTTCTACCCGCTTTTCTGCCGCTCGCTGACCGGCGGCAGCTACAGGAGATACTACATGCCCATCCTGGAGGCGCATCTGGCGTTCTTCGGGTCGCTGGCGGTGCTGTATGCGATCTCCATGGTGTTCGTACCCCCGATGACTTGGGTGGGGATCCTGGTGCCGTTCTTCGTCTTCTTCATGCTGTTCTTCGTCCTGGAGATGCGTTTCATGTTCAGCAGGGGCGACATGGAGGTCATCAGGACCTATCTCCCCAGTTTCGTCCAGCGCTTCATAGAGAAGGTCCTGGGCTGATTCGGGAACAAGTATTATGCGACAGGGCATCCTTCGCGGAGACGATGAACGATACCCAATCCCGTCTCCTTTCGATGTACAAGGACATCGCACGCATCCTGGATGCCCACGGGATAAGGTACTATCTCTGCTACGGCTCGGCCATAGGGGCCGTCAGGCACGACGGCTTCGTCCCCTGGGACGACGATATGGACATCTGGGTCTGGGAGGAGGACCTTCCAGAGATCAAGAGGATGCTCCAGGCCGAGCTGGACCCCGAACGCTACTATTATCACGATTCTAGGGCCGACACACATCCCCATGTCATCTACCGCGGGGACGACCTCGAGCAGGAGCTGCGCGACAGGACCGCCCCGTTCATCGACCTGTTCCCGCTGGTCCCGTATCCCGAGGGATGGTTCAGACGGAAGCTCTCGAACCTGATGATCTGGGGGGTGCACGTCTCCGTGACCCTGTTGGACCACGTGGGATCCCTGAGACTGTACCGCCATCTGCTCTGGATCCCCCGGATGTTCAGGAAGGCGGCATCGGCGCTGGTCGAGGACGGGTCGGATCTGAGGACGATATACACGACGGAGTTCACGAACGAGATCTTCCACACGGCCTGCTTCGGGAAGCCCGTGGCGCATGTGTTCGAGGATACGACCTGCTATCTGCCAGAGAGGAACCACGAGCTCCTGACGCACATATTCGGCGATTACATGACCCCGCCTCCCGAGGACAAGCGCACGGGCGCGAAGGGATTCCCGCTGAGCGCATTGAACGACTATCTCCTCGACGAGGAGGAGAGATGACCGACGTCCCGCCATGGCTGAGGAAGCGTCCCGCCGCCGTCAAGGCGGTGGACGACTACGTCGAGGACGGGATGATCGTGGGGCTCGGGACGGGGAACGCGGCATGCATGGCCGCCGACCGTCTGGCGGAGCTCGTCCGCGAGGGATTCGATCTGGGGTTCGTCCCCACTTCCGAGCAGACCGCCGCGTACGCGGAGAGGCTCGGATTGGAGATCCTCGACATCGACTGCGTGGAATCCATCGACGTCACCGTGGACGGGGCTGACGAGGTCGGACCCGGCCTCGATCTCATCAAAGGCCTCGGAGGGGCCCTCCTGAGGGAGAAGATCGTCGCCTCCATGACCGAGAGGGAGATCATCGTCGTGGACGGGTTCAAGCTGGTCGAGAGGTTGGGGACGACGGCCCCTCTGCCGGTGGAGGTGTGCAGGTTCGCCCATGCGGCGACCGCTGCCGCGTTGAAAGGTCTCGGATGCGAGCCCGTGCTCCGCATGAAGGACGGAAATCCTTTCGTCACCGACGGAGGGAACCTGATCTACGACTGCAGGTTCGACGGAATAGACGATCCCGGGAGATCGGAGAAGGAGATCGATTCGATTCCGGGCGTGGTGGAGTGCGGACTGTTCGTCGGATTGACCTATGCCGTGGAAGCGTACTTCGAAGAGGACGGGTCCGTCGTCGAGAAGAGGATCGCAGGTCGAACAGCTGGTCCTCGGGGATCCCCATGAGATATTCGCAGAGGGGGATGTCCTCCTGCTTCGTGATTTTGATGTTGTTGGCGAATCCCTTCGAGAAGTACACCGTCATCCCGTATTGTACGGCCACGATGTCCGCGTAGATGAAGTCGTGACGGTTCTCGCGCTCCGCACGCTCGTAGAGGCTCAGGATCCCGCTGTACTCGTAGGCCTGGGGGGTCTGGACCCTCATGAGGTGGCTCCTGTCGAGTTCTTTGTTCCCGGAGAGCTGGTCGTCCGTGTAGATGACGGTCTCGTAGCAGGGGATGGCCAGCGACGCGTTCCCGTTCTCCTTGGCCACGCGGAGCATCTCGTCGATGGCCTTCTGCGGGAGTATGGGGCGGGCGGCGTCGTGCACTATCACGATATCCCCCTCCTTCAGCTCGTTCCTGAGATGGAACATGCCGTTGCGGGTGGAGTCGTGGGACGTCTCCCCTCCCGGGATCACGGCCGAGACCTTGGTGAGGCCGTACTGCTCGACCAGCTCCTCGGTGCGGTCGATCCAGTCCGGGACGCATACGACGACGATGGAATCCACCGATCCGTTCCTCTGGAAGTTGGAGAGGGTGTGGACCAGGACGGGCTTCCCTTTGATGTCCAGGAATTGCTTGGGCATGGGCGCGCCCATGCGCTTCCCCACGCCTCCCGCCAGGATTATCGCCGTCGTTCTCATGCTTATCGCTCCCTGTCGATCTCCAGGAGCGCATCCGCGAACGTCTTCATGTACTCCTTGCCGCAGACGGACAGGCGCAGATAGCCGTCCAGGGGACCGGATCCGCGGAAAACCAGGATATTCCTCTTCTTCAGCTCGTCCGTGACGTAGTCGACGGTCCTGTGCTTGAGGAGGATGCAGAGGAAGCACCCGTTGCTCGGGATGATGGAGTACCCTTCGGATTCCAGCCTCCCGACGATGTACTCCTTCCCCTCTTCGAATTTGGACCCCAGCTCCTCCAGGAGCCTCTCGTGGTTGTCCACGATGGCCTCTCCGAATTTCAGGGTGACCGCGTTGATGGTGTAGTGGGGCCTCCAGTTGTTGATGTAATGGATGATGTCCTTGTTGGAGATGACCGCGCCGAGTCTCAGGGCGGTGATGGCCAGCATCTTGGAGAACGTCCTGAGGATGGCGACGTTGTCGTATTTCTTCGTTAGAGGGATGGACGACCCGTCGTAGAAGTAGTGGTACGCCTCGTCCACGATGACGAGGGCGTTGTGCTCGCCAGCTTTCCTGACGACCTTCTCGATGTCCTCCGGTTGGTACACGTTCCCGATCGGCATGTTGGGGTTGACGAGCACGACTATGCTCGTATCGTCGTCTATCGCGTCGAGGATCCTCTCCACGGGCATGGTGAAATCGTCGTCGTACGGGACTTCCACGGTCTTCATGCCGTTGAGGTTGCCGAAGACCCCGTACATGTTGAACGTGGGTTTCACGACGACGAGGTTCTTCCCGGGCTGTCCGAACACGTGGATCAGATACCCCATGCCCACGAGGCTCCCGTCTGTAAGGGTGACGTTCTCGGGTTCTACGCCCACCATCCCCGCGTATTTGCGGACCAGGGTACCCTCCTCGGGGTACATCGACAGGGTGGCCGGCGTGATCCGGGACATGACATCGTCGAAGAGCCACCGGGGGAGACCGTCGGGATTCTCGTTCTGATCCAATCTCACGTAACCCTCTCTCCCCTCGGGCTGGTTCTTGCGGAAAGTGTCCTTGACATACGGATCTACATACAACATGGTCGCACCAGGTCATTCGAGGCCGCTACGGGTTCTATCGAAATCATGCGGTGAACGATTCGTGATTGAAAAAAGACGCGCATGCGACGGGCGCTACGGTTATCTATCCTCAGCCGTTAACGGCGATGGATGCATTGTACAGGCATGGTTGGGGGACCGGAGGGATGCGATACGGCATCTTCTTGCTCCGGGGACAGGGCCGAAGCGCTCCTGTCGAGGGCGCTGTCCGAGGTCGGGAGGCCTTGCGGGACCGTCGCCTCCGCCCGCGCATGCCTTTTCTCTTCCGGGATCTGCGCATCCGCATGCATGGCGGTATCCGACATGGCGGACGCCTCCGAGGCCGGACCCGTGACCACCGTGTGCGACGGGCGCATCCCCGGCTGGGTGGATGCCGGCACCGACGCGGTCATCGTCACATACGGGGTCCCCGGCGCCATAGGTTTGTACGCCGCACTCGCGGAGCGCGGTTGCAGGATCCATTGCATAACCGATGATGCCGCCCTATCCGAACGCTGCCGTGCCGACGGGGCGGAGGCCATCCTGCTCGAGGCAGGTCTGGATTCGTCCGAGGCGGTAATGTCGGCCCTGGGCGCACTCTGCGCGCTCGTATCGTCGATGGGTATCATGGACGCCTCGGCGGAATTGAGGGGAGCGGTCGACTCGATACGTTCCGGGCGGATCGCGGGAGATTCCTTGGAGATCGGGCCCGACGACGTCTTCGGCGTCTATTCCACCACGGATGTCCGCGCCTGTTCGAGGCGCTGGGCCGATCTCATCATCGAGCGCAGGGGGAGGCTGGCGTTCTGCGGGGAGCTCCCCGAATACGACCACAACGAGCTGGTCGGCTGGTCGGATCCCAATCCCCACGCCGAGCAGCTCAGGATGCTGGTGCTCCGTTCCGAATACGACGGCTCCATGCCGGCCATCATCGTCGGCCATATGCTGGAGGTCCTCTCGGAGAACGGGAGGGACGTCACCGTCGTCGGAATCGGCGCAGGATCTCCGTTGACCCGCGATATCCGCGGATTCATAGAGGGCGACCTGGCCGTCGGGAGGCGGGAGCGATGTCGGACATACCTCTGAAGGAACAGCTCCACGGCTTCGTCGACGACCTGGAGCGCTCGATGCATTTCAAACTGGATACGGAGATCGACTGCGACAGCATCATCCTCTGCGGGGTCGGCGGATCGGCGGTCAGCGGGGATTTCGCGGCCGACTGCTGCTATTGCGAATCGGTCAAGCCGATCGTCCTCGTCAAATACCCCGAACTGCCCGAATGGGTGGACGGGCGCACCCTGGCGGTCATATCGAGCTATTCCGGCAACACTGCCGAGACGCTCTACATGCGCGAGCAGGCCGTCGCCCGCGGGTGCACCATCGTGAACGTCACCTCCGGAGGGAAGCTGAAGGAGGTCGCCGAACAGAACGGCGAGATGCTCATCACGCTCCCCCGCGATATGCAGCCCAGGCACGCGGTCGGATACATGATCGGATACACCCTCGAGGTGATCCGCGTGGCCGGAGGCCCGGATCTGACCGACAGGATCCTGGGATTCATCCCGTCTCTCAGGACGTACAGGGATTCCAACGCCCTCGGCGAGGGTTGCCAGGCGAAGGTACTGGCCGAGACGCTGATGGACCACGTGCCCGTGGTATGCTCGGACGCGTGCATGCGCTCCGTGGCATACAGATGGAAGACGCAGTTCAACGAGAACGCGAAATACGTGGCCTTCTGCGATTCCGAGCCCGGATTCGGTCTCGAAAGTCTGGATCTGTGGGTCGGAGGCGCCGGAGGGAGCTGCATCCCCGTTCTCCTGATAGGATGCGACGGTCCGGAAGGTTCCAACACGCTGGAGGACGCCGTGGAGAGACTCGACGGATCGGGCATCCCGTACGTCGCCGTCAGGCTCGGAGGCCGTTCCGATCTGGAGAACATGTTCCGCGCAATCATACTCGGCGATTACGTCTCGATGTACATGGCGCACATTCGCGGGATCGACCCCGCGGAGGTCCGTCCGGTCATGCAGCTCAAGGCCAAGCTGGCAGCCGATAAGGGGCTCTGAAGCTCACGAGAGCTTCTTCAGGACCTCTCCGAATTCTATACAGAATTCCTCCGAGCGCTTCTCCGCCGTATCGGGATCCCGGGATTCCGAGTAGATCCTGTATTTCGGTTCGGTGCCGGAAGGTCTGAGCAGGACCCATCCGTCGTCGAACAGCAGTTTCAACCCGTCGGTGGTGTCCTTCCTGGCGTCGGGATGCAGGGTCGCGATCTCCACGGTTACCCTTTCCTTGAGCGCATCCGGGCAGGCCACCGCCTTCTTGACGGTGCGGTACGAGGGGAGCGAATCCAATTGGGTTGACAGCGCGCCCTTCTCCGCTATGCATTCGAGCATCCTGGCGGCGCCCATGGCGCCGTCCCTGCAGAACTGATGGTCGGCGAAGATCAATCCGCCGTTCTCCTCCCCGCCGAAGATGGCGCCGTCGGCGGCCATCTCGCGGGCGACTATGGGGGATCCGACTGCCGTGTAGACCGTCTCCCCTCCGCTCTTGGAAGCGGTGTCCTCGACGATCATGGACGTCGCGACGGTGACCACGACCTTCCCTCCGCCGTTCCGTCCGAGCAGATATCTGCCGAGTATGGCCAAAGCGAGGTCCCCGGGCACGTACCTCCCGTCGGAGGCGACGAACACGCACCTGTCGGCATCGCCGTCGTGGGCTATCCCCAGGTCGGCGCCGACGGACCTCACGGTCTCGATGAGTTCAATCAGGTTGTCCGCGGTGGGTTCGCTCTGATGCCCCGCCTCGCGCATGTCGGGTTCGCCGTTCAGTACGATCGCGCTCACGCCGAGTTTCTCGAGAAGCATGGGCGATGTGACGCAGGAGCATCCGTTGGCGCAGTCCAGTACGACCTTAAGCCCCGCCTCGCGGATGGCTTCGGCATCCACCTTCTCCACGACCGAATCCACGTATTCCTCCGCGGCACCGCCGATGCGGGAGATGCGGCCGATCTCGTGCCATCCGACCGTTTGAGCACCCTCATGATAGAGGTGCTCGATGGAATCCTCCTGCTCCTTGGTGCATTCGGTCCCGTCGGCGGCTATGCATTTTATGCCGTTGAATTCGGGCGGGTTGTGGGAGGCGGTGATCATCACCCCTCCGGTGACGTCCGGGCGCTGGTGGATGTAGTGCTGCAGAGCGGGAGTGGGGATCATCCCCAGATCCAGGACGTCCGATCCCACGGACATGATCCCGGCGCAGACGGCGCCCTTCAGCATCTCCGAGGACGTCCTCGGGTCCGAGGCCACGGCGATCCTCTTCCCGAGTTCGACGCCTATGCTCTTCCCCATGCGCAGGGCCAGCTCGCAATCCATATCCTCGTTGGCCACTCCGCGCACCCCGTTCGTCCCGAACATCCTTCCGCTCATGCTATCGCCCGATGTGATTCCGATGGTTCATCCTGTAGTTTGCCTTTCCGCCCCGATCGCGACGCATCCGCCGCGGACGGTGAAGTAGCCGCCGATGTATGCGTAGATGGTGACGTTCCCTTCCGTACCGTTCAGATCCACGGTCTCCGAGACGGTCGTCCTCGTCGCCGTCCCTTCGATGTGCGATATCAGCGCCGATCCGCAGGAGAGGCCGGAAGCGACGACCTGCGCGACATCCGAGCGCTGGTCGTTGGACAGCTCCCCTCCGAACACGCACACCATCCCCTTCCCGTACCCGACCATGCACACGCTGGAGTACGTCCCGTCGGTGTATCCCGCCGACAGGGCCCCTTCCAGCTTCGAGGCGTCGAGACCGTATGCGGTCCCGTCGCCTGCGAGGCACAGCGCCTCCCTCCACGGGTCCCCGTCGACCGGGGTCAGACCGTATGTCTCCCCCGTGTTCTGGACGCCTTCGGCGAAGAACAGGTCGCGATATCCGGGATCGGCCTGCCTGACGGTGCCGTCGGATGACGAGATGTAGGCTCCGAGGATGTTCCCGGCCCAGTAGAGGCGCCCGCCCTCCGACAGCCAGCGGATGATCGTGTCGGAAGCATCGCCGGAGTACACGGTGTCCGGAATGGCGCCCGAGGCCATGAAGACGGCCTGGTCGCACCTCCCCTGGGAAAGGGCGGATTCCATGATGTCCCTCAGTTCGGATGCGTTCACGACCCTCGCATCGACGCCTCTGATCCCCAATTGGACCTCGAGCTGCGAGATGTAGTAATCCTGGTCCAGGTCCTTGCCGCCCGTCGCATGCCAGGTGTCGTCCAGCATCTCCCCCTGGTCGGGGTCGTAGTAGAGGACGATCTCCGAAGCGGGCGAGAACGATCCGTTGTCGATCGCCACGATGTCGTAGACCTTCGATCCCCCCGATCTTATCGATACGGAGATGGAATCCCCGTCGATCGAGAATCCCGTGCCGTACATGCCGTCCCAGTCGTTGAGGCAGACGTACGCCTCCCCCGCGAGGATGACCGCGACCACGACGACGGCGGTCAGGATGAGTTTCCTGTCCCTCATCGGCTCCCCTCCGTCCCGAATCTGGTCCTGTGTATCGCGGATGCGATCTTCGGGAAGCGCTCCGCTATGCGGCCCTCGTACGGGTAGAGCAGGGCCAGGGCCAGCCCGGCAACGCTCACCAGCAGGAACACCGAGTTGGCGATGCTGCGGAAGCTGGAGGTCCCGAAGATGTACGCCTCCGTCCAATCCAATCCGGAAAGGACGGTGTCGAACGACGGCCAGCCCCAGTACGAGGCGGCGCTCATCAGCAGAGAGTAGTTGTTCAGCACCAGGGCCTCCAGGAAGCATCCGAATCCGATGAGCGCCCAGCATGTCACGTACGAGCGGTCGGTCGTCGCGATGTAGACGCACAGCAGCGGGATGACCACCAGAGGGTATTGGGGTCCGAGGTTGGCGAATATCCCTCCGACGAGGGCGAGCATCGCGTACCTGAGGAACGATCCGTCGGGGTCGTCGCTGCGGGCCATCGCGACCGTGAAGACGACCATCAGGACAAGCGCGATGACTATCCCGGCCATCCCGAACAGGGAATCCATCAGGCTTCCTCCGTCGGAGCGGTCGGTTATGAGGGTGAAGGCGTCCATGAACGTCCCGTCCACGAACGTCGGCGCCATGATGATCAGGAACGCGGCGATTCCCCCCGCGAACAGCATCGCGAGGTTCCTGAGCATCCCGTCCGCCCTCCTTCCCCTGGAATAGATCAGGGCGACCATCACCGGGAGGGCGAATCCGGGGTACAGCTTCAGGAGGATGCCGAGGCTCAGCATGAACCCGCCGGCGAAGTAGCGCTCCCTCAGGACCAGTATGACGCTGAGGACCGTCAGGAGCCCGGATATGGAATCGAACGTCCCCTGGACCGACGACATGTAGATCGCGATGGGGCACAGGAACCACAGCGCGAAGGCGATGTCCCCCTTCTTGGCATCGTCCGTCAGGTCGGTCGCGATCCTGCGGACCGCCAGGCCGACGATCACATCGACGATGATCAGGAAAACCTTCACCGCGGTGTTGAACTCCGGCGTGGTGATCGTGGCCACGTGGTTCATGTTCTCCATGGTCTGGACGCCCAGAAGTTGATAGACCTGGGTCCCGAAGACGTCTATCGAGAGGAACGCGTTCCAGAAAGCATCCATCGCGCCCAGGATGTACCCCCACACGGGGGTGTAGTAGTATCCGTCGAGGGTGTAGAGCCCGACCCCCGACTCGATGTTCTGGATGACGACCGCCCAGTGGTAGATGTCGTACTCGTAGGTCAGCGGGAGTACGGCGAAGCGTACGGCCAGGCCGACGAGCAGCGAGAACAGGAACAGTCTGCCGCAGTTCAGGCCCCAAAAGAGCCTTCCGCGAGCGTATCCAGATGCCATCGTGCGTGTATGTCGGTCCTTGTTTTATCGGTTGCCGTCGTCATTCGTGCATATATCCGCCATTTAAATAGGAGGACAATAATCGCGTGCGCATGGCAGCCGACAAAATATGCTCTTCCTGCGGGAAGAGGCTGATTGGCCGCGGAAACACCTTCTTCAAGTGCCCCAAGTGCGGAGAGTACGAGATCGGAAGGTGCGCCCAGTGCCGCGACCAGAGCGTTTCCTACGAGTGCAAGAAATGCGGTTTCATCGGTCCGTGAGGTATCGACATGGGACAGATCGCAGCAGCCTACGACCTCATGCCCGAGAGCACCGAAGTCAACCTCGACGAAGTCATCGCCAAGCTCGGCGACGTCATCCCCGAGGGCGTCAAGATCCTCGAGACGCAGATCAAGCCCGTCGCGTTCGGCCTCATGAAGGTCTACGCCGGATTCCTCATCGACGACACCGACGAAGAGGTCGGAAGCAAGCTCGAGAACGGGCTCCGCTCCATCGCCGGCATCGAGAACGTCGAGTGCGTCTCCAACACGGTCGTCTGAGACCTGAAAACCGCGGGTCAACCCCGCCTTTTTTCCTTTTTCCAACCATTCCTGAGAGGGAACCCCATGAAATTCACAGCAGATTGCGCCCCGTGCCTCATGCGCAGGGTGCTCTTCCAGTCCCGCTTGGTGGGCAACGGCCTCGAGTTCGATGCGGTCAAGGCGGCCGCGGACGTCCTCGCGCAGCGCATGGACCCCGACACAGATTCGGTGAAGGTGGCCACGGCGGTCCACACCGCGGCGTACCGCGCGGTTCAATCGGATGATCCGTATTTCGAGCTCAAATGCAGGGCCGACGCGGTGGCGCAGCCGTATGCGGACGAGCTGCAGGAGATGGTATCGGGGTCCGACGACCCCCTCCGCGCGGCCATCATCGGCGCCGTCGCCGGGAACATAATGGACTTCGGCGCAGGATCGGCCATAGACGACCCGGACATGTTCTCGTCGGTCTACCGGGACATCGTCGACCAGGGTCTGGGACTCGACGACGTGGAGGAGCTCCGGGATATCCTGGAGGAGGTGCCCGGAGTGGTCTACATGTTCGACAACTGCGGGGAATCCAGGATGGACCTGGTGCTGATGAGGGTGCTGAAGGACATGGGGAAGCGCGTCGTCGCGGTCGCCCGCGGGGAGCCGATCCTCAACGATGTGACGAAGCAGGACGCGATGCGCATCGGGACCGATCTGGTCGCAGACAGGATCCTCACCACCGGCAAGTTCTACATCGGGATCGACTGGGACGACGTGCCCGAGGACCTGGCGGAGGAGATCGGAGCATGCGGTCTCATCATCGCCAAAGGGATGGCCAACTACGAGGCCACGTCCGGGAGGGCCCTCGATGTTCCGATAGTTCACATCCTCCGCTCCAAGTGCGCCCCCGTGGCGAAGTCCCTCGGCGTCCCCCAGAACGTTAATGTTGTGAAGGTCATCCGCCCGCAGAGGGACCGAAGATGAGCGTGAGACAAGCCGTGGTCATGGTCGGGGGCAAGGGCACCAGGCTCCTGCCACTGACCGAGACGAAACCCAAGATAATCCTCCCCGTGGCCGACAGGCCGTGCCTGTGGTACCTCCTCAGGTCGCTGGCGGCCGGAGGGATAGAGGAGGTCATCCTGGCCTGCGGGTACAAGTCCGAGCTCATGAGGCGCACCATAGGCGACGGTTCCGACCTGGGATTGAGCATCGAGTACTCCTACGAGGACGAGCCGATGGGCACCGGAGGGGCCATGAAGCTGGTCGAGGACCGCCTGGACGACACGTTCGTGGCGGCCAACGGCGACGTGTTCGTCTCCATGGACGTCACCGGCGAGATCCTCAGGCACGAGGAGACCGGGGCGGCGGTCACCATCGCCCTGACCCCCGTCGAGAACCCCTGCGAGTTCGGCATCGCCAGGGTCGACGACGAGCTCAGGATCACCGAGTTCAAGGAGAAGCCGAAGCCCGAGGAGGTCTTCTCCAATCTCATCAATGCAGGCGTGTACGTCCTCCAGAAGGACGTCCTGGCGGAGGTGCCGGAGAACACGTTCTACGATTTCTCCAAGGACCTGGTCCCGAGGCTGATGTCCGAGGGTCGCAGGATCCAGGGATACGAGGTCGACGGCATCTGGATGGATGTCGGGAGGCCCAGGGACCTGCTCAGGGCGAACCTCGCCATCGCCGAGGCCGAATACGCGGACCGCGACTGGAAGGCCCCCGGATGCGCCATAGAGGGCGCGCTGTACATGGGTCACGGCGCTTCCGCCAACGGCAGCAGGCTGACCGACGTCGTCCTGTCCCAGAGGACCTCGGTGAAAGCGTCGAATCTCGAGAGGGTCCTGGCGATGGACGGCTGCGAGATCCACGGCGCCGAGCTCACCAACGTGATCCTCGGGGAAGGATGCAGGATCGGAAAGGGCGCCAAGGTGTCCAACGCCGTCCTCGCGGACGGCACGGTCGTCAAGGCCGGAGAGGTCCTGGACGAGGGTCGCAGCGTCTGATGTTCCGAAAAGGCCGGGATTCAGATGCGCTTGGTGCTCTGGACCGGGTCCCAGCAGCTCATCTTGTCCTCGCCGCGGGCGACATGCTCCTTCGCGAGACGGCGGGCCTTGAACTCCAGGCGGGTCATGTAGAGCATCTTGAACGGGTGGAATCCGAGCTGACCGATGATCTGCAGGTACGCTTTGATGAGGATCCACGTGTTCCACGACGGGACGTCGTAGTCGTAGATCTTCTTCATCGTGACCTCGCCGATGTTCACGCGGATCCTCTGCTTGAGGAAGTCCTCCTCGGTCTCAGGTCCCCTGTTGTACACCGTCGCGTCCTTCGCGTAGGCGGTCTTGTACCCCGCCTCCTCCAGCTTCATGCGGATGATGTCCTCGTCCGACTGGAGGTCGGTCCTGAGGCGGGTGCCGATGTCCCTGAACGCCACCAGTTCCCCGATCTTCGGGTAGATCATGGCGACGTTGTGGTGCATGGCCCACAGCATCTGGCAGGCGAAGCCGATCTTGGTGGACGGGTCGTTGGTGGGTATCGGATGACCTCCGACCATCCCCATCATCGGGTCCCTGAAGGGTTCGACCAGCTTCTGAAGCGAATCCTCGCTGGCGAAGATGTTGTCCGCGTTCAGCATGACGGCGATCCCGGTGGTCATGTTGTCCAGATAGAGGTTGATCGCCGAGTTCTTCCCTTCGCGCGTGGCCTGGGGCAGGAAGACGATGTCCTCGAATTCCTCCATCAGGGAGCGGACGATCTCGTCGGTGCGGTCAGTGCTCCCGCTGGAAACGACGAGCACCTTCTTCACCGAGACGTCCTGCAGCTTCTGAGAATATATGGCGCGGATGCATCTCTCGATGTTCTGCTCCTCGTTGTAAGCGCAGATCCCGATGGATATGTCTATCGTGCCGTCTCCGTCCGTCGACGGTCCGTCATACTCTGCCGGCTTGGCATCGAGGCTGGATGGCATGGTCATCCATTCCAACACAGTCTAATATATATGGGATTCCCTTAGAGACGCGAGGAGCAATGCACGTAATCTCGCTTATCGTCAAGAATGAATTCGGCGTCATGCAGAGGGTCATGGGAGAGTTCACACGCAACAAGATCAACGTCGAGACCATCGTCGTCGGCAAGTGCGAGCTCCCCGGCAAGTCCCGTATGGTCCTCTCCGTGGTCAGCCACGAGGCGGCGCAGGTCGCCATCGGGAGGCTCCAGAAGCTCCAGGACGTCTACGAGGCGGTCCTCATCCCCGAGTCCGGTCAGTCCGCGTACGCGCTCATCTCGACCACCAAGGGCAATGTCGGTCTGGTCGGAGGCTCCGACGAGGTCGAGGAGGTCATCGACCGCATGTCCCCCGAGCATTACGTGAAGGCGCTCAACGCCCTCTGACGCTCGCATCGACCGCCTCCGAATGCAGGAACGGGGGCGATCATGGCGGTGAATCCGGTTGATATGTTGGAGAGAAGCATTATCGGGGGGAACCGAGGCCGACAGGCATCTGAGGCTGGCCGTCGCAACGGCCGTCGCCGTGCTGTTCATCGCCACCGCCATAGTCCTGCTGGATTCCGGTCCCAGGAACGACGTGGTCAACTTCTACCGCCACGCGATGAGCATCAAGGACGGTGTGCTGCCGTATTCGGGATTCGATTTCGAATTCCCGCCGATGTCCCTCCTGTTCTTCATCATACCCGGGCTGTTCACATCGGACCTGGTGACGTATTCCAGGATCTTCGCCTTTCAGAGCGCCGTGTTCATGAGCATCGCGGCCTACTGCATCATGAGGATGGCCCCCGGCGGAGATACGAGGGCCCGCTACCTGGCCGGGGCCGTGTTCACGCTGCTGGTGCTACTGTATCTGACGGAGTCGGTCAAGAAGTTCGACTCGATCGTCATGTCCCTGACGATAATCTCGCTGTTCTTCTTCTCCAGGGGCAGATGGGGGCTGGCCTACGGCATCATGGCGATGGCCGCCCTTACCAAGCTGTATCCCGCCTGCTTCCTCATCCTGATGGCGATGTACAACGGCCTGTCCTCGCATGGCGGGGCCGAGGCCCTGAAGAAAGGGATCCTGGCCTGCATCGCTATGATCCTGGTGGCTTTCGTTCCGCTGTGGATCGCCGGCGTGGGGTTCTCGGACTCGCTTTCATTCATATCGTTCCACGCGGGCCGCGGATTCCAGGTCGAGAGCACCATGGCGACCCTGATCATGATCCTCGGGAAGCTGGGGCTGACCGACGTCCGGATCGTTCCGGCCAACGACACCAACGACGTGGTGGGGCCGATAGCGGACGCGCTCAGTCCCGATTGGATGATCGTATGCCTCGCGCTGGTGGGGATCGCGTTGATATTCTGCGTGACCCGCATGCCGAGGGAGGGCGTCAGGTGGTCCGCATCGAAGCTGGCCATGGCGATGATGCTCGTGTGCATCGTGTTCATGCTCTCGAACAAGGTCTTCTCCACCCAGTACATGATGTGGCTGTTCCCGTTCATAGCGATGCTCTGCTATGAGCCGGGCATCCCGGGCGACAGGCTCAGGAAGCTCCTGTGGCTCGCGATAATCATGCAGCTGCTCTGCATAGTGTTCCTGAGGTCGGAGATCGGCTCCTGGATCTACATCGTGGCATGCGCGTCCAGGGACCTGATACTGGTCGTTCTGGCCGTCGAGGCCGCGAGAAGGGTGTGCGCCGTGGATCCGGAGGATCCGATCGCTCCGGATCCGCATCCCCGTGCTTGAACACGATGTACTTGCTCAGCACCCAGTTGACGACGATTTCGACGACGCTCGTGACGATCTTGGTCCACATGTTCTCGAAGCCCAGGAAGTCCTGGTCGAGTCCGATCCAGAGGAGCAGGGGGAACAGCACCCATGCGATGATCCCGGTGAATATCCTGGATCCCATGAACAGGCTCCATTCCTTGGCGACGACGCCGCGCTCCATGGATTTGCTGCGGAACACGTAGAATTTGTTGGTGAAGAACGCGAACGTCACTCCGCATATCCATGAGAGGATGTTGCTGATGGACGAGTTGATCCCGACCTGAACGAAGAGGGCGTACGTTCCGAGGGAGACGACGGTCGTCATGACGCCCCAGAAGATGTACGACACCGCTTCGCGGTGCTGCGTCATGAGGTCGTTGACCGTGCCCATGGGGACGATTCACACGATTCCCCTACATATTGATTCTGTTCGGAACCTCGGTGAGGTTCTATTATATTTTGACATAATTGGACAAATGTTCAATTCTCACGGGTTTCCGGCGTCTGAACATCCAATGTAATTCGGATTGGATGAATAATCCAACACAATAACGGTCCGGAATCGGAATTCAATTCCCGGATCCGAACAATGCGTCCTCGAGGACATCCATATGGCGGTCCCAAACGTAGGTCTCCGCCTGCTTCCTGGCGGCGATACCCTTCTCCTTGCGGAGTCCGTCATCGTCGAGAAGCGCGTTCACGGCATCCGCTATCGCCTTCGGATCCTTCGGCTCCACACCGATCCCGCCTTCCCCGACGGTCTCCGGGAGTCCGTTCACATTGGAGAACACCAGCGGTTTCCCGTGGGACATGACCTCCAGCGCCGCCAACCCGAACGATTCGAATATCGACGGCATCACGAACAGCTTGCAGGAGTCAATCAGCGCATCCTTCTCCTCGTCGGAGACGTATCCGCGCATCTCCACCTTGGATCCCAGTCCGAGGTCGGAGACCATCTTCTCCAGCTTCTTCGACTCCGGACCCTTCCCGCAGAGGATCAGTTTGCAGTCGATGTCCCTCATGGCCTCCATGAGGTAGTCCAGACCCTTGGTAGCGACGAGTCTCCCGAGGGACAGGATGTAATCCCCTTCGGGGACATCCCTCACGGGAGGCATGTCCATGCAGGTGGGGACCGTCACCGTCCTTTCCGCGGGTATCCCCCTGCGTATCAGGTCGTTCCGCACGTAGTCGCTCACGCAGATTATGCGGTCGAACGTCTCGAGGGTCGGACGGAACCCGTTGTCGTTGATCTCGGACAGTTTCGCCTGGAAGCCGACCCCTTCTCCCCACATGTTGTGGTAGGTGAAGACCTTCCGTCCGTCGTATCTCTTCAGAGCCTTGTTGTACGACGGGGCCCACCGGTAGTTGTAGTTGACCGCGTCGGCGTCCATGGACTCCAGCGCCTCCAGGACCCCCTTCGAAGACACGTACGGCGGGTTGTAGACGTTGATGAACCTCGACGGCAGGCGGACGATGCGGTACCCTTCCGGCGTCCTCTCCTCCTCGGCGGTGTCCGGGAGCCTGGCGGTCAATATTGTGACGTCGTGCCCCCTGGCGGCCAGGAGGCGGGCGGTGTCGTGCATGCGCCTCTCGATGCCTCCGCGGTACGGATAGAAGAACGGGTTGACGTCGACGAACCTCATGAGTCTAATCCCTCCTTCCTCTTCTTGAGGAACGATGCGACGAAGCTGATGATTATGACGGCGAATATGAACACGAGGGTCACGGTCTGGGCCTGGTCGGATCCCAGGTAGTTGAGGAAGAATCCGCTGGCCAGGAGGATGATCCCGTACTTCAGGACGCAGCCGATCACCATGTACATGGCGCACTTCCTCAGATCCCAGGTCTTCACCATGGCGATGAACGCACCGAGGAACGGTATCATAGGGGCCACCCTGTTCACCAGGATGATCTTCTCGTCGTTGAAGACCAGGAAATCGATGTACTTGTTGGCGATGCGGGCTATGCGGTCCGGCACGCCGATCCTCGACACCACGTAATACAGCGTGAACACGCCGAGCAGTTCGGCGGATATCGCGATGAGCAGCAGGAGCAGCCCGTACTCCCATGTGGGATTGCTCTCGAATCCGAGCACCATGAACAGTTCGGGGAGCGTGGGGAAGAACAGCGCGTCGATGAGGAACAGGACGAACACGCACAGCAGGGTGCCGATGTCGCCGGTCCCGGCGAATATCCCGAAAAGCCAATCCCCCAGGCTCATCTGCGGTGCCTCTCAGCGGATGTCTCGATCGCTTTCCCGTACGCCTCGACGTAAAGCTCGGCGGACCTGTCGCGGGAGTTGTCCAGCGCCGTGCGCAGGGAGGCGTCCCTGAGCTCCTGCGGCGCCGAGAACGCCTTCTCCATGGCCTCGACGCATCCCTCGATGTCGTCGAACAGGTATCCGTTCTCCCCGTCATGGACGATCTCCGCGAACGCCCTGCCGTTGCGGCAGGCCACGGGCTTCCCGGAGGCCATCGCTTCCAGTATGGACAGCCCCTGCGTCTCGAACTTCGACGCCGATACGGCGATGTCCGCCGCGTTGTAGTATGCAGGGAGGTCGTCGTCGGGCACGAATCCCGCGAAGACCACCTTGTCCCTCAATCCGAGCTCGTCCACCAACGCCTCGATGTCGGCCTTGGCCGGTCCCTTCCCGGCGACGAGCAGCACCCCGTCGACGGAGGCCATCGCGCGGACGACCATGTCCAGGTCCTTCTCGTAGGATATGCGGCCCACATGGATCGCCACCCTCTTCCCGACCAGCCCGTGCTTCTCCCTGATGTATTCCGAGGGGATCCCGGGATGGAATTTCGCGGTGTCCGTGCCGGTGGGGATGGTGACCAGGTTCCTGCAACGGGCGCCATGGGATTCCAGCTCCGTTCCGATGCACGATGTGGGCGTGACCACGACATCCATCCTCTTCAGGATCTGCCTGAGGTAGATCCAGATGAGCTTCTCCATGGTCTCCGGCGGGAGTTTCACCGGCGAATAGTACTTCGCGGCGTCGTCGACCATCGTGTGGAACGTCATGACCGTGGGGATCCCGAGCTCGTGACCGCAGATCAGACCGCGGAGGGCCATGGTCGCCACCCCGTGTATGTGGATGACGTCCGGATGGATCTCCCTGAGGATCTCCATCTTGTTGGAGGGGAGGATCGGCACGTAGTATCCCTCGTAGGATCTGAAGCGGACGGCGGGGAAGTAGTACACCCCCTCCTGTCTGCTCTCCTCCTCGGGCTCCGGCGCGACGATGAAGACCTCGTGCCCTAGGGCCTCCAGGGATTCTTTGATTATGGTGATCGATGTGACAACCCCGTCCCTCGTGGGGAACCAGCTGTCGGTCATCATCGCGATCCGCATGGTCCCTCATATCCCCGCGTCGGATAAAAAGCCACCAGGGGAATATTCGTTCGGACCCAACAGTGCCAGACGAACGGGATTGGAGGTTCGTTAGGTCAGTATTATATACCATTGTCCGAATTGTGCGCTAGAACACGCACATACGCGTGAGCGTTATTAGGTGATGGGATGGTAGGTGTCCACTACAGGGCCAGGGCCCCGCTTAGGATAGGCCTGGCAGGAGGAGGGACGGATGTCGAGCCGTACGCCTCCAAGAAAGGCGGAGCGGTATTCAACACTACGATCAACCGCTATGCCTACTGCACCATCACACCCACCGGCGACCACTCCATGTCCGTCCATTCCACGGATTACGGGAAATACAGCGCGGACCTGAACGACGGGCCCCTCCCCCTCGACGGGAACATGGACCTGATCAAGGCGGTCACCAACCATTTCGGCGTGACGGACGGATTCAAGATGTTCCTCCAGTCGGAGGCCCCGCCCGGATCCGGTCTCGGGGGGTCGTCGACCGTCATCGTGTCCATCCTGGGCGCCATGTGCGAGTGGCAGGACATACGCCTGACCAGCGCGGAGATGGCCCAGCTGGCCTACAAGCTCGAGAGGGAGGATATCGGCCTCAAGGGCGGTAAGCAGGACCAGTACGCGGCGGTCTTCGGCGGGTTCAACCTGATGAAATTCAACAGCCACGGCGTCAACGTCAACCGCGTGAGGATACGCGACAACGCCGTGAACGAGCTCCAGTACTGCTCCCTGCTCTGCTACATGGGCAACTGCCGCGAGTCGGCGACCATCATCGAGAGTCAGGTCAGCAAGTTCAACAAGGGGCAGAACGAGGAGGCGCTCGATAAGACGAAGGCATTGGCCAAGGACATGTCCGTGGCCATGGAGCGCGGGGACATACGCACCGCTGGGGAGATCCTGGACGAGGCGTGGTCCTACAAGAAGCAGTTCTCCACCAAGGTCTCCAACCCGCACATCGACGCCATGTACGAGGCCGCCAAGCGCACCGGCGCGATCGGCGGCAAGGTGACGGGTGCTGGCGGGGGCGGGTTCATGTACTTCATATGCGAATACGACCGCAAGTACAACGTCGCCCAGGAGCTCGGGAAGATGGGTGCGAAGGTCACCGACTTCATGTTCGAGCCCCAGGGCATCACTTCCTGGAGGTATTCAAACGAACGATGCAATCACAGCGGAGCTGACCAAAGCAGCCGAGACAATATCGAAGATCGACCCTGCCCAGATCAGGAAAGCCGCCGACGTGCTCGTCAACGCGTTCCGCAACGGCAACCAGGTGATCTTCTGCGGGAACGGCGGTTCCTCCGCCGACGCCCAGCACATAGCCGCCGAGTTCTCCGGCAGGTACATGATGGAGCGCCCCGCGCTCCCTGGCGTGTGCCTGTCCAACATCGCCCCGGTCACCGCGATCGGGAACGACTACAGCTACGACATAGTCTTCAAGAGGCAGGTCGAGGGCATCTGCAAGAAGGGCGACGTGCTCGTCGGGCTGTCCACCTCGGGCAACTCCAAGAACGTCATCCTCGCCATGGAGGAGGCCAAGGCCCGCGGAGGAGTCACGGTGTCGTTCACCGGCGACCACGGGAAGATGAGGGAGATCGCGGACTGCGCGGTCGTCATCCCCACCGTCGAGACCCCCCACGTGCAGGAGGGCTACCTCTGCGCCTGCCACATCGTGGCCGGCATCGTCGAGAAGGAGCTCTTCGGCAACCGAGCGGTGTTCGTCGACCGCGACGACACCCTGGCCAAGGACGTCCCGTACTGCGACGACCCCGACAAGTTCGATGTGTTCCCGGACGTCCCGGGAGCGATCGCGAGGCTCAACGCGGCCGGTTATCTCGTAATAGTCATAACCAACCAGTCCGGGCTCCACCGCGGGTACTTCGACGAGGACACCCTCTCCAGGATCCATGCCAAGCTGATGCGTCAGGTGGAGGAGGGCGGGGGTCGCATAGATGATATCTATTATTGCCCCCACACCCCCGAGGAGCACTGCTCCTGCAGGAAGCCCGAGACCGGGATGGGATTGAAGGCCATCGCCGACCACGGCATCGACCCGTCGAGGTCGTGGATGATCGGCGACAATGACAAGGACGTCGAGTTCGGTCGCCGTCTGGGATGCAGGACCGTGAAGGTCGGTCCGGACGTGTCGTTCTCCGATGCCGTGGACCTGATCCTCGGATCCGACTGACATCGGCCCAGCTTCGCGTACTCCTCGTCGCTCACGCGCTCGCACCATTCGTTGCGGCACCCCTCCCCGGGGACCTCTACGGCGATGTGGCTGAACCAACTGTCCTTCTTGGCCCCGTGCCAATGCTTGACGTTGGCAGGTATCGTCACAATCGTCCCGGGGACGAGGCTGACCGCCTCCTTCCCCTCTTCCTGATACCATCCCTCGCCCGCGGTGCAGATGAGGATCTGGCCTCCGCCGCTCGAGGCGTGGTGGATGTGCCAATTGTTCCTGCAACCCGGCTCGAAGGTGACGTTGGCCATGAAGACCGTCCTCTTCGGGTCGGTCAGGGGGTTAAGAAACGATGCGCCGGTGAAGTACTGCGCATACGCGCTGTTCTCCTCTCCCAACCCGAACACGTTCTCCTTCTCGAATTCCTTCCTGTCCATCATCGTCCTTCCAGGATCCTCCTCACGTTTTCCGCCCATTCGTCGATATCCCTCTCGGGGGTCTCCAGGCGGGCTCCGCCCTCCGAATCGAACCTGACCTGCATCTCGCAGGCGAACTCCGCCCCGGGGCATGCTCTCTCGATATCCTCGATCACATGTCCGGGCCATCCGCCGTTGGTCATGAACGGCACGACCGTCTTCCCGGACAGGTCCAGCCTATGGAGCAGCGTCTTCATCGCGGGGGCCATGGTGTACCACCACGTCGGGGTCCCGACGGCGACGACATCGTATCCGGAGACCTCGGCATCGAACGGTTTCAGTTCGGGCTCGAAACCGCTCTCGACCTCATCCTGTCCCTGTTGGACCACGTCGTCGTAACTCCCCTCATAGGGTTCGGCGGTGTCGATTCTCAGCAGGTCGCCTCCGGCGATGCTCCGCAGTCTCTTCGCAACGCGTTCGGTGTTCCCGTTGGACCACGAGTAGTAGACGATCAGGAGGCTTTTCAAAGTTCGACCTCCCCGACCCATTCCGAGATGGCCTTCTCCGATCCGTCCACACAGCTCCCGCGGACTGCCAGCCCCTCCGTGACGCGGGCGCCCTTCGCGGCAACCTTCACGTTTTCCACGGTCCCGGAGAGTCCGCTCCCCTCGTGGGTGCAGAATGGGTGTATCGTCCTCCCGGAGAGGTCGCAGCCCTCCAGGAAGGTGTATACGGCCATGGGCATGGTGCCGCAGTAGTTCGGATATCCGAGCCAGATCTCGTCGATCCCGTCAAGGTCGGGCATCGAGACCAGCTCCGGTCTCGCCCCGTTCCTCAGATCCCTGCTAGCCTCCGCGACGCATTCGTCGTAATCGTCGGAGTACGGGATCTTCTGTTCTATCCTGAACATGTCCGCACCGGTCAATCCGGCGATGATCCTCGCAGCCTTCTCTGTGTTCCCGACCTCGATCCGGAGGTGGGCGCCGTCGAAGTAGTTCTCCCCGGCACGCGAATAGTATGCAATCAACGCGGTCATCAGACTCGCCTTCTCGGGACGGCGCGTCTCCTCCGGCCTATATAACTGTGGAGATAGGTTGTTCTATGATGATGGATGCCGTCCGATCGCATATCCCCGATCCCGCTCCGATGCGACCTCAATCGGTAAATAGCCCCGCTTCTGTGACCCGTTCGATACATTCGACGCCGATGCGTTTCGGAAGGTGAATCAATGGACAAGACCGAGAAGATCTGGCTCAACGGCAAGCTCGTCGACTGGAAGGACGCGCAGGTCCACGTCCTCGCACACGCCCTCAACTACGGGACCGGCGTGTTCGAGGGGATCCGCGTTTACCACACCCCCAAGGGACCCGCCGTGTTCAGGCTCAAGGAGCACGCCCAGAGGCTGATCGACGGATGCAGGATCATGGGTATCGACCTCGTCTTCGACGGCAAGACCTACGGACTCGAGGAGGTCATGACGGCCATCAAGGACGCCGTCAGGGCCAACGGCGATGCCGTCGACTACGTCAAGCCCTGCGTCTTCCTGAGCGGCGAGGAGGTCGGCCTGAACCCCGTCGGGGTCCCCGCATCCTTCGCCATCACCTGCATCCACATGGGCGACTACCTCGGAGAGGGCGCCAGCGCCGGAGCCAAGCTCATCACGTCCTCCTGGCAGAGGCCCGACAACCTGTGCGGACCCGCCGGAGCCAAGGTCAACGGTTCCTACGTCGCGTCCACACTCGCCAAGAGGGAGGCCGTCAGGCAGGGGGCCAACGAGGCCGTAATGCTGAACTCCGTCGGACACGTCGCGGAGTGCACCGGGGAGAACATCTTCATGTACCGCCACGGCGAGATCATCACACCGTCCACCGCGGAGTCCATCCTCGAGGGTATCACCAGGGCCTCCATCATCCAGGTCGCCAGGGACATGGGCTACACCGTCAGGGAGATCGCCGTCTCCAGGTTCATGCTCACCTCCTCCGAGGAGGTCTGGATGACCGGGACCGCCGCGGAGATCGCGCCCGTCACCATGATCGACGGGAAGCCCGTCGGAGACGGCAAGGTCGGAGATGTCGCTTCGAAGATCCATGCCAAGTTCCACGACATCGCCACCGGCAAGGACCCGAAGTACGAGTCCTGGCTGTACTACGTCAACTGAACATCAAACAGGGCCGGTCGTTCCCAGGCCGGCCCTCCTTGCGTCCCGTGTTGCGATTTCTCGTGCGGGACGATCCGTTTCTTCCACCCTCGATGGAGTCGGGGTGTCCGCATCTCGGGCGTATTTATTGTGACAACTCTAGTGTTCTAGGTCTTAGATAGAACTTTGCACAAACGGAACCCATTGCGATTAGTTTA
>CAVABN010000003.1:0-53974 GCA_963586845.1 Bifidobacteriaceae bacterium
GCCCGAGTTCATGCGCAGGGACATCGGACTCTGGATGGCCAAGAAGCCCGGTGTCACGATCTCGGACATCGCGAAGACCTTCCAGACCATCCCGCTTATCGGCGGGATACAGGAGACGGTCGCCTGCCTGAGGGACAACGGCATCCGCAGCGTCATAGTGAGCGGCGGCATCGACCTGGCCGCGAAGATGCTGAAGGACGAGTTCGGATTCGACGATTACATCGCGGACAGCCTGTGCGCGGACGAGCGGGGACGCCTGACCGGTGAGGGCAAGACGAACCTGGACCTCAGGAACAAGGGCATAAACGTCCGTCAGTTCACCGAGAAGTACGGCACCACGGCTGAACGCACGGTGTCCATAGGCAACTCGTTCACGGACATCCCGATGTTCGAGAACTCCGGCATGTCGATCGCGTTCAACCCCACCGACCCGTACACGTCGGATGCCGCCACCCACACGGTGCAGAGCGACAACATCGCCGACGTGCTGGATTTCATCCTCGAGAACGAGGAATGAGATCACTCGTCGATGTATTCCTCGTCGTCATCGTCCAGGACGTAGTCCGACTCGTCGAACTCGTCGTCCAGGTCGAGGACGTCGTAGGTCTTCTTGCGGATCTTCCCGTAGATCCTGACGATGTCCCTGGCCTCGGCGGAACCGTGCTTCACCAGGTTCCCCTTGGTCTTGATGGCGTGGATGAGGCAATCGAAATCCTCGAACCTGAGCATCGATCCGACGACGAACTCGTCGTCCGGCTCGGCGTCGATCCTGAGAGGGTAGGTCCTGCCGACATCGTTCACGGACACCTTGAGGCTGAGGACATCGAACCTCTTGACCCACAGCTTCTTGATCTTCGGCGCCAGGGACTTCTTGACCCTGCGGCCGTCGGCCACCTCGATGTAGGTGACGCATACCTTGCGTCCATCATCGAGCTCGAACTCGTCGTCCAGTTCGACGATGTCGTTGCTCTCGAGGGTGGTGCGCGTCTGCTCGGAGACATCGCCGTCGCTGTAGACCACGGGGACCTCGAGGAGCTCGGGGATCCTGATGGTCTCAGACGTGACCTTCCCGCACTCGTTGCATCTGAACGTCCCCTCGATGGTGGCCTTCCCCATCCTCCCTTTGAGGATCTGGTGTTCCGTCTCGTCGTCGCACTCGGGGCACATGTAGACAATCGTGTCAGGCATCTCTCTCTGGATCATGATACCACGGACCCGCCATCTACCGAGAACTCGCCCCGGGATGACTTCTATTCGGTTAGCCCGACCCATCCTTAAACGTTACCCTCTCAGCGCACCATGAACGGCGCATCGTGCCCCGGGATCACGACATCGGCGAAATCCCTGATGCGGTCGATGCTCTCCAGCGCCAGCCTGCGGTCGGTGCAGAGGGTGGGCGCCTTGCGCTCCTTGAGGTTCCCTTCGAGCGGGATCGCATCCCCGGCGCAGACGTAGCGCCTGTCGGCCTCCACGAACACGCTGGTCTCCTCGGTGCAGTGGCCGGGGGTGTGGACCATCCTCACGCCGGGACACACCTGGAACTCGTCGTCCTCGATGATCCTGGCTCCCGGGATCTCCGACTTCCCGCCCTTGTGCACCAGGACCTTCGCCTTCGGATACCTCTTCAGGTTCCCGACGTGGTCGCTGTGCGTATGGGTGAGAATGACCGTATCGACGTCCTCGGGGAAGATCCCGATCTGCCTGAACGAGGTCTTCACGGCGGGCCACATGTACTCCGTGCTCGTGTCGACCACGATGTTCCTGCCCTCGGCCCTGATGAGCGTGGAGGTGGAATGCGCCTGGACGAGATTCCCGTCGTCGTCGCGCTCCAGGAACCCTATGCAGAGGATGTCGAGCTGTATCATGGGATGTCGCATCCGATGGGGGCTCTTATCGCTGTCGCTTCTCGGCGCAGATGAAGAACGAGAACGGAAGGAACACGGTCTCCCCGTCCTTCTCCAGCCTGCAGGAATCGCGGCCGTCGGTCTCGACCGTTATCCTCTGAACGCCCAGCTCTATCAGAGTGTCCAGGTCCCACTGGGGCCTGCGCTGATAACTGAGAGGGAGGTCCTCGGCGATGTCCCTCATGATGGTCGGATCCACGCCCCCTATAGCGGGATGGTTCGAACCCCTGTCCCCTCCGGCGTCCCTGAACTCCTCGTCGTGCAGGTAGAGGTAGTGGTTGCCGTCGAACGCCATCAGGAGCCCGCCGTCCTTCAGGACGCGGAGCCATTCGCGGTAGGCACCGACGGGATCCTCCATGTTCCATACGACATTGCGGGAGATCACCATATCGAACGTGCCGTCGGGATAGGAGAGATGCTGCGCGTCCATCTGCTCGAACCGCGCGTCGACGCCGTATCTCCTGCAATTGGCCTGCGCCTGCTCGAGCATTCCCTCGGAGCAGTCGATCCCGGTGACATGATGCCCCTCCCTCCCGAGGAGGACGGGGAAGAAACCCGGCCCGGTGCCCACATCGAGGACGTTCAATCCGTCCCCGCTCAGATGCTCGCGGATGATGTCCATCCAATGCTCCGCGCGACCGGAATCCAGGGATTCCGAGACGTTCTCCGAATACCCCTCGGCGCGCTTCGACCAATACGATCTGACATCCTCCAGACGGCTCATGGACCTAAGTAACACGAATCTGATTTTAATATTACCCAAGGAACATCAAGCGTTTTATTGGGACACGGCGTGGCACCCTCCATGAAACCCGAAGTGCTCTGCAGCATCGCGGCTGTCGTATCGGTCATAGCGCTGATCCTCTCCGCGGTCGCCCTCTACGAATCGCTGGACAACAACGACAAGGATGACGATCAATCCAAGGAGTACACCCTGTTCTTCGGCATGGATCCCGGCACATCCGAGACCGACAAGGAGAAGCTGAAATCCTACGCTGTATCGATCGCCACCAAGGGCGGATACGGATACACCTGCTACTGGGCCGAGGGCGGATACACCGCCGCGGACGGCAATGTCGTCCAAGGTCAGCAGACCCTCGTGTTCATCATGGCCCACACCACCGAGGATTTCGTCGAGGACCTCGCCGAGAAGGTGAAGAAGGAATTCGGCCTCGACACCGTGATGATCGAGACCTCCGAGAAACACATAGAATTCGAATGAACCCCGTAAAGAGGACCTTCCCATGATCTACGACCCCAGAATGGACATAGCGACGGATGACGACGTGTATCCGCCGTCGGAGGACAGCATACTCCTCATCGAGTCCCTGGAGGTGCGTCCCGAGGAGAAGGTCCTCGAAGTGGGGTGCGGCTCCGGCGTGGTGGCGATCCACCTCGCGAAGCAGGGGTGCTTCGTCACCGCCGGGGACATAAACATCAAAGCGGTCGAACTCACGCGCAGGAACGCCAGGCGCAACCGCGTGAGGATCGACGTGGTGGAGACGGACGTGTACTCCGGCGTGACCGGGAGGTTCGATACGATCGTCTTCAACCTTCCTTATCTCCCCGTGGACGAGGAGGGGCTCCTGGCCAAGGCATGGTCGGGAGGACCGGACGGGATGGGACCGCTCCCGGAGCTCCTGAGAGGCGCCGACGAGCACCTCGAGGAGGGCGGGAGGATCGTCATAGTGGTTTCTTCGCTGATGGACGGCCACGCCCTCGAGGAGACCCTCGGGGGGTGGGACCGCAAGGTCCTCGGAGAGCAGAAGATGTTCTTCGAGAAGCTCACGGTCCTGGAGCTCAGGCGTCCTCGACGTCGACATCGATCGACGGCCTGGGCGGATACGGCTTCGCCGAAAGCACCAGCAGTCCGATGTAGAACGCGATGTTCATCACGATGTAACCGGCGAGGATCGTCTGGACGGAATAGCTCCCGGGCAGGATCCCGACCACCAGGTTGGGTATCGCGGCGCATCCGTACGATGTCAGGTAGATGGTGGAGAACGTCCCGGCCCTCTGGGGCTTCGTCGCTCTGCACAGCAGTTCGGACACGCCGGCGGTGAACGCTATGCCCTGCGATATCCCGGCGATTATGCTGAACCCGCAGAACAGGAACAGGTTGTCGAACACCGCCAGGGACACGAGCATCATCACGGTGCAGAAGGTGTAGATCGTCAGCCCCTCCCTCTGCGCGCGCCTGGTCTCGAACCTCTTGGCGAAGAAGCTCCCCAGGGCGTTGGGCAGCAGGAGCGAGGTGAACACCGCGGCGGAGATGAACGCGTCATGGACGCCGAACTGCTCCGAGACGATGACCGCGCTGAACGACTGGGAGAAACCTCCGAACGCCCACGTCGGGATGAACACCATCGCCGAAGCGGCGAACAGGCGTCCGCATCCCTCGGGAAGGGTGATCCTCGGGATGAACGACCTCACCAGTCCCGGCTTGCGCTCGACGGTCTCGCGGGAGAACAGCGTGAGCACCAGGATGACCACGACGGCGACGACCACGGCCCAGAAATAGGTCGTGTACGGCACTCCCGCGTAGGTCACCAATCCTCCGGAGGCGAAAGCCCCGGTGGCCAACCCCAGCGTCGGGGCGCTGCTGGTGATCATCGGCCCGACCCACTTCGGGAGGCCGATCGACAGGTCCACGACATAGGCGGCGACTGTGCTGGATCCCAGACCGCTCGCTATGCCCTGGACGAGCCTCCCGACCATGATCATGCTCGGGTCGTTCATCATCGCGAAGGTCACCGCTCCGCACACGGAGATCGCGAGGATCATCACGGTGGACGGGCGCCTGCCCAGATGGTCGGATATCCTCGGGAAGAACATCAGCGGGATGACGGTACCCAGGAGGTACCACATCGACGCCATCGACAGCTGGGCGTGCGAGAGGCCCAGCTCCTCCTGCCACATCGAATACAGCGATATGGGCGAACCGGAGGCGAAATACAGCACTATCAGCGCACTGACGGCGACTGCGAAACTGATCCTCGTTCTTGCATCGGTCGTATGGATCAGTCCCTGATGAAGTTGGTGAACGTCTTGGCCTCGTACACCGGCAGGTCGATGCCCTCGCGCCTCCCGGCCTCGATGCACTTCAGGAGCCATGCCATGTTGGCCCCCAGCGTCCTCATCGTCTGCAACCCCTCCAGGTCCTTCTCGACCTCCTCGGGCGTGTTGCCGTGCACCTGGTTCCAGTACTGGGAGGACACGACGGGCATGTTGGAGATCTGGAAGTACTTGTTCAGGCGGTCGAACGACGCCGACGCGCCTCCGCGGCGGCAGGATACGACGGAAGCTCCGAGCTTCCCGGCCATGCGTCCCGCGGTGGAGTAGAAGAACCTGTCCGCGAACGCGCATATCTGCCCGGAGGGCCCGGAGTAGTACACCGGGGATCCCAGGACGATCGCGTCGAACTCGTCGAGGCGCGATGCCAGCTGGTTGACCTGGTCGTCTATCGCGCAGCGGCCGTTCTTCCTGCAATACAGACAATCCCTGCACCCGGGCATGGCGCTGTCCAGATGGACGATCTCCGATTCGATCCCCCTGGATCCAAGCTCCTCAGCCAGCTCTATCAGAGCCCTGTGGGTGCACCCCTTGGCGCGGGGGCTTCCGTTGATGAGAAGCGCTTTCATGGCTCTCTGATTCGCGGAACCGCGTAAAAACCTACTGGAGAGGTAGGTATAACCGCCCCCGTCCGACTCCGCGGACGGGGACTGTGTTTTCATCCCAGGAGCCTGGAGATGGATTTGGAGAGCAGCTCGTTGGCCTGCTTCCCGTCGATCTTCCCGCGGAGGGCGCCCATGACGGGCCCCATCAGCGGTCCGATGGCGGCCATGCCCTTGGACCTGACGAAGTCGGCGCGCTCGTCGACGATGGCGTCGATGACCGCCTGCGCCTCGCCGGCGTCCATGGCGCCGAGTCCGAGCTTCCCGATGGCGTCCTCCGGGCACGTGCCGGAGCACATCTCCTTCAGAAGGGACGGCAGCGCCTCCTTGGCGAAGCGTCCCGCCTTGAGCATGCCGAAGGCCTCGATCAGCGCATCCTCGCAGATGGAGGACGGATCGAGACCGTCGTGCTCCAGTTCGCCGAAGGTGTTGAGCAGGGTGGTCGCAGCTATGGATGACATGCCATCGGCGGCAAGCATCTCGAAGAGCTCGTCCTGCCCCTTCCTGACGATCTGCCTGGCCTGCTGGGCGTTGATCCCGTGGTCCTTCACGAGGCGCGCCTCGATCTGCTCCGGGAACTCGGGCATGTTGTTGCGGATCGAGTCCATCCTGGCCTCGGTGATCGTGGTCGGGGGGACATCGGTCTCGGGATACATCCTGGCGGCCCCGGGGAGCGGCCTGGAGTACTTGGTGGTCCCGTCCGGGAGCGGGTCGCGGGTCTCCTCGGGAACGCCGACGAGAGCCTCGTTAGCCCTCGTGACGGCTACATCCAGGGCATCCCTGGCCTTCTTCTCGAGCGCGGCGCACATGACGAACGCATCGTTCGGTCCGGTCATGCCGAGGCGCTGCCTCAGCGCATCGACGTAATCCTGCGAGATGCCGTAGTTCGGCAGCTCGTCCGAGTGGAATATGCCCTTGACGCCGCGGGTGCGGGCCCTCTGGGCCATCTCGGCGCCGAGACGCAGCTTCCCCTCGTCCCCGTTCATCACGCCGGCGAAGCCGGGCAGACGGACGGCGAGGACGCGTCCCTTGGAGGACAGAGCGCCCTTGATGACCTTGGAATCGCAGGACTCGAAGATGTCCGTGACGTCCTCTGGCTTGAACTCAGCAGGGGCGGTGCCCCTGTCGTTCAGGATGCCCTTGACGCGGATGAGCATCTTCTGCCTGGCGACCTCGTTCCTCACGTAGTCGGGGATGAGCTTCAGATCGCCCACTCCCTTCAGCTCGATGCGGGCCCCTCCCGGGATCGAGATGTTGAGGTCCTGACGGATGGTCCCGATCCCCCTCTTGACCCTGCGTGTAGCCCTCAGCAGCGTTCCGATGCGGTACGCGACCTCCTGGACCTCCTCGGGGGTCCTCATGTCGGGTCCGGTGGCGACCTCGATGAGAGGGATCCCCAGACGGTCCAGCCTGTAGAGGATCTCGTCCCCTTTGGTCTCGACCTTCCTCGCCGCATCCTCCTCGAGGCACACGGACAGGATGGAGATCTCCCTGTCGCCGGCCATGACGTGGCCGTCCGTGGCCACCAGCGCGGTCCTCTGGAATCCCGATGTGTTGGATCCGTCGACCACGATCTTCCTCATGAAGTGGATCTCGTCGATGACGTTGGCTCCGAGCATCTCGGAGAACGTCAGGGCGATCTGCATCGCATCCGGGTTGACGCTGTGCGGAGGCTCCTCATCCAGCTCGACGAGGCAGCTCGTGCCCTCGCAGCACTGGTACCTGTACCCCATGTGCCTCTGGAACTGGGCCAGGGCGGCGCGGTCGATCTCCCCCATCTCGCTGGTGGTGGGCCTGAGCTTCCTGAAGTACGCCCCGGCACCGTCCTCGCACAGACGGCTGTCGCAGTCGCAGAACAGCTTCTTCGTATCCAGCTGCTGGTGGATCTCGATGCCGCACATCATCTCGTAATCGTCACTCATCGATGGTCCTCCTGTCGGACATCTCGCAGGCCAGAGGGGTCTGCATGAGCTCTTTCGCGGCCTCGACGGAATCCGTGTTGGCCAGCGCCCACATCAGCTTGACGTAGGCGGTCTCCGGGAGCATGTCGAGCACGGTGATCGCGCCGGCCTTCAGCATGTCCCTCCCGGTGTTGTAGACGTTGAGGTTCGTCCTCCCGTTGAGGCACTGGCTGGTCATGACCACGACGGTGCCGTTCTCGGAGGCCTTCCTGATCAGGGGGATCATGCCCTCGCACACGTGTCCGAGACCGGACCCGGCGATGACCACTCCCTTGGACTTCATGAACACCGGCTCGAACAGGGCCGGGTCCATGCCGGGATAGTACTGGAGCAGGACGCAGGATTTCTCCATACCGTCCTTCACGACGACCTCCGCATCGCGGACCCTCGGCCCGTCGGTGCGGACCTCCATGTTCCCGTCCTTGTCCAGGTGGGCGACGGGGAGCGCGTTGATGGAATGGAACGCATCCCTGCGGGAGGTGTGCATCTTGCGGACCCTCGTCCCCTGGTGCACGGCGAAGGAATCGTCGCCGGGCGTGTCGTGCATGACGACGAACACTCCCGAACGGTCGGCCTTGGTGGCGAAGCGGACGCAGGCCATCAGGTTGCTCGACGCGTCCGAGGACGGACGGTCGGAGGAGCGCTGCGCTCCGACGAGGATGACCGGTTTCGGAACATCCCCGAGCATGAAGGACAGCGCGGCGGCGGTGTATCCCATGGTATCCGTACCGTGGGGGATGATGACCGCATCCGCACCCTTGTTGATCTCCTCGGCGACCGCCTTGGCGAGCTCCTGCCAGTGGGCGGGGTCCATGTTCTCGGAGAAGATCGAGAACAGCACGCGGGCGTCGATGTTCGCCAGCTCCCTGATCTCCGGCACGGCGTTGACCATGTCCGAGGTGGAGAGCGCCGGGTGGACAGCGCCGGTCCTGTAGTCCACGTAGGAGGCGATGGTCCCGCCGGTCCCGATGAGGACGATCTTGGGCAGCCCCTCGTGGAACTCCACCGGGGATTCCTTCTTCTCGTGGACGGCGGGCTGGCCGAGGACCTCGACCCTGGTCTCGGGCGTGACCGAGATCCCCACGTTGTACCCGCTCTTGACCTTCAGTATCAGCACGTCGGGGGAGCTGAACTCGTGATGGGGCATCAGGGTGCCCTCGAAGGACCTTCCGCCCTTCTCCACCCTGAGCCTCGTACCCTCCGTCGCACCCAGCGACGAGAGGGTCTTGGAAAGAGAATCCGAATAGCTCATGTTATTGGAAGAGGGGATGGAAGGGCCGTTTATGTGCTTTGTTCCAGTCCGCGCCGACGGGTCGGGGTCGCATTCCGGAGGAGGGCATCATTGATATAGCAGAAGCGCAATCCATGTGCTAGAATCTTGACCGACCCTCACGGGCCGTGAGAGGTTTAGCAGATGGTTTGCACCACCTGCAGAACTCTGAGTACGAGCTCTGCCGCGATGGTGCAGATCTGCAGCGCCAGGATCAGCTTTTCGAGGGCCTTTTCCTGGCGCTCATCCTTCTCGAACGAAGATTCACATTCGTCGCATTAGCACTCTTATTCTGAGACCTTCGAGCCGGTAGCACGAAGGCTATATAGTGTATGCATCGGGTAACCCCGGCCATGCACATAGTCCAGCCCGGATCGGAGATAGACGTCCTCAAGGAGAACAACAAGATCGCCCACGAGAACTACCGCCTGATGAAGCAGCACAACATCAAATCCATCGATTTCATGGGTTCGATCGGCGCGGGCAAGACGGCCATGATCATCAAGCTGGCCGAGAAGCTCAGGGCCAAGGGCCTCCGCGTGTGCGCCATCGCCGGCGACGTCACGGGCGACGACGACTACACCAGATTCGAGAAGTCCGGACTGGAGTCGGTGAACTGCAACACCGGCCACGAGTGCCACCTGGACGCCAACCTGATCAAGAAGACCCTGTCCACCATGGACCTGGACAAGTACGACGTCATCTTCGTGGAGAACGTCGGCAACCTGGTCTGCCCCGCGGACTTCCCGCTCGGCACCGACCTGAGGGTCGTGGTCGTTTCCGTCACCGAGGGGGACGACATGGTCAGGAAGCACCACGACATCTTCATCCACTCCGACGTGGCGATCCTCAACAAGGTGGACATCGCCGACGCCGTCGACGTGGACCCGCAGGTCATCGCCAGGGACTACAACAAGCTCACCGGCGGGGTAAAGAACATCTACATGTGCAGCGTCAAGAAGGACGAGGGGCTGGACGAGATCCTCGCCGCCCTGAAGCTCTGAGGTGCGTACATATGAAGGTCCTGGCCGTCGGAGGAGGCGGGAGGGAGCATGCGGCCGTCGAGGCCCTGCACCGCTCCGGCTCCGAACTCTACTGCGTGATGAAGAACGCCAACCCCGGAATCATCGCGAGGGCGGAGAAATACCTGCTCTGCGACGAGAAGGACGTCGACAAGGTCGTGTCCTTCGCCAAGGAGAACGGCGTCGAGCTCGCGTTCATAGGTCCGGAGGCGCCCCTCGGCGTCGGGATCGTCGATGCGCTGGAATCCGCAGGCATCAAGTGCGCGTCCCCCACGAAGGACGCCGCCAGGATCGAGACCTCGAAATCGTTCATGAGGGAGCTGGTCGAGAAGCACGGCATCGCCGGGAACCTCTCGTTCGCCAGCTTCGACAACGCCGATGATGCCGAGGCGTATCTCAAGGGTATCGACCACGAGATCGTCGTCAAGCCCGTCGGACTGACCGGCGGGAAGGGAGTGAAGGTCCAGGGCGAGCACCTCCACAGCTTCGAGGACACGATGGACTACATCCGCGAGATCTTCGACGGGAACATCGGAGGCGCCGGCGTCATCCTCGAGGAGAGGGCCGTCGGCGAGGAGTTCACACAGATGGTGTTCTCCGACGGGAAGCACATCGTGCCCATGCCCCTGGTCCAGGACCACAAGAGAGCCTACGAAGGGGATGTGGGGCCGAACACCGGAGGGATGGGTTCCTATACCGATTCTAACCACCTGCTCCCGTTCGTGTCCGAGGAGGACAGGAAGAAGGCCCTCGACATCGTCCAATCCATCATCGATGCTCTGGCCGAGGAGGGATGCCCCTACCGCGGCGTCATGTACGGACAGTTCATGCTCACCGTCGACGGGCCGAAGATCATCGAGATCAACGCCAGATTCGGCGACCCCGAGGCGATGAACGTCCTCACCGTCCTGAAGTCGAACTTCGAGGACGTCTGCTACAGGATGGCCACCGGGACCCTCGGCGGGGACGCCGCGTTCTCGGACGAGGCCACCGTCTGCAAGTACGTCGTGCCGAAGGGATACGGCGTGAAATCGGAATCCGGACACGAGATCTCCGTGGACGAGAAGGCCATCAGAGACTGCGGTGCGGTCGCGTACTACGCCAACGTCGACATGAAGGACGGCAAGCTCGTCACGGGCACATCCAGATCCATCGGCGTAGTAGGCGTCGGATCCTCCATCGAGGAGGCCGAGAGGAACTGCGAGAAGGCCCTGGAGCATGTGCACTGCGACGCCGTGTTCGTCCGTCACGACATCGGCACCCGCGAGCTGGTGCAGCGCAGGGTCGACCACATGAACGCCCTCCGCTCGGCATGACGGACCTGGCAGTCAGGATAGCCTACCGCGGCGAGGGATTCTCGGGCTCGCAGATACAGCCCGGCCTCGTCACGGTGGAAGGCACCCTGCTCGCATCGATAGAGAGGGTCACGGGACTCGCTCCCGACGACATCGATCTGAGATTGGCGAGCCGCACGGACAAGGGTGTCAACGCCACAGGGAACGTGGCCGCCTTCGAATCCGGAGGCGCCGATCCCGTCCCCCTTCTCAAGGCATTGAACTCCATCTACGGCGGCGTGCTCTGCACCGCGTACGCCCGCGTGGATGATTCGTTCCTTCCGAGGCATGCGGACATGAGGACGTACGAGTACGTCATGAAGTCCGAAGGCATGGACGTCGCCCTCGCGGAACAATGCATGTCCCTCTTCGAGGGGGAGCACGACTTCTCCGGGTTCTGCAAGTCCGAGGGCAAGGGGACGGTCATCGACATGAAGGAGGCGAGCGTCCGCGAGGAAGGGGATGTGTTGGTCCTGACGTTCCGCGCCGACCATTTCCTGTGGAACATGATCCGCAGGATCGCTTCGACCGTCTCGAGGGTCGCATCCGGCAGGATCGACATTTCCCGCGTCGAAGCGGGATTGGACGGCGGATGGTCCAACTTCGGCCTGGCGCCCGCCGAGGGGCTGACGCTCACCGATGTGTTCTATGAAGGGACGGAATTCATCCCGTCCCCCGATCCCGCGCTCAGGGTCCGCAAGGCGGACGGATTGTACAGGGCGCACCTCTCCGACAGGTTCTACCGCGGCCTTTGACCCGGATCTCGAAAACGGAACAGAAGGAAGGGGTTTCGAAAGGGTTTGACGGGGCTTCCGCCCCATGGCGCATCAGCGCCTGGACTTGGGCTTCCCGTAGTTCTTGACGGGCTTCCTGTACACCCACACGAGGGAGAAGGCCAGCAGGATGATGATGACCACCAGCAGCACGATCCAGACCGTGAAGCTGCTGTCCCCCAGGTAGAAGGTCTGCTCCTCCCCGAGACCGGAGATGTTCACCAGGCTGCCGGAGTCGGCCGGCATGACCTTGAAGGTGTACTTCCCGTTCCCGGAGTCGGTGACCCACTTGTAGGAGACCGACGCGGTCCCCTCCTTGGAGAGGTCCACGGTGGTGTAGCTGTCCTCGATCTTCTCGCCGTCGATGTAGAAGTACACTCCGAAGCCGGTGAGGTCGATGTCGGAGTTGTTCTTCAGGGTGACCTTGAGGGTCACCGGGGTCACGACCTTGATCTTGTAGGACTGCTCCTTCTTCACGTCGTCGGTGGACACCGTGACGGTCTCCCCGTCATCGCCGGTGTAGGTGATGGTCGGGGTGTAGGTGACCTGCAGCTCGTAGTTCCCGGCGGTCTTGGGGGCGGTCACCGTGACGGTGGCCGAGACCCCGTTGGTCAGGTCCCCGGAGCTGGGGCTCACGCCGCTACTGACGGTGGATCCGCTGGAGTCGACGAGCTTGGCGCTGTAGGCGACGGACATGGACATGTCCTTCTTGTCGTCGTAGTCGTGGTTCGTGTACGAGATGGTGTACTCTTCCTTGTCCTCGGTCCCGATGACGTTGTCCCCGCTGATGTCGTAGAAGGCATCGCCTTCGGACTCCGCCAGGGGGACCGCGAACACGGCGGCCAGCGCCACGAGGGCGAAGGCCATCATGATCTTCGAATTCACTTGCGTGCAAACACCCCCCTCTTGCTGGCGAGCCAGAAGACCGCGATCAGCATCAGGATGATGATCGCGACGAGGAACCAGATGCCCGAGGGCATTCCGGACCTGTCCTTCACCGCATCGCCGCCGGAGACCGAAGAGTCCTCGGTGTCGACCGAGATCTCGACGGGGTTGGACGAGATGACCTTGCTCTCGTTGCCGTACTTGACCGTGACGGAGAGGGCGGGAGCCTTCTCGGAGTCGCCGGACTCGGACGCGGTCTTCATGAACGACACGTAGTACGTGACGGTCTGGAGGCCGTAGACGGTGAATCCGTCCGCGATATCGGCCACGAGGGTCCCGTCGGCGTCCAGGATCTTGGCGGTCCATCCGGACGGGACGTTGAGGTCGCTCAGCGCGACGGTCTTGGCGTAGACGTCTTTGTTGACGAAGGTCAGCGCGTACATGTACTGCGACGGGGAGACCTTGTCGTTGGCCGCGTTCTCGTCGCCGGCCTTCAGGACATCCATCCCGAGGGTTCCGGACTGGGCGGCCGAGTTGGTGGTGATCTTCTTGGTGACGGTCGAGGACCCGTTGATGTCCTTGACCACGAGGGTCACTCCGTCGAGCCCGGGAGCGACGAGCGAGTCGTCGTAGGTCCCCTCGACGGTGATGGTCGCGACGGCGCTCGGAGGCACCGTGAACTGGGTAGCCTGGTACAGGGACCATGCGCTTCCGGTGGAGATCTGATAGGTCATCGTCGACGAGGTCAGGTTCCTGATGGTGAACTTCACCACGGCCTTGCCGTCCGCGAAGTTCGCATCCTCGATGTTGACCTCGAACTCGGGCTCGTCGTCCTCATCGTCATCGTCGTCGTCGAAATCGGAGTTGACCACGGCGACGTTCCTGATGCTGCCGTCCTTCATTCCGGAGAACTGGGCGGTGGCGGCGAACTTGTACTCCTCGGAGTCCACGGTGGCCTTGACCTGGGCGGTGGCGGTGACGGTGCCGACATCGGCGGGGAGCTCCATGGTGTAGGCTCCCTTGGAGATGTCGAACTCGCGCTCGAATCCGTCGGCCACGATGATCAGGTCGCCGTCGGCGGAGATGCCGACGTATCCGGTGACCGTGATCTTCTGGGCGGTGGCCTTCATGTCGATGCTCGAAGGCGCAGTGTTGGACTCGGTGAGGTCCAGGAGGCCGTACTTGAGGGTCTCCTTGCCGTCGGAGTCCTTGCCGACCGACTTGAGGTAGTACTTGTAGCCCTGCTCGAAGTAGTATCCGTTGGTGTAGGCGTGGTACGAACCGTCCTCGGTGGTGATGGTGACCGCATCGGACGTGTTCTTGTCGATCGCGACGGAGACGACCTTCTCGACATCCATGGTCGAGAACGCGTCCTGGCCGGGGTAGATGTAGGCGGTTCCCTTGAAGTAGCCGCCGGTGGACCCGTCGATGACGACCTCGTACTGTCCGGGGGTGAGCATCCTGGTCTCTCCGGCCTTCATGGTGAACTCCTTGTCGCCCGTCTTCAGATCCTTGTAGAAGGTGAGCTTCATGTCGTACTCGGCGGTGTAGGAGACCTGCTTGACGGTGTTCTTCTGGTTCTCCTCGTATCCGACGTACTGGATCGTCAGCGTCGTGGACGTGGAGGACGTGGTGCTCGACACGCTCCTGGAGGTGTCGGTGCAGCTGAAGACGTCGTTTTCGAGTTTTCCGTCCGTTCCGTTGAGGTACGTGGTGGCCTCGATGCTGTCGGGTATGTAGTACACGGCGGCGCCGTCGGTGTTCGTCATGGTGGACATGACGTACTCGGTGTCGTTGTAGGTGTACTTGATGAACGCCAGGGCGAAGGGCAGGTTCTTGTTGCTCTCGCTGGTGGCGGGGTCGTACTTGTAGTAGGCGGTGACCTTCCTTCCGTCGACCGCGCTGAAGTTCATCGAAGCCTCCCTTCCCGCGACGGGGAAGGTTCCCATGGCGACCTTGTCGCTGCCGTTGTTGGCGTAGACCGAGTAGGATCCCTGGGGCAGGATGACGCTGTACTTGCCGTCGCTGTCGGTGGTGGCGGTGAGCTGGAATCCGGTCGAGTTCATCGTGAAGATGATGGTGGACTTCATCCCGTTGTCGCCGTTCTTGACGGTTCCGCTGGCCTTCGTGGCCGTCGCGGTGCTGAGGCTCAGGGAGTCCCCTCCGGTGTAGACGCCGTAGTAGACCGTGTCGCCGGAGACCGCGTAGACGGAGTAGGACATCTTGTCTGTGGCGAGTCCCACGGGGACGTCGAACTTGCCGTTGTCGCTGTAGGCCAGACCGCTGTAGGATCCGCCGTAGACGGTGACGGGCACGGAGGCCGGGGCCCCGGAGAGGGTCACGGTCTTCGACTCGTAGGCGGTCATGGTGACGGACTTGTTGCTGCTGGAAGCGTCCTGGGTGTTCGAGTTCATGGACACCAGGCCGTTCCCGAGGGAGACGGTGTACTTCCCGGGGACGACGGTGACGACGGCCTTCCCGTCGTCTCCGATCTCCTGGGTGAACTGGGCCCCGTTGCTCGTGTTGGTGGCGATGACGATGGGCTTGGACTCGTAGGAGGTCCCGTCGACCGTCTTGCCGTAGATGTCGTTCACCGTGGCGGTGACGGTCTTCGTCGTCGGGGTGATGGCCAGACCCTCGGACTCGCCGGGGTAGATCGTCAGGGATCCGGTGCCCAGGGAGGTTCCGGTCTCGCCGTAGAGCGTGTAGGTGTAGGTTCCGGGCAGGATGCCGGAGATGCTGATGGTGCCGTCGGTGATCTCGACGCTCTTGGACTGCGCGTCGCTCTTGAGCTCGAGCATCATCTTCTCCGCCCCGTAGACCTGGTCGCCGACCTTGACCGCGCCGGTGACGACGGCCTCGTCGATGATCACGGTGGACATGGGGTTGCCGGACTCGAAGGACACCAGGCTCAGGTCGCCGATCTTCACGTCGACCCTGTAGGATGTGGCGGGGACCAGCGCGGCGTACTTGCCGTCGCTTCCGGTCGTGGTGGAGGAGAAGAGGACCTCCTTGCCGTAGGTCTCGCTGTAGGAGTAGACGTCGACGGTGGCGCCGCTGACCGCGTTGCCTCCGGAGTAGACGTCTCCCTCGTAGACGACGCTGCCTCCGACGCCGGTGTACTCGAGCATGACGATCGAGTAGAGGTAGTTGATCATGCCTCCGTCGGTCTTCTGCTTGGTCATGGCCTCGTAGGCGTCCATGTACTCCCATCCGTCGCTACTGACGGTGGCCTCGTTGTCGGGGTTGTACATGACGTACCACTTGTCGACGGTGAATCCGGCCAGGCCGTATCCGGGGATCGCCTTGGCGGACCCGTCCTTGCCGTCGCTGAGGGACAGGGCGACGAGGTAGCTGTAGGAGCTGCTGTACCCGGCCTCGGTGGCGGAAGGTCCGATCATGGCCCTCCACATCGTGGTGTCGTAGATGGCGTCGGTGTAGTTCGTGGTGCCGTAGTACGTGTTGTAGGAGTAGTACTGGGTGGCCGCGCCGTACTTGTCGAGCTGGTAGCCGGCGAAGTATGCGATGGTGGAGAAGCTGTCCCCGTCGCTGTACTGCAGGGGGAGCATGGAACCGTCGAAGACCATGTATCCGATCTTGCTGCCGGTCAGGTCGCAGACCTTCTCGTAGGCGCTCATGATGTCCTTCTGGTTCATTCCCTCGGACATGGCGTTGATCGCGGCGAGGTAGACTGCGTTCTCCTCGGTGATGTCGGACTTGACCTTCCCGTACGCGTCGGGGTTCGACCTGACCTCCTCGACTGCGGAGGAGGGGTTCTGGATGAACGCCCTGACCTCGTCGTAGACCGACGAGGACGAGAAGCAGGTGGAGAAGTTCGTGTCGGGGTTGGCGAGCATGATGCGGAGCATCATGGCCGCGACGGTGGAACCGGAGCCGTTCGCGAGGTACATCTGCGCGGCCGCGGAGGTCCCGCCGCCGATGGTGTCGGTGACGGAATCGAACTTGCCCTGGGTGACGGCGTCGTAGGAGTAGTCGATCCAGGAGACGAGCGCCCCGTCCTTGGTCATGTCCTTGTAGTAATCCCAGACCTGACCCATGGGGTAGGAGTCCCCGGTCTTGATGGTGAATGTCGTGTTGCCGGCGTAGAACGAGTCGCCCTCGGTGTTGGAGGGCTGCCCCGCGTCGACGGCGAAGCTGAAGTTGGGCACGATGACGAGCAGCGCGACGATGAGGACGGACGCGAGCGGGAAGGGCTTGACCATCTTCCTGAAGCATCCGGGCATCCCGGCGGCCTTGACGTCGGAGGCCCAGTCCTTGACCTTGGCCTCCCTGAACATGCCCACGATGACCGCGGCGGATCCCACGGCGAAGACGCTGCCGACGACGGCCGCGGTGGCGTAGCTGGTCCAGGTCGCGAAGAACATCACGAACAGCCAGACGACCATGAAGAGCTGGGTCGCGGAGCGGTCCCTCCTCAGGTAGACGTAAGCTTCGTAGATAGCGAGGCAGATCGGCAGCCACATGGTCAGCCAGCCGTAGTAGGCGGCGACGTTGGACATCGAAACGTGGCTGTTGGCGAGCTCCTCCATGATCGAGCTCGTGTAGACCGAGTTCCCGAAGATGAAGTCGTCGAACATGCCGGGGGCTGCGACCGCGAGAACGGCGCAGAACACCAGGAAGACGACGACCAGTGCGGGGATCGTGACCACCCAGGGCTTCTCCCTGAGGGCCATGAACACGAAGGTGAACACGACGGAGACGATGGCGATGAGGACGGGTCCGGAGTAGACGGCGTCCATGAGGCCGGCCGGCAGGTAGTACGCGGCGGGGACGAGGGTCCCGATGAGGATCATCACTGCGAACCCGAGGGTCGCGTCGGTGAAGTCCTTGCCCCTGACGCGGGAGGCGACGGCCTGGAGGACCATCGCGACTGCGACGAGGACGACCGCGATGCGGAAGCCGTTCCAGGTGAGGGCGGCCAGCATCATGAAGATCCCGGCGACCGCGCCGTTGATCAGGACGGTCTTCCTCGAGGGCTCCTCGACATCCAGGGCCTTGACCATCTTCACGGCGAAGTACGCCATGAAAGCGATGAGGAAGGCGGCCAGGGCATACTCGTTGCCGCTGGAGAAGACCGAGGTGCTGATCGGGAGGGCCATGAACGCGATGATCAGGGCAGCCACTACACCTATCGTCTTGTCGAACATCTCCTTGCCGATCAGATAGACCGGGATGCACAGAAGAGCCCCGAAGATGGGATTCAGCACAGCCAGGGCCATCGAAGCGGCCTCGGTGGTACCCATGCTCCCGCCGAAGACGGAAGCGACGCCCGCCGCAAGGAAGTCCATGAGGGGCGGGATGTACAGGGAACCGCCGATGGGATAGTTGACGGCCGCATCCGTCATGGCCCAAGAGCCGTTCAGGATGCTTTCGATCACATGCAGATGGTATTGTGCACTCGAACCGCCGGACAGGGCGAAATTCCCATCCGCGGAAACGCCGTAGGCGAACACGAAACGCAGCAGGAACGCTACGATCACGATGACGCCCAGGATGAGTGCACACCGGTGGCCACTGAACCACCCGTTACCGCTTTCGCGGTCGGCCCCCTTGTCAGCGGGGGCGGCAGACTCTTTTCCGAATTTGCGCATTCTAATAAGTCTCCGTCTCTTTAGAATGGCCGACCATACCCGAACTCGTATAAATAGCATCGAGTCGCGTTACTTATTATAATTAAAGGGGCGCACACGCACGCGGATGTGCGCCTCGCAGGTTTTAGAATCGGAACGCCGAACGGATCTCGGCGGCGAAGGATTCGGCCGCGGCGCGGGGGTCGTCGGACCCGTAGATGGCCCTGCCCACGATCGCGTAGTCGGCGCCGGCGGCTATCGCATCGGAACCCTTCCCTCCCTGCGCGCCCACGCCGGGCGACAGGATCTTCTTGTCGGGACCCACGACCGACCTCACGGCGCGTATCCTCTCCGGCCTGGTGGCCGGGGCGATGAAACCATCCACCCCGCAGTCCACCCCGAGCTGCGCCATCTCCTCGGCGTGCTTGGCGGTGAACATTACCGCGCCGGGATGGCTCATCTCGGTGACCGCGTAGATCTCCGCATCGCCGGAGGCCTCCACGGCCGCGCGGAGCGAATCGTCGCCGGTGAAGGCGTGGACGATGACCGCCGAAGCCCCCCTGGACACTGCGTTCTCGACGATGAGGCGCACGGTGTTCGGGATGTCGGCGACCTTGAAGTCGCAGATGACGTCCGAGAACTCCGACAGGCGGGTGATCATCTGGGGTCCCTCGGACAGGACGAGCGGCCAGTTTATCTTCACGGCATCCACGATGCCCGCCACGGATTCGGCCACCTTCAGGGCCTTCCCGCCGTCAGTTTCATCAAGTGCCAGGACGAGCCTGCTCTCCTTCCTCATGGACGACCGGACGAATCACGAGAGATATTAAGGCTCCGTATCCTCGGGGGACCCATGCTCAGGAGGATGGAATGCGGTTCCGCCCGCTGCGGGAAGGTCCCGGAGGGCTGCGTCAGGTGCATAGAGGGCTCGAAGATGGTCCTCCTCGTCACCGGGAAGTGCGGATGGGGCTGCGACTACTGCCCCGTGTCGCTCGAGAAGAAGGGCAAGGACGTGATCTACGCCAACGAGATGCGCGTCGGGACCGACGAGGAGATTATCGCGGAAGCCGAGGCGATGGATGCCAGGGGCACCGGCATCACCGGGGGCGACCCCCTGCTCGACATGGACAGGACCGTCCACTGCATCCGTCTCCTGAAGGACAGGTTCGGCCCCGACCACCACATCCACCTGTACACCGCGACCATCGATCCCGAGAAGGCGAAGGTCCTCGAGGATGCCGGATTGGACGAGCTGAGGCTCCATCCGAGGGACGAACAGTGGTCGCACATGAGCGACACGAAGCTGAAGGAGGTCGTGGAAGCCGTCGGGATCCCAGTGGGTATCGAGGTCCCGGCCCTGCCCCGCAGGGAGGACGACCTCATCGCCATGATCGCATATGCCAGATCGGTCGGGGTGGCGTTCGTCAACCTCAACGAGCTGGAGTTCTCCGAGAGCAACTGGGACATGATGGACATCCACGGATACGCCGTCAAGGACGACGTGTCGTCGGCCGTGGCCGGATCCGAGGAGACCGCGATGAAAGTGCTGAAGAAGGCCCGCGGGATGGACGTCCACTTCTGCTCGTCGGCGTTCAAGGACGGCGTCCAGCTCCGCAGGAGGCTGATCCGCAGGGCGCTCAACACCACCGAGGCGTATCAGCAGGTCACCGAGGACGGCACCGTCGTCAGGGGATTCGTCCGCGGGGACAAGGATGCGATCGTGAAGAAACTCAGGGAACTGAATGTTCCAGACGAGCTTTTCTGCGCCTCCGGCGACGACGTCGAAGTGGCCCCGTGGGTGCTCGAGGACATCTCGAAGAAGCTCGGCGGGAAGGCTTGGCTGTCGGAGCAGTATCCCACCGCCGACGGATTGGAAGTTGAGAGGACCCCCCTCGAACGAGGGGGGCCGTTGTGAAAACGTTTGACCGAGCGGGCTTCCGGCCTGGGCCGGAGGCTCACTCGACGCTGAGGCTCTGGATGTCGTGGTGCCTGTTCACGATGTCCCTGGCCAGGCGGAGGTTCTTCCCCGCCTTGCCGATGGCGCGCCCCTTGAGCTTGGGATCGACGGTCACGGTGGCGTGGGTGATGTTCCCGCGCTGCTCGATGACCACCTTCTGAGGTCCGTAGATGTGGAACACGTTCATCACGAACTGCTCGGGGTCCTCGGAGAACTCCACGACCTGGATGTTCTTCCCGGTGAGCTCCTTGAGCTTGATGACGTGCTCGCCCTTCTTCCCGACCGCGATGTTGGCCTTGCCCTTCTCGACGATGAACACGAGCTTGTCCTCGGTGTCCATGCAGTCGATGGCGCTGGTCTTGGTGACGGTCTCGAAGAGGGAGATGTACCTCAGCGTCTCCTCCGTTAGTACGATATCGACAGGCATGTCTCATCACAGCGTAAGGATGTTGGAGCTGCCCTTGTCGATGATGACGAGAGCGGACACGGAGAAGGGTTTCCCGCACAGTGCGCCGAGTTCCATGTTGTTCCCGCTGTACACGTGGACCTTGACGTCGAGGTCGCCGGTCAGCTCCTTGCTGGGGCAGTTCCTGGCGAGGACGACCATCTGGGCCTTCCCGTCCTTGACGGCTTTCAGGGTCTGCTCGACGCCGAACTCGACCTTTCCGGTGGTGATCGCGGATTTCAGCGCCCTGCTAATGTCAATCTTCTCATCGCTCATTTTCATTCACTACCTTTCTTCTTTGGATCGTAAATAATGTTTACAGCGCCGGTACCCAGTGTGACCGGCTGTCCGACGATGATGTTCTCGGTGACTCCCTCGAGAGGGTCGGTCTCCCCCACCATCGCGGCGTGCAGCAGATGCGCTGCGGTGATCTCGAAGGCCGCTCTCGCCAGCACGGAGGACTTCTTTCCGGAGACTCCGTGCCTTCCGATGGCCTTGACGTATCCGTCATTCGTCATGAGGTCGGCGACCAGCATGATGTGCCTTATGTCGACGTCCAGACCCGCTTCTCCCAGGGTCCCCATGGCCTCGTGGATGATCGAGTTCCTTGCGGCCTCGATACCCAGGACGTCGGCGACCTCCAGGATGCTGTTCGTCATGACGTTCTCAGTGTCGACGCCCTCCACCTTGAGGACCTCTTTGAGGTTGCTCCCCTCGGTGACGATCTTCCAGGACCCCTCGGTCTTGGACAGGATGGCCCTCGTGATGCCGTCGATGCCCTTGATCTTGGCGTTCTTGATGGCGTCGAACATGATCTGCAGTTTCTTGTAGGAAGGTTCGTCGGAGGAGATGACGATCTCGAATCCGTCCCTCTCCACCATGCCTTTGACGGCCTTGACCTTCTTGAGCCTCTCGACGATGTCGTCCTCGGTGATCCCCTTGGCCTCCATCTTGCGGGGCTCGGGGACGATGATCAGCCTCATGTTGGTGATATCGGTCTCCACGCGGGCGACGTCCAGCAGAGTCGTGATCTCGATGTTCGAGGCCACGAACTTCGCCACGGACTCGTCCTGTGCGGCGGTGCCGATCAGGGGGATGTTCATCGACGGGGTGGACGGGATGCGCCTGGCATCCACGATCTCGATCAACCTCGGAAGTCCCTGGGTGACGTTCACGTTCGCGACTCCCGCGTAGTGGAAGGTACGCATGTTCATCTGCGTACCGGGCTCTCCCAGGGAATGGGCGGCCATCACTCCGGCGGACTCGTTCTGGTCCATCTTGTGGCTCATGTACATCTCGTCGGCGCGCTGGAGCAGCTCCTTCTTCTTCTCGTCGGACAGGTCCGCCTTCTTGATGCGGTCCGCGATGTCCACGATGATCTTCAGGGGCAGTCCGAGGCCGAGGGACTCGGCCAGGTCCTTGAGCTCCGTCTCGTCGTCGGAGAGGTTGTAGGATTTGACGACCTCCTCCATGGGCTCGACGGGGACGATCTCCTCGACCTCCTTCTTCGCCTTGGACGAGGAGGATGCCTTCCTCTTCCCGATCTTGGCGATGACCGAAGCGGCCTCCTCCTCCATCAGTCCGAGCTCGACGAGCCTGTCCACTCCCGCCTCGGAGATGGCGGCGAGGGTGGTCAGGCTCTTGTCGTTCATGATGAGGGCGACGGTCTCCTCGGAGATCCCCCTCTTGTAGAGCGCGTTCTTGGTGTCCTTTATGGCCATATCACTCGCCTCCTCCCTCGTAGTCGAAGTCCATGTCGTCGTCGGACTCCTCGGACTCCTCGTCCTCGCTGTACTCCATCTCGTCCTTCTCGAGGGTTCCGTAGTCGGTTCCCACATCCTTCTCGTCGAGGTGGAGCTGGTCCTCGTAATCGTCTCCCAGGACCTCGAAGAACAGGTCGTTCAGGTCGATGGCCTTGCCGCGGACGGCCTTGGACGGGTCGACCCCGTCCTCTCCGTAGAGGAACTGGACGATCGTGCCGGCGGTGTTCCTGACGGTCCCGTCGGAAGTGAGCTTCAGGTCCTCCAGAGCCGAGACGAGCCTCCTCTGCATGTAACCGGACCTGGATGTACGGACGGCGGTATCGACCAGACCCTCCCTTCCTCCCATGGCGTGGAAGAAGAACTCGGTCGGAGAGAGGCCGGACTTGTACGAATTGGAGCAGAAGCCCCTGGCGTACGCGCCCAGGTCGCCCTTCTCGAAGTGGGGCAGGGTCCTGCCTCCGTATCCTCTGGACAGCCTCTCTCCACGGACGGCCTGCTGACCGACGCAACCCGCCATCTGGGACAGGTTGAGCATGGATCCGCGGGCTCCGGCCTTGGCCATGATGACCGCGGGGTTGGACATACCGAGGTGCTTCCCGGCGATCTTACCGGCTCCGTCACGGGCCTCTCCGAGGACCTTCATGACGCTCACCTCCAGGGTCTCCCTCAGGGACCTTCCGGGCATCTGCTCGAGGGTCCCGTCCTGGTACGACTGGACCAGTTCGGTCACCTTGTCGATGCAGTCCTGGGTGTTGTTCGCAATCTGCAGAGCCGCCTCCTCGGGGATGTCCTCGTCGCCGATACCGGTGCTGAACCCGTGGTTCATGATGGCGCCCAGGGCGAGCCTGGTGACCTGGTTGATGAACAGCGCGGCGCGCTCGGAACCGTAGTCCCTGGCGATGCGGTCCAGGATCTTCCCCTTGCTGTTCCCGATCGCTTTGACGTCGATGGTACCGCACAGGAGCTGCCCGTTCCTGATCTTCACGTAGGCGTCGAACTCGCACTCGTCCTTCCTGCACTTGCCGCAGGACTGGCAGATGTTCGCCTTGAACGTGGTGTTGAAGTCGTCGGGGAGCACGGTGGAGAACAGCTGCTTGCCGGTCCAGTACTCCTCGCCGTTCTCGTCGACCATGGGCTCGGGGATCTTCACTCCGGCGACGCTCTTGACGCCGGTGGTGCCCTCGTTGCCGAGCTTGAACATGATGTTCATGGCCTCGGAGCGGCAGAACCTGGGGTTGCCGTGGGTGAGGAAGTACGCTCCGGTGATGTGGTCGTGGATGGCCCCGATGATCGGACCTCCGTACCTGGGGGACAGGATGTTCTCCTGGACCTGCATGAGTATGCGCGCTTCGGCGCGGGCCTCGTCGGACTGCAGGACGTGCAGGTTCATCTCATCCCCGTCGAAGTCGGCGTTGTACGGCGGACAGACGCAGAGGTTGAACCTGAAGGTGCGTCCGTTCATGATCCTGACGCGGTGCCCCATCATGGACATCCTGTGCAGCGAAGGCTGCCTGTTGAACAGGACGACGTCGCCGTCGATGAGCTGCCTCTCCACGACGTAGTCGATCTCGAGCCCCTCCGCCACGGTCTCGGCGTTGGTCTCGGTGATCCTGATCCTCCTGCCGTCGTTGCGGATGACGTAGTTGGCTCCGGGGATGTACGGGGTCTTCTGGGCGGGTTCGGGCCCGCGGGCGACCAGCTCGCGCATCTTCTCGATGTTGTGCTGGTTCACGTGGACGGGCACGGTGAGCTCCCTGGCCGCGATCTCCGGAACTCCCACCTCATTGATGGAGAGCAGGGGGTCGGGCGAGATGACGGTACGGGCGCTGAAGTTGACACGCTTACCGGACAGGTTGGACCTGAAGCGTCCCTCCTTGCCCTTGAGCCTCTGGGCCAGGGTCTTCAGGGGACGTCCGGACCTGTGCCTCGCGGGCGGGATGCCGGAGGTCTGGTTGTCGAAGTAGGTGGTGACGTGGTACTGCAGGAGCTCCCACAGGTCCTCGACGATCAGCTGCGGTGCACCGGCGTCGCGGTTCTCCCTGAGCCTCTGGTTGATCCTCAGGACATCGACCAGCTTGTGGGTCAGATCGTCCTCCGATCTGTCTCCCGAATCCAGGGTGATCGAGGGCCTGACGGTCACAGGGGGCACGGCCAGGGCGGTAAGCACCATCCACTCGGGCCTGCAGGTCTCCGGGTCGATGCCCAGGGCCCTCAGGTCGTCGTCGGGGATGCGCTCGAGCCTCTCGCGTACCTCTTTGGCGGTCAGCTTGTGGTTGTCGTTGACCTCCCTGAAGGTGGTGGGCTTGTCGAGCTTGATCTTGATCTGCTCGGCGCCGCAGTAGGGGCAGGTGGTCCTTCCGGACGCATCCTTGGCGGTCTCCTTGGAGTAGTTCTTGAACTCCACGGTGTCCCCGCCGTACTCCTCCATCTTCTCCATGCTGTCCAGGCGGGCCTTGATCTGGTCCTCGGAGAGCATCAGCCTGCCGCACTGGCAGCAGGTGGATTCCAGGAGCATCTTGATGTCCTTGATGAACCCGACATGGATGACGGGCATCGCCAGGTCGATGTGTCCGAAGTGCCCGGGGCACTCGTCCACCTTGCATCCGCATGTCTTGCAGCGGAGGCCGGGCTCGATGACTCCCATGTGGGGGTCCATCAGACCCATGTCGATCGGGTATCCCTCGTCGTCGTAGGTGTCCGCCGTGATGATCTTGGTGGCGGACATCCTCCTGATCTCGTCGGGCGAGACGCAGGAGAATTTGATCGATCCGATCCTTTTCGTGATTCCTGCTGTCATCTCAGGTCCTCCAGCTGAAGCCTCATGGCGACACCCATACTCAGGAGCTCGTCCATCAGGAGCTTGAACGCATAAGACGTCTGCACGGGGTAGATGTGGGTGTGGTTCTTGCACACCGGACAGTAGAGCGCCCCGTTCCTGTCCTTGATCGCGATGTGTCCGCACTTCGGGTTGCCGCAGATGTACTGGACGGTTCCGTCGGACTCGTCGAGCAGCCTGTCCTTGATGACCATGGCCGCACCATGACCGATGAGACAGTCCCTCTCCATCTCTCCGAACCTGAGACCTCCCTGCCTGGAACGTCCCTCGGTGGGCTGCCTGGTGAGGATCTGGACGGGTCCCCTGGACCTGACGTGCATCTTGCCGCTGACCATGTGGTGCAGCTTCTCGTAGAAGATGACCCCGGTGTAGACCTCGGTCTGGATCATGCGCCCGGTCCTGCCGTCGTACATGATCTCCTTCCCGTTCCTCTTGAACCCGTTCCTGAGGAGACCGTCGCGGATGGAATCCTCGCTCTCTCCGGAGAACGCGGTACCGTCGATGATGCGTCCCTCCATGGAACCGACCCTTCCCGCAATCATCTCGAGCACGTGCCCGATGGTCATACGGGACGGGATACCGTGGGGGTTGACCACCAGATCGGGGGTCACACCGTCGGAGGTGAAGGGCATGTCGCGCTGGTCGACGAGCCTTCCGACGACTCCCTTCTGTCCGAACCTGGAGCAGAACTTGTCGCCCAGCTCGGGGATCCTCTCGTCCCTGACCTTGACGCGGACGAGCCTGCATCCGTTCTCGGACTCGGTGATCATGACGGAATCGACGTATCCCTTCTCGCCGGGGCGCACGGTGACGGACGTCTCCCTGCGCTTCTGGGGCGTGAGGAAGTCGGTGTCCTCCTCCAGGAACCTGGGCGGGGACGTCTTACCGATGAGGACGTCGGATCCGTGGACCTCGCTCTCGGGGGAGATGAGTCCGTCCTCGCTGAGCTCGGCGTAGGCCAGGTCGGCCCTGGCGCCCATTATGTCGGGCGAGGGGATCTCGAAGTGGTCCTCCTGTCCTCCGGGGTAGCGGCGCTCCTCGGCGCGGTAGGACCTCATGAATGTGGACCTTCCCAGACCCCTCTGGACGGAGCTCTTGTTCATGATCAGCGCATCCTCGATGTTGTACCCGTGGTACGAGAGGACGGCGATGCAGAAGTTCTGTCCTGCGGGCCTGTGCTTGTATTTGATGTACTGCATGGTCTGGGTCTGGACCATGGGCACCTGGGGGTACTGCATCAGGTGGCCCCTGGTGTCGGGCCTGATCCTGTAGTTGGACGTGGGCACTCCCAGAGCCTGCTTACCCATTCCCGCTCCCATGGTGATACGGGGCGCGGAGTTGTGCTCCGGATACGGGACGATACCGGCGGCGACACCGATGATGACCATGGGGTCGACCTCCATGTGGGTGTATGCGGGGGCGATCTTGGACGGGACGTTGAACTCCTGTCCGCACCACCTGCATTTGAGCGTTGCATCGCCCTCCTTGCCGGGGTTCATCCAGTCGGCGTCGATCTTGGACAGCGCGTGGCTGCAGCAGGGGCACCTCTTGGGCAGGTCGTACGGCTCGACCAGAACGAGCGCGTCCTCCTCCTCCTCTGCGTCGAGCCACTCGATGATGCCCTCGCGGAAGAGGTCGTTCCACCTGATGCGGTCGTCGCGGATGCCCTCGATGTGCTTCCTGGTGAGCGCGAGCCTGCCGTTCTTGACGATGAGCAGGGGCCTCCTGAGGCGTCCCTCGTCGCAGTTGATGACGATCTCGCCCATCTCCTCGTCGTAGCGGATGTTGATCTCGTTGGAGATCAGACCGCAGCGCCTGCGCTCCCTGATGTCCGAGACGAGCTTGGACGGGTCGGCGTGCATGCCGACGAGGTCCCCGTTGACGTAGACCCTGGCGCCGGCTCCGGACTTGACGGTCTCCAGGTCCAGCTCCCTGAGCATCCACTTGACGTCGGCGTCGGGGAATCCCTCGGAGACGTCGATGATCAGCGCGGCGTTCTTCACGAGACCGCAGTTCTGACCCTCGGGGGTCTCGGACGGGCACAGCCTGCCCCACTGGGTGGGGTGCAGGTCACGGGCCTCGAAGTGGGGCTGGCTCCTGGTCAGGGAGGACGTGATCCTCCTGAGGTGGGACATGGCGGACAGGTTCGAGGTCCTGTCCAGAAGCTGGGACACTCCTGCGCGTCCTCCGACCCAGTTCCCTGTGGCCAGCGCGTGGAGCAGCTTGTGCGTGAGCAGGTCCGGGCGGATGGAGGAGGCGATGTTCATCTCGGCCTTCTTCCTTCCCCAGTTCCTCTCGAGCTGGTACTTCAGGTCCTTCATGAGGCTGCTGAAGCTGGTTCTGAAGAGGTCCTCCATGAGGTCGCCGGACAGCTTGAGCCTCTTGTTGGCGTAGTGGTCCTTGTCGTCCTCCTTCCTCTTGCCGAGGCTCATCTCCAGGACGGAGCGGGCGATGCGGCCGAGGAAGATGGCTTTCTTCATGCGGTCCTCCTGGGTGTCTCCCAGGTGGGGCAGCAGGGACCTGTCGAGGATGCTCTCGACCTTCTTGGTCCTGTACTCCTTTGCCTGACCGGCGGCGAAGTTCCTCTCGAGGAACAGGATCGCATCCTCCTGGGTGTGGTAACCGTTGGGCGCGTAGGTCTTCTTGTCGAAGGAGGCCTCGATGTTGGCGTAGACGATGTTCGCCATGGCCTCGTCGGAGACGATGGTCTCGTAGATCTCCTCGTCGGACTCCATCCCCAGGGCCTTCATCAGCGCCACGAGGGGGATGCTGCCGGACGCGACGGGCACGGAGACCATGACCATCCCGTCCTTCTTCTTCTCGACGAGCGTCAGGGCGCGGTATCCCTCCCTCTGGGAGAACACCTTGGCGACCTCGACGGCGGCGCCGTACTTCTCGTTGTACTCGACCATGACCCTGTTGGGGGCCAGGTCTTCGAGCGTGATCAGGACCCTCTCGGTCCCTCCGATGATGAAGTACCCCCCGGGCTCCCTGGGGTCCTCCTTCTGCTTGATGAGCTCGTCCTCGTACTCGAGGTCGGAGAACGGGCGCTCGGCCCTCTTCTCCATCACCTGGCGGTTCAGGTTGCAGCCCGAGGATTTGACCATCATGGGGAGGTCGCCGACGTGGATCCATCTCTCGTTCTCGGGGATGTCCTTCTCCACGCCGTCCTCGTAGACGTCAAACCTGACGAACACCTTGGACATGTAGTTCAGGTTCCTGAGCCTGGCCTCCATGGGCGTGAGCTCGTGGCTGTATCCGTTGGCCTCCATGACGGTGGGGGCCTCGACGCGGATGGTGGGCTTGGCCTGGAGGTCGACGTTCCCGTCCTCGTCCCTCCTCCTGCCGATGCGGATCTCGATGTCCCTCTGGCCGACCCTCTCGGGGTCCAGCTTGATGACGCCCCTCTCGGCGTCGTCGGTGGGCACGCGGATGTCGTCGACGATCTTCTGCATGCGGCTGTTGGGGTTCTCGGGCGTCGCCAGGAAATCGTCGAAGGACGAGATGTGGTGGCTTACGATGTTATGCTCTTTGAAGTACAGTTCTACAAGATCCCTCAGTCGCTCACCCCCTCGTAACGAGTCTGTAGACCACGAACTCCTGCGCGGTCTCGCTTTTCCTCACGATTTTGACGACGCGACCCTCCTCGATGGGCCCGTGTATCGTCTCCAGGATCTTGATCCCGGGATCGCTCTTCCTGATTTTGGGAAGCTGGCCCTTAGTGATGTGGAGCTCACCGAGGACCTTCTCCTCCTCTTCGGGTGCGAGGAGGTGGTGCTCAGGAGTGAGCGCGTGCCTCAGCACATTGAAGCTAGTTTCTGCTGCCAAGTGATTCACCTACTTCTGCCCAGCCCGGTCAGCTGGTTAATCGGTTTCAGAGAAATGCCGTGCATGCCTTCCTCATACTTGATCCGCCGTTCGATCGCTCATGAAGTCCATCTGGCGGGCCTGAAGGGATTCGAACCCTTGACCACCTGATTAAAAGTCAGATGCTCTACCTAGCTGAGCTACAGGCCCATGGATAGCTTAAAGCTTGTAAGTAGCGGGGAACGGGTGATTGTATATAATAGAATCGGCGGGTCCGGACGTCCGTTGAACCGCTGAGGTCCGTTTCCTTGCCGGAATCCGCCGAATGTCGAGGTTTGTGGGGTTTTTCGATCAAGCACTATGGGATTTCCTCTTGCGAGCGAAGACCAGATACCCCGTGTGCCCGAGGGTGTCGAAGGACGGCCTCACGCCTCCGGGATGGACCTCCAGGTACCTCTGGATGTTCTCCAGGGCGCGGACGTCCGCGTACCTCGCCTCCCTCAACGCGATGACCGAGCTCTCGACCTGGTTCATGTTGGGGACGTAGATGCATATCCTCCCTCCGGACCTCAGGTGCGGGTCGAGGTTCGGCAACGCGAGCCAGGGGTCGGGCATGTCCATGGTGAGCGCGTCGGCCTGCCACCCGATGCCGGGATCGGCCTCGCGGGCGTCGCCGATTGTGTACGACCAATATCCGCCCAGTCCCGTGCGGGAGACGTTGCGCTCGACCCTCTTGGCGTTCTCGTCCTTGAGCTCGAGGGTGTGAACGCATCCGGTGGGAGCGACGGCGGTGAGCAGTGCGGTGGTCAGACCTCCCGATCCGGCCCCGATCTCCAGGATGCGGTCGCCGGCCTTGACGTCGCAGTTCATCAGGATGGTCGCGGCATCCTTGGGAGTGATGATCTGCGCCCCGCGGTCCAGGGATCCGATCAGGTCGGTCGCTCCCGGGCGGAAGACGGTGTACTCCTTCCCGACTATGGTCACGGAGTCGCCGTCGTCCAATCCTTTCAGCTTGGAGCCGTCGACGGCTCCCAGGCCCTGGACCTTCGTCATGCCGAAGGACACCTTGAGCCAATGCCTCTTGCCCGACGCGTCCTCGAGGAAGACCGTCTCGTTCTCCTGGAATTCCATGCGCATCCGAACGCGGAGGCCATGATAACCGTTCCTACTCGCAACGGTAACATCGGGGTTAGCGAACCCACCTATAATCTCGGACGCATACCGTCAGGCATGACCAGCGGAAGACTCGGCATCGTCGCGTGCCCCATGCTGGAGGATGAACTTATAGGGAGTCTCGGCGACGATCCGGAGAAGAAGCGCGTGATCGTCCTGGACACGCCGTACAACGGCAGCCTGAAGAGGAAGCTCCAATGGAAGGGCGTCCCGTTCGAGGAGGCCGACGAGACGGATTTCATGAACGGGTGGATAGACATCGACCCGTCGGAGTACAACGTCATCGTGAAGATGAACGACCTGGGACTCCACGCCGAACCGGAGAAGCTGAAGACGTTCATCTCCGACGAGCTGATTATGCTCCAGGGCAGGGTCGACGCCGTCGGACTCTACTACGGGATGTGCGGCAACTACGGCTGGGACATCACGAAATGGGCCGAGACGAACCTGCCGTTCAAAGTGGAGGTCTTCCGCGACTGCAACGGGAGGGTCTGCGACGACTGCATCGGTACGGCGGTCGGTGGACTGGCCGGATATCAGAGGCTCCTGAAGGAGTTCACCGGCATGCTGCTCCTGACCCCGGCCATGGCCACCAACTGGTACGACTTCCTCAAGGCGGGGGATATCGGGAAGGGTCTGGGGCTCATCCCGAGCAGCGGGGACCCGAAGAAGGACATGAAGGACCTGCTGATCATGTGCGGGTACAACTCCGCGGTACAGATCGACACGGGGCTGGAGGACAGGGAGGAGTTCGACGAGAGCGCCAGGGACCTTGTTGATTTCCTCGGGTTCAAGCTGTATCAGGCGCCCGCCGACATCGTCGACCTCGGGCCGATGCACCGCCTGTACGCCAAACTGAAAGAGGATCTGGTAGAAGCGTCGCGTCAACGACGGTAAAATGCGGGGGAGACCCCCGCTGTTTTCACATCGTGTGGGCTGCGTAGGCGGCCTTGTCGACCGGCTTGCCGCAGATTATGCACTTGCCGGAATAGGGCTCCGGAACGTAGGGCCTTCCGAGGATCTTGAACCCGTAGGTGTCCTCGAACTTGTGGCCGCACTCCTCGCATCCGCACCATCCGAGCCTGAGGATCTTGTCCTCGGGGATGTTCTCCACGGAATCGATATCCTGGATGCGCGACTTCTGGACCTCGCACGCCTTGGCGTACATCTTCTCGGAGATGTCGTCCAGGAGCATCCTGATGCCGGGCACGAGGGAATCCATCGCGACGGCGCCCTTCTCGCCGGTGTCCCTCCTGGCGAAGGAGACGACTCCGTTCTCGATGTCCCTGCCTCCGAGCTCGAGCCTGAGGGGCACGCCCTTCATCTCCCACTCGAAGTACTTGGCTCCGGGACGGGCGTCGCTGTCGTCCAGCTTGACCCTGATGCCTGCATCCCTCAGGACCTTGACCATGTCCTTGGCGGCTTCCGTCACCATCGCCTCGTTGTCCTTCTTGAAGATGGGGATAACGACGCACTGGAACGGGGCGATGCCTGGGGGCATCACGAGACCCTGGTCGTCGCCGTGAACCCCGATGAGGGCTCCGACGAGACGCTCGCTCATACCGAAGGTGGTCTGGTGGACGTGCTTGTGCTCCCCGTTCTCGTCCTCGTAGGTGATGTCGTAGGGGATGGAGAAGTTCGTCCTGTAGTGGTGGATCGAACCCATCTGGAGGGTCCTTCCGTTGGGCATGGAGGTGTCGATACCCACCGTGTAATGAGCGCCGGGGAACTTGTCCCACTCCGTGCGGATGCACAGCATGTACGGCAGGCAGATGGCCCTGGCGATCCTCTCGAGGATCGCGATGTCCTCCTCCACCTGGAGCTGCGCATCCTCCTCGGACACGTGGCAGGTGTGCGACTCGAAGAAGTGGATCTCCCTGACCCTGATGAACGGACGGGTCTGCTTGGTCTCGTACCTGAAGGTGTTGACGATCTGATACGTCTTCAGCGGGAGGTCCTGGTGGGACCTGACCCAGAGGGAGAACATGGGGTACATGGCGGTCTCGGACGTGGGCCTGACGACCAGCCTGACATCGAGCTCGTTGAGCCCGGCGTGGGTCACCCAGTACACCTCCTCGTCGAATCCCTTGATGTGGTCCTTCTCCTTGGCGAACTCGGTCTCCGGGATCAGCAGGGGGAAGCAGACCTCGTCGTGGTCGGTGGCGTCGAACTCCTGCCTGATGTAGGAGTCGATCTGCCTCATGATCTTCCAGCCGTAGGGGGTCCAGACGTTCATCCCCTTGATGGGGTATCTCTTGTCGCAGAGGTTGGCCTTCTCGACGATGTCGAGATACCAGTCGGCGAAGTCGTCCTCTTTCATCGACATCGGTGACCCTCCTTCAGAGCGTCGGCGATGAGCCCGGCCACGGAGATGTGCGAGACCTGGTTCTCGAGGGTGTTGCAGCACAGCACCGTCGAAAGAGCGGAGCCGGTGAGCTTCTCGATGGCGTTGTTCACGAACACGCCGTGGGTGCATGCGACCGACACGGACTCCGCGCCGGCCTCCCTGAGTGCGGATGCGGCGGCGACGATGGTGCCTCCGGTGGAGATCATGTCGTCCACGATGAGCACGTTCTTGCCGGTGGCGTCGAACTCGGCGGGGGCGATCTTCACATCCACTCCGGAAAGACGGGTCTTCTCCAGGTGGTCGTAGGGCACGCCCATCCTGGTGCCGACGTCCTTGGCGCGGCCGGCGGCCCCGATGTCGGGGGACAGGACGAGGTCGATCTTCTTGTCGGCGAAGTAGTCGGCGATGACGGACGCGGCCTTCAGGTCCCTGTGGGCGCAGTCGAAGTAGTCCAGGACGGCCTCCTTGTGGATGTCGATTGTGATCACCCTGTCGCAGTCCATCCCGAGGTGCCTGCACATGACCTTGGCGGACTCGGGCTCCCCGGGCTTGAACACGCGGTCCTGCCTGGCGTATCCGAAGTAGGGGATGACCAGGGTCAGGGTCTTCGCGCCCAGCCTGCGGACGGCGTCCTGGAGGAGGAACATCTCGATCAGGTTGTCGTTGGGGTACGTGTTCTGAACGATGACTACATCGTCGTCCAGCGCCTCAGCGTCGATCCTGGTGTAGCATTCTCCGTCGGGGAACTTGGTGGAAGCGGCTTGGATGTACGTGCACCCGAGGATCCCGGCAAGCTCCTTAGCCAGGTCCCTGGAGGACGATCCGCCTACGATTATCATGAACCGCGTGTAACGCTTCTCCTCTTTTAAGGGTTGTATGGGTCCCGGTCAGAAGGGTAGGTCCGGGGCTGTGCCCCGGGAAAGGAGGAGGACACGGGGTCGACCGGACGGACGTCCGGAAAGCAGGAATCGGTTTGAAGCATTAACCACCAAGAGTCCCGTGCCCACCTATGGAGATATCATCCATCCATATAAAGCTCACCGTAGTTGGATGCGGGAACGGACAATCATATCATCTACTGGCACCGCATGGCGGTGAACATGGACGGCAAGAAGGACGTCGTGACGGACGAACGCATGGAGAAATACCTCGATATAACCGCGAGGGCCCTCGCGAAGATCCGCATAGCCGCCCCCGAGAAATCCTACAACAGGCGCCTGGCTGACAGCTTCCTCGAGATGGCGAACTGCTACTACTCGGATGCGAAGCACTTCAAGGAGTGCGGCGACTACGTCACCGCCTTCGCGGCCGTGAACTACGCGCACGCATGGCTCGATTGCGGCGCCAGGATCGGACTCTTCGACGTGGAGGGCGACGACGTCCTCTTCACTCTCTACGAGCGAGACGGGACCTGCTGATCGTTATCTCCCTGGAGCTGGAGGAGCAGGCGTAGGTCCTAACGCACCCCCTCCCGAAGATCGCCCACAGGACCTCCTCCGGGGCGTCGGTGAACACGCTGTTGCCCAGCATGCACATCCCCGCGCCGTACCCCTTGGATTTCAGGCTCTCGATCGTCTTCCTTATGGCGGGACTCTCCAGATCGGACTCCGACGAGAACTTGTTCGACATCTCGAACAGGTTCTCCGGCGTCGGGTCGTCCAGGAAGCCCTCCAGGCTCTCCGCGGACGCCTTCCTTATCGCTTCCACCATGCGGGAATCGCCGAGGACCGAATCGGTCTCCAGCAACGGCCCCAGGACCGCCAAGGTGAGCGTGGGGAACGCGAATCCCGCGTTGACGACCTTCCCGTGGGGCGGGAATCCTGCGACCGTGCGGACCGGCACGTCCCGTCCGGCCACAATCGCCGCCACATCGCCCAATCCGCCCCCGCCGTTGACCTCGGCCGCGTGGGCCGCGGAGAAGGCGGCGGTGCGTGACTGCCCGGTCATCTCCGCGATGCACAGTGCGGCCGCGAGTGCGCCGGAGGCGCTCATCCCGAACCCCTGGCTCACGGGGAGGTCGTTCTCGATGCGGATGTCGAACCCTTTGCCGGGAGCCAGCCTCTCGGCGGCCATCCTGGTGATGTGCGCTATGGCCTGCTGTCCGTCCAGCCAGATGTTCACCTGCCCGTCGTCCCTGGGCTCCACCGTCGCCCGGGACCCCAGGCTCAGACGTATGCCGACCCCGCGGGACCCGGTGCACATGATGTCGTAGGACGACACGGGCTGGAATATGCACGACACGTGCCCCGGACAGAATGCGCTCGTCATGATCGCAGCTTCTTCATGCAGTAGTCGAGGATCGCGTCCGAGATCTCGGCCTTCGTCCCTGTCATGGCGCGGGCCTCCTCCTTCGTCACGAGGATGGACGAGGACGTCGTCCTCCCGACCACGTCGATGTCGTTGGCCACCACCGCCGCCAGACCGTACTTCTCCAGACGGTCCCTGGCCCTGTCGGTCAGGTCCTGCTTGGACAGTCCGGATTCGGCCTTGAACCCTATGACCACGGGGCACTTCCCGCGTATCAGCGGGAGCACCTTCGGCACGGGGTCCAGGTCCAGTTCGAAGCCCTTGTCGCTCGGGATCTTCCCCTCCGCCGCCTCCCTCGGGGAGAAGTCCGCCAGGGCCGCGGGCACCAGGACCGCATCGTGGTCGATGTCCTTCACCATCGACACCAGGTCGTCCACGGTGGCGAAGCGTTTCGTAGGGATGTAGTCGGGGAGCTGCACGCTGCACCCTCCCATCCACATCTCCACATCCGCGCCCCTCTCGAAGGCGCGCTTGGCCAATTCCACGGCCATCGTGCCGGACGAACGGTTGGTGATGATCCTCATGGAGTCGATGGGCTCCTCGCTCCTCCCGCCGATGACGAGCAGGCGCCTGCCCTGCAGGTAGTTCCTGGATAGCATCTTGAACACCCATGCCACGACCTCCTCGCGCGAGGCGACCTTGGCCCTCGGACCGTCGATCCTGGGCCCGATGAACTTCACGCCCCAGGACTGCAGCTTCTCGAGGTTGGCCTTCACGGCCGGGTTGGAATACATGGAATCGTGCATCGCCGGGGCCAGGGCCACCGGGATCCCGGATCCCAATGCGACAGTGGCGAACGACGTCACGGGGGTGTCGTCGATACCGTTGGCGATCTTGGACACGGTGTTCGCCGTGGCGGGATAGATCAGAAGGAGATCGGCGGAGCGGGCGCCCATCATCGTGATGTGTTCGGTCCTGCCGGTCAGGTCCGTCACCGGCCTGTGGCCGCATGCGAACTCCAGGGAATCGGGGGTGACGATCTTCTGCGCCTCCTCCGACATCACCACGTACACGTCGGCGCCGTGCCTGACCAGCTCCCTGATCGTGCCGAAGCACTCCACGGCGGCGATGCTCCCCGTGATGCCGACGATGACCGTCTTCCCTCTCAGCTTCGTGCTCTTCTCGCAGTAGATCTCCTCGGACGGATGCATCTCAGACGACCTCCCTAATTATCTTCAGAACATCGCCGAGCACCTCGTCCTCCGGACGGGATGCGTCGACGACCTCGAAACCGTACTCCTCCGCCAGGTCCAGATACCTCTCGCGGACCTGCTTCTGGAAACGGATGCATTCGAATTTGCTCTCCTCCTCCCCGCGGGATTCCACGCGGGCCATGGACACTTCCGGGTCCACATCCAGGAGGATCACGGCGTCGGGCCTCTGCACGAACGGTTCGCACAGGCCCTTGAGCCAGCCTATGTCGGCGGAATCGCCGTCGAGCTTGGCCGACTGGTACGCTATGGTGGACGCGTAGTACCTGTCGCAGATGACCACGGCGCCCTCGGAGACCTTCCTCTCGATGGAATCGGTGTGCTCGTAGCGGTCGGCGATGAAAAGCAGGGACTCCGCCCTCTGGGAGATCCTCCCCGCGGATCCGGAGCGTATGAACGCGCCGATGCCTTCCGATGTGGGTTCGGCGGTCGTCTCGACCCTGAATCCCTCCGACCTCAGGGTCTCCGCGACCCTCCTGCACACGGTGGATTTCCCGGATCCGTCCACCCCTTCCAACACTACGAAGGCTCCTGCCATCGGCGCTCCAATCTCCTTCATTATATATCGACCCTGGCGCGGAGGAGCTCCACGACCGAATCCATGGACTCCACATCCTTGGAATACGGCCTGGACAGCACCGCCAGGTCCCTGCGGACGGTATCGTCGAACGGGACGCCCAGGGAATCCAGGTTCTCCCTCAGCGCCTCCGCCAGGGAACCTCCCCTGCGGTCCCAATCCGTCAGGATGACCGCGCCCTTCCCGTTCGACCAGGCGTATTCGGATGCCTTCACCGGCCCTCCGGCGCTCTGGACGCGGAAGAAATCTCCCTCGATCCCGAGGATGCGCAGCGCGTCCACGTCCTTGGCGCCCTCGACGAGGATCACGTGGTCCTCCGACAGCTCCCGGAGCCTCTCCAATGCCTCCAGGATCCCTTCCAGCCTCTCGGCGTCGTCCATCGATCGCTCCCAGCTTGGCCATGACCGCCCCGGGATCCCCGGCGATCCTGACCGTCTTCTGTCTCGACGTCTGTCCCGCCGACACCTCGGCGCGGAACCCCGTCAGCTCCGAGAAGTATTGGCACACCTCCTTGTTCGCCCTCCCGTCCAGAGGGGGCGCGGACACGCGGAGGACCAGACGCTTCCTCCACTCGTCGTAGCCGTCCGGCCCGGGGCGGTTGGACCTGGGGGAGACGGACACGTCAACCTCCACGGAACCCTGCACGGTCCTGCAGACGTCGGAGATGTTCATGCCTGCCCCTATGACGCGGATGAAAATCAAGATAACGGGTCGATGGAAGGCGTTATCTAGCCTGCGGGACATGAGCCGGCCGATGAGCACTGCCGTGGTGGGACCCATGACCTTCGACGAACTGTCGGAGCTCTACAGGGTCGAGATGAAGAGCGCGTCGCTGACGCAGCCCCGCAAGGACCTCTTCAAAGCCATGGCGAACCTCCTCACGACGCTCCGCCAGGAATACGACAGGCAGATGTCGATCGATCCGGACTCGGTCATGACCGAGGGCGCGGAGCAGCGCAGGAAGAAGGCGGAGAGGCTCTCGAAGGATATCGTGGTCCTCAGGACCAGGAAGATCGCCACCATGGCGATCCGCGGGGCCGAGGGCGCCAGGAACACCCTGGAATGCCTGACCGACGAGGAGCGCGTCTACTACGACAGCATGCTCGACCTGACCAAGCGCCAATTGAGCGAGGTCGACAGGCTCAGGGGCAAGCGCGTCACCGTGCCTACCCACATCGACGAGCCGCCCGTGCGCGTCGCGGAGCCGGAGCCCGTTCCGGAACCCGAACCGGTGCCGGAACCTGTTGAGGAACCGATACCCGAGATCCACGACGACTTCCCTCCGGAGGAGCCTTTCAACGAGGAGTTCGACGAGCCGTTCGATGTCCCCGAGGAGCACATCCCGGACGAGCCCGCCCCCGTTCGGGAGCCCGAACCAGAGCCTGCGCCAAAACCTGAACCCACACCGGAACCGATGCCGGGGCCCGTTACCGAACCCATCCGTGAACCGGAGCGCGTCGAGGACGCCACCCTGTCCCCCACGCTGATAAGGATCCTGGAGGACCTGCCGGAATTCGCGGGACCCGACAGGGATTACAAACTTTCCAAAGAAGACTTGGTCATGCTCCCGAAGGTGCTGGCCGACGTCCTGATAAACACGGGCAAGGCGACTGCGGTCGCGCCTACGCCCTGAGCGTCCTGGAGTCCCCGAGGAACTCCAGACAGTCTATCTTCATCCTTTTGATTCCGGTGATCTCCGCCACGGTCTCCCTGGCGATATCCGGGATGTTGTTGGTCCTGCTCAGATGCGCCAGGAATATCTGGCGGTTCGATTCGGACATGGTCTTCTTGATGGACATGGCGGTGTCCACGTTGCACATGTGACCGTGGTCGCTACCGATCAGCTTCTTCAGGGCGGGAGGGTACGGACCGTCCACGAGCATCCTGTTGTCGTAGTTCGCCTCTATGACGGCGATGTCCGCCTGCCTCAGCGCCTCCTCGATCTGGAAGGTGAACGTCCCGGTATCGGTGGCCAGGAGCACCTTCTTGTCGTCTACTTCGGTAAGAAACGCGCAGGGCATGACGGCGTTGTGCATCGTCGGAAGAGGGGTGATGTGGAGGGGCCCGACATCGAAGGCCCCTTTGGGGTCTATCGGGACGTAGTCCACGTTGCCCAGGCTCAGCTCGGAGAAGGTGGGCTGGTTGCACATGATCGGCACGCCCAGCTTCCTCGCCGTCGCACCCGCGCCGGAAACGTGGTCGGAATGCTCGTGCGTCAGCAGGATCGCCTTGACGCATTCCTTGTCGACGCCCTCCTGGTCCATCTGCGAGAGGATCTTCTTGCAGCTGATACCGGCGTCGATCATCACGGCTTCGCCGTCGCATTCGATCACGGTGCAATTGCCGTCGCTACCGCTGGCGAGTACGTGTACCTCCAACATCCGAGAGCGCCTCAGATCTTCTTCTTGTAGAGAGCGAATATGATGTCCCCGCGGGTGATTATCCCGACGACGACGCCCTTCTCCAGGACCGGGAGACGGTTGACCTGCATCTCGATCATGGACCTGAGTACCTCCATGACGGATGCATCCGGCGAGGTGGTCAGAACGGTACGGGTCATGATCTCGGAGACCGGCTTGTTGGAGATCTCGTCGGAGAGCCTCTTCAGCCTCTCGTCCGTCTCGGAAGTCGAATCCATCGAATAAGTGAGCATGACGGAATCGGAGTTCTCGCGGTCCAGCTTGGTCTGGTAGGCCATGATGACGTTGAGGATGTCGTTCTCGCTCAGGATGCCCAGCAGGTGGTTCCTGTTATCCACCACGGGCGCTCCGGATATGTTGTCGAGCGCGAACTTCAGAACGGCCTTCTTGACGGTCTCGTCGGCCTTCAGCGTGACGACCTGGGTGGTCATCAGATCCCTAACCTTCATCTTGGACATCGGGTGGCATATCCCGCCCTGCGAATAAATGATTTTGCGACGACTACTCCATCCCATAACTCCTGAAGCCTGCCTGACATGCTGACACAGATGCGCGCGGAGGCGTTCAGAAGACGTTTGCGTACCGTTTCTGCGCCCGATTCCCGCATAGCCCGGGCTGCTCCCCCATCGTTCGGCCGCTTCAGAACCCGGTACGGCATGTCGAATGCGGACTCAGACCGCTATTACCACGCCGTTCCCCGTGACGCCGACTATCTCGGCGCGGATCGCCTTGTGCACGTTGAAGCCGACGACCTTCGCGTAGCTCTGCGCCACATGCCCCAGATCCGTCCGGGACCGGAAGACCTCGGATACCAGCCGCTTCAGATCCGAGAACGTGCCCTCGATCTTCCACCTGATACCGTATCCGGTGACCTGCACCCACTCATCGTACGGCAGAGAGCACCAGAGGCGGGCCGCGTCCCCCCTGGCCGGACAGCCGTTGTTGTTCGGCGCCGTATTGCTCCTGAAGCTGGTCACGAACCCGCAGTGGTACTCCCTGGACATTATGCTCCAGTTCTCGACCGATCCGTACGCCCCGTCGGCGTACACCACGGAGATCTTGTGCCCTCCGCGATTCGCCAGCTCCATCAGGAGCGGCAGCATGTTCGGATCCCCCACGTCGTTGTACGTCAGGATGTACGCGAGGATCTCGCAGGAGTCGATGTCTACCAGGGCATGGAGCTTCAGCCACACGTCCTTGTTCTCGACGCCCCACTTCTCCATGCACCACTTGAAGTAGTTCGACACGGAGAAACCGCTCGAATCCACCGCCACTCTCCTGTGCTTGTGCGACTTGTGCGGGGAGACGTACCTGCACAGGATGCGGGAGTCCTCCGGAGGAGCACCCAGGACAGTCTTCGCCACCAGTTCCAGGATGCGCCTGTGAACCGTGCTCCTGGACGGGGCCGGCTTATCGAGTGTGTTCAGGATCCACACCGCTATGCCGGTGGCCTTGGTGAACGTCAGGTCCAGGTAGCCCATGAAGGCCAGTATCCATCCGAACACGCAGTCCGCATAGACGTACGGCCTGCCGGCCTTCCCGCGGTTCATCTCGCACAGCTCCTTGGGGAACGTCTTCAGCATAGCCTCCGGAGAGATGAGCCGTTGCGTCGTCTCCACGGCGGCCTCGTTGCTGCCTCTGATCTCGTCCGGAGTGGCCTTCCGCGGCTTCTTCGGGTCCTTTTTGTCGGGGTAGATCCCGCATTTCCTGTTCTCGACGTCCTTCGGAGTCGAGCGTTTCTTATCCTTGTCCTTCCTATTCTTGAACGTCATCCGAACATCATCCCGGATGGCCGCCCCGTGGACTGCAAATCGTAGGGGCGTTCCTTCTCTTTCCGCCTTTCAGCGCCGGTGGTTTTGGACAATGCTCTCTTTCGTCGGCCTAGGTTTTGGATTATAATCGATTTATCGATATATATCCAAAACCTACCTACCCCTACATGGCAATCCGGTATATAAAGAAATATGCCAGAACGGGGTCCGCCGAAACCTCTTATACGGAATCTCGGCGGCTCCCCTGCGTCCAGTCAAGAATTGTAGGATTGAGTATGCGACGACGGACGGCGTCGGCGCGCGACCATTATACGGGATGGATACGTGTCAGTAGCATGGCGGATTCACTCGTCCTGAAGGTCGCGATGGCCAGGTCCCAGAGCGAAGCGGGCTACGGCCGCGCCAGGATGGACTGCGAATCGAGGAGGGCCCTCGGATTGGAACTGGGGGACACCGTCGAGATCACCGGCAAGAGGTCCGTGGTGGCCAAGGTGTTCAAGTGCGACCCCGAGGACGAAGGCCGCGGCATGCTGTTCATAGACGGTCTGACCAGGACCAACGCGGGCGTCAGCGTGGACGAGAGCGTCACGGTCCGCAGATGCGAGCCCCAGCCCGCCGAACAGGTCACCCTGGCACCCAACATCCCCGACGGGAAGAGGATCAGGTTCGAGGCCGGAATCGAAGGGGTGTTCCTCAAGGGGCTGATGAACCGCCCCCTGGTGGCGGACACGGACATCATCGTTCCGAACATCGCCCTCATGGGCAACCGCTCCACCTTCGCCGTCGTGTCCACCGTTCCCAAAGGCGCGGTCATGGTCAACGACCGCACGAAGATCGTCATCAAGGACACCCCGCGCAAGCAGACGACCAAAGCGCAGCAGCGCGGGCATCAGATCACATACGACGACGTCGGCGGTCTCGACGAGGAGCTCAGGCGCATCAGGGAGATGATCGAACTCCCGCTGAAGCACCCGGAGCTGTTCGAGAGGCTCGGCATCGGAGCCCCCAAGGGCGTCCTCCTGTACGGTCCCCCCGGGACCGGGAAGACCCTGATGGCCGAGGCGGTGGCCAACGAATCCGGCGCATCGCTGTTCTCGGTCCGCGGACCGGAGATCATGGGCCAGTACTACGGGCAGAGCGAGGAGCGCCTCAGGGAGATATTCAAGGAGGCGGAGGAGAACGCCCCCAGCATAGTGTTCCTGGACGAGATCGATTCCATCGCCCCCAGCAGGGACGACGTGTCCGGAGAGGTTGAAAGAAGGGTGGTGGCCCAGCTCCTGACCCTCATGGACGGCCTGGGGGACCGCGGGAACGTCATAGTCATCGGAGCGACCAACCGCGAGGACTCCATCGACCCCGCGCTGAGGAGGCCCGGGAGGTTCGACAGGGAGATCGAGATCGGCATCCCCGGAAGGAAGGCCAGGGCGGACATCCTGTCCGTCCACATGAGGGACATGCCCCTGACCCCGGACGTCACGCCGGAGTGGCTGGCATCCGTGACGCAGGGATTCGTCGGAGCCGATCTGGCGGCGCTGTGCAGGGAGGCGGCCATGCACTGCCTGAGCTCCCGCATGAGCGAGTTCGATCTGGACAGGGCGATCCCGTCGGAGATGCTTGAGTCCATGAAGGTCTCCAAGGACGATTTCTCCGCCGCTCTCGGGGAAGTGGAACCGAGCGGCATGAGGGAGGTCCTGGTGGAGATTCCGAAGGTCACATGGGACGACGTCGGAGGATTGGACGACGTCAGGCGCCGCATCGAGGAGGTGTTCGTCCCGGAGGACGGGAACAGCGCCTACGACAGGCTGGGTATCGAGCCCGGCAAGGGGATCCTCCTGTACGGTCCGCCCGGAACCGGGAAGACGCTCATCGCCAAGGCCCTGGCCAACGAATCCGGGACCAACTTCATCTCGGTGAACGGACCGGAGGTCGCCAGCAAGTGGATGGGGGAGAGCGAGCGCGCCATCCGCCAGATCTTCAAGAGGGCCAAGCAGATGGCCCCGTGCATCATATTCTTCGACGAGCTGGACTCCATAGCGCCCGTCCGTGGCATGGGAGACGGCTCCGCTTGGGAGAGGGTCGTGGCCCAGATGCTCACGTCCATGGACGGGATCGAAGGGTTGCGCAACGTCACCGTGATGGGGGCCACGAACCGTCCCGACATGATCGACTCCGCCCTTCTGAGGCCGGGAAGGTTCGACCGCCTCGTCCTCGTAGGCAAACCCGACGCGGATTCCAGACTGGGAATCCTGAAGATACACACCAGGAGGATGCCCCTGAAGGACGTGGATCTGAAACTGGTCGCTTCGGCCACCGACGGGTACGTCGGAGCCGACCTGGCGGCAGTCTGCCGCGAAGCGGGACTGGCCGCATACCGCGAGAATCCGGACGCAGACTCGGTCCAGCAGCGCCATTTCGACCAGGCCCTGTCGACGATAGGGCCGTCGGTGACGGCGGATATGATGGAGAGCTACGAGAACCTCGGGAAGAGCATGAGGAAGCGCCGGACCGGCTGGGACAACATCCCGTTCTACGGATGATCGGAGATCCTTCGCCATGTACGGCAGGTCCTCGGAATAACCGAGCATGCGATAGTATTCGCGAACACCGACCCCGCTGGTGACCCTGATGCGGGCCCTCCCGGATTCGGATGCGATGCGTTCCGCTTCGGACACCAGTCTCCTGCCGAACCCGCGATGCTGCCAGTCGCCGTCCTCCTCACCTATGGAGGCGGGATGGCCGAACACCTTCAGCTCCCTGATCGTCGCCGCGGGACCGGAATCCAGCCTCAGACGCACGTATCCGATGATCGAATCGTCGCATTCCAGCGATATGAAGTGCTCCGTACCCCCGCCGGCCTCGTAGACCATGTCCTTCAGCTCTACCGAATCGGGATCCACGCGGGCATCCGTGCGTCCGGCCTCCCTGCAGCGGATGCACCTGCACGCCCTGCCCTGAGAGGCCATGCGCGTAGCGACCATCTGACGGATGTTGCTCTTGGTTATCCCCGCCACTATCTCCGTGGCCGGGATGTCCCTCTGTATCCTCTGGATGCGCACGTACTCGGGTACGATGGCCTTCATCTCCGACAGGAGCTCCACAGCGGTCTCCTCGTCGTACGGGACGTACTCGCCCCTCTCCCACATGTCGTAGACGCCTGTACCGGCGACCACCAGCAGGGTGTAGAACTTCAGCATATCCGGACGGTACGCGGGGTCGTCGAACACCTTCCGGAAGCATTCCAGGTCGTGCTCCGGATCGGATCCCGGCAGACCGGGCATGATGTGGTAGCAGATCTTCAGGCCGCGGTCCCTGCAGTCCTTGGTGCACCTGCGGACCTCCTCGGTCCCGTGGCCGCGCTGAACTCCCTTGAGGATCTCGTCATCGAGGATCTGCACGCCCAGCTCCACGCGGGTGGCCCCCAGGCGCATGGCGCGCTCGATCTGCTCCGGGGTGAAGACGTCGGGACGCGTCTCGACGGTCATCCCGACGCAGCGCCTGGACGCGACCGTGTTCTTCCGCTGGGCCTCCTCCAGCGTGTCGGAATCCTCCCCGTTCAGCGCGTCGAAGCAGCGCTTGACGAACCATTCCTGATACTCCGGGTCGCGGCTGGTGAACGTTCCGCCCATGATGATCAGATCGATCTTGTCCGTGTTGTGCCCGATCTCCTCCAGCTGGGTGACCCTGTCGGTCACCTGCATCCGGGGATCGAACCTGTTCCTCGCCGCCCTCCTGGCGGCGGGCTCCTTGCCCGTATAGGATTGGGCGGAATCGTTGGAGACCCCTCCGGGACAGTACGAGCACTTCCCGTGGGGACAATCATGAGGTGAAGTCATCACAGCAACGGCGGCCACGCCACTGACGGTGCGGGACGGCTTCTTTATCAGGAACGGGAGAAGGAGGTCCCTGTCGACCGGCTCCACATTCGCCAAGACGTCGGAGTTCGGAGGGACGTCTGAAAGTCCGTACCTCTTGCAGAGCTTCAGCTTCAGGTTCTGCAACGAATCCCGGTCCTTCACGGAACCGGACCTGACGGCCTCGATAAGGTCCGCCGACAGAAGGGATACCGGATCAGCCATAGAGGGCCCTGTCGTCGGCCTTCTTCTTCGGCTCCTCGGGAGCCGCGCCTATCTGGTCCATGCGGACGACCGCGGACGCGTTGATGAAGGACAGCCCGTCGGATGTCTCGAACACCAGGGCCGTCTCGGTCCCCATGGCGGCCATCCCCTTGTAGACACCTTCGACCGTGCAGTCCTTGGTGGAATTGATCCTGAAAACGACCGAGAACCTCGCCCCTTTAGATATGGAACACTCATCCGCCATGCAACATCACCTGCTGTTCATCAGCTCCTGGAAATGAACGATGGTCTTGCGGTAGTTCTCCATGGCCATGCTGACGTTGGCCTCCGTGAAGCTCCACGCCTTGACGATATCGCCGAACCTTATGCGGTAGCCCTTGCGGACCTGTCCGTCGTATTCCACGTCCATGGCCTCCAGGATATCCATGGACTTCAGCTTGTTTATGTGGCGGTAGATGGTGGGCTTGGTGGTGCCCAGAAGGGCGGCGAGCTCCTCCACGGTCCACGCCTTGGAAGGGTAGGCCGCGAGATATTCCATGAACAGCCTGTAGGGCACGCTCTCGCGCACGGAGATGGCTCCGGTCTTCGGGTCGTAGCCCTTCGGCAGGTATCCGATCTGGACCAGAAGGGTCTCCGCGACGACGTTTATGTCGTCTACGCCGGACATCGGCGTATTGCTAACGACCTGGAGCTCGAACAGAATATCTGCCTCTGGGCCAGCGTAAAGTTAAGCTCACATTTAAACTAATTCACCGTCCTCGAGTCTGGAACGATGAAGAATCATCGGATTGCGAGCGATCCGAGCGGAAATATCGAGGAATCAGATCAAGTCCTTCAGCCTGTCGACCGCCTTGAGGACGCTGTTCGACGGAATCACCCTGGACACTGGGATCGTCAAGATCTTCTCCACCGTCGGCGCCACGATCGGAGCGCACACCACTCCCAGGGCGCCGTCGCGCTCCGCGCGTACCGCCGCGATGATAGCATCCTCCACCGTGGACACGGGATACTCGCGTATGGTCACGGTCAGTCCGTCCAGATCCAGCGTCTTCGGGAGGTTCTCCACCACCATGGTGTTCGCTATGACGGCGATGAAATGGGAGCCTTCCGGCTCCATTATGATCTTCAGGGACTTCACGACCTGACGCACGGTGCGCAGATTCGGCTCCCTCTTGTCCTCCAGGATCTTGTACATGGTGCTCTGAGACACACCGGACACCTGGCAGAACTCGTTGAGCGACATGTTCAACTCGTCGTCGAGGATGCTGCGGAGGGCCTTCTGGAAACCCCCCTCCTCCCTGAGCATCCCGGAGATGAGATCGGATACAGTCATTCCGCACCCCTCGCGTAATCCGCCGCGGACATGCCTGCGACACAACCCTGGCCGACGGCCTTGGCGACCTGCCACGGCTTCCCCGTGACATCGCCGCAGGCGAACAATCCGGGAACATCGGTGGCGCAACTGGGGGAGACCTTCAGGGTATCGTCGATCTCCGGCATGGCGCCGAGGTCCATCGCCAGGTCGGCCGAGGACTTGGCGCCCAATTCTATGAACACCCCGTCCACGGGGATGGACGTGCCGTCCTCCAGCTCGATCGAGGACACCTTACCCTCTCCCGATATGGAGACGGGTTTCGACCCGTGGATGACGGCGCCCGCGGCCTCGGCCTTCCCGACCAGCGCGTCGTTCGCGCCGATGTTCCATGCGATCCAGTGCGTCTCCGAGGCGTACTTGGTCATGAGCTCGGCGGACACGGCCGCCTCGGAATCGTTCCCGACGACGGCGACGCACCTGCCCTTGTAGAAATTGCAGTCGCACACGGCGCAATAGCTGACGCCCTTGCCGAAGAGCTCCTTCTCGCCGGGGATCCCCAGCTTCATCCTCGAGATCCCGGTGGCCAGGACGACAGCCTTGGCCACGATCGTGTCCCCTCCCTCCAGGGTCAGGGTGAAACGGGACCCTCCGGTCGCCGCTATGACGTTCTCCTCCACGAACACCGCGCCGGACAGCTCGGCCTGGGCCCTGCCGTTCGACAGCAGCTCCTCCCCGCCGACGCTCCCTGTGCCCAGATAATTCTCTATATGGGCGCCGAAGGCGGCGCTCGCCTGGGGCTTCCCGAGAACAACGGTGGACGCCTTCTTCCTCGAGGAGTGGATGGCGGCCTGTATCCCCGCGGGACCGGCGCCTATGACCGCTACGTCGAATTCCATCAGAGCCTGCTCACGTAGTCGACGAGGTCTTCCTTCGGCCTGAGTCCGACGAGCGCCTCCACGAGGACCTTGTCCTTGAAGACGAGGAGCGTCGGGATGGCGTTGATCTGGAACCTGACGGCGATGCCCTGGTTCTCGTCGGTGTTGAGCTTGGCGAAGGCGGCCTTCCCCTTCAGCTCCTCGGCGGCCTCGTCCACGATGGGACCCATGCGCCTGCAGGGTCCGCACCAGGGGGCCCAGCAGTCGATGATGGCGATGCTGTTGGATTCCACGAAGGAGTCGAAGTTGGTCTCGTTGAGTTCGGTCACCATAGATGATCACTGGACCTGGTAACGCCCCGACGATATTTTAGCATCGCTCACGCCGTCGGTGGGACAGCGGGATGTCCATGCGCCTGGCCAGCTCCAGGTCCGGATACTCGCCGATCCTGCCCGGGATGATGTCGAGGTCCTCGCCGTACAGGCGGGAGAGCTCGGTATGGAGCGCCTCGATCCTGTCCGCGCCGCGGAATGCGCCCTTGGTGCGGAGCTTGTTGACCGAATGCATGTGGTCCACGACGCGGTTGTCGCTGACCATGTTGTCCGCATGGGCGACGATTTTCTCCTCGAGCGTGCGGGGCATGTAGTCCGCCGGCGGCAGACCCATCTCCTCCGCATCCTGCGCATCGAGACCGGCTCCGGTGTGCTTGCGGACGATATCCACGAGGGATTGCGGGAGACCGTAGGCGGAGACGATCTGCGACCCGATGTAGGCGTGCATGATCGAATGATCCACCGAACGCCCGATGTCGTGCAGCAACGCGCCCGCCGTCACGAGTTGCCTGTCGGCCCCGTCGATGCGCGAGACCATCTCCTGCGCCACGGCGTTGACCGTACAGCAGTGTATGATGACCCTGCGCTTGCAGCCAGCCTCCTCCAGGTACTCGATGCAGCGCTCGTCGCTGGGGATCGTGCTCGACAACCGTCTTCCCCCTCTCGTTGGGAACGACTTCCAGGTGCCCTCCGCGGTCCGCGTAGAGCGCCTCGCCGCCGGTGAACCTGTCCAGGAATATGGCCAGGGCAGCGATCTCCGAATGGGGCTGATTGCCCACGGAGATGTTGAAATCGGCGCGCTGATACACCTCGGCGGGGACCTTCTCGGCCCCTACCACGATGAGTATGTCCTCGTCCTTCGGGATCTTCGGCAGGGCCTCGTCGACCCTCTGCCCGTACATCGTCAGATGGACGACCTTACCCTGGAACTCCTTGAGCTCCTGCTTCCAGGAGACGCCCGTCTTGATGGTGTAGTCGCCGCCGAACCTGTCGACGACGCTGCGGATGTTCTCCTCCAGGACCGGATCCTCCGTATCCACGAATATGCCCTTGGCTCCCAATGCGCGGGAGGACAGGGCCACGTGGGTGGTCACCCTCTTGTCCCTCTCGGGACGGTGGCCTATCCTCATTATCCAGATTCCGGCCATCGGTCACTCTTCGTGGATGAGTTCGATCCTGTGCCCGCGGTAATCCATCTTGACGGACCTGCGCACCAGGCTCTTGAGCATGGTGGACGAGAGTCCGAGCGCTTCGGCGATGTCGCCGGAGAACCTTCCGTCCTTCCCGACCTGCTCGAGGATCTTCGCCTCTATGTCGGCGTACTCTTCTGCGCTCATCATGGCGGCGGTGAGGACATCGCTGATCTCGTAGACCGGCCACTGGGCGTTGATGCTGAAAGACGTGTAGTAGGTGTGGTAGGACTTCTCGGGATATCCGCCGTCCTTGGAGAGCCAGCGGGTCTCGACCAGTTTCATCTTCTCGAAGAAGATGATAGCATCCCTGCCCTCCGGACCGAATTTCTCCTCGATCTCGTCGGCAGTCCTCCATTCCAAGGTCACCTCTTTCAGCACGTCCCTCTTGACGGGAGTATCAACGGACCTCAGCATCGGAACCAGCTCCGACGGTTCGTTGATGACCTTGATTCTATTCATGAGCAAACTAGATGTTTTAAATCCTATATAATGATTAGATTGCCTCCCAGACGTCTGGGACATGGCTTTTCGGGATTCCGCATCCAGACGATCCAGCGACATGGTGCGAGGATATCCGTCGGAGGCGCCCGGGAACGGGGCGGGCTGGCACTGGAATCGATACAAACGTTTAATAGCGGGCCTTCCAATCCGCTGGCAATGAAAGCCGAGAAACAGCCCGAGCTTGTCTGGCAGTGCCTGAACTGTCACAGGACATTCAAAGGCGCCGACGCCGAGCAGAAAGCGCTCGACTGCTGCGGTTCCATTGTCCAGGGATGGTGGGCGAACTACAACAAGTGGGGCAAACAGAAGTGGTACGGCCGCTGAGCGGTCGTCCCCAAACCCCCTTACCCCAACCTTTTCACCGATTTTCGAGGATGATGACGTTGACCGCTCCAAAGGACCCTGTAGAATCTCTGAGCGAGAACCTGGAACTCCTGGAGCGTCACATATCCATCCTCCGCACCGTCAGGGACAACCAGCCGGTCGGCCTGATCCGCCTGTCCGAGATGACGGGGATACCGAAGCACCGCGTGAGGTACTCCCTGAAGATCATGGAGCAGCAGGGCATCATCGTCGCCACACCCGAGGGCGCCACGGTGTCCGATGATTACGACAAGTTCATGGACGAAATGGCGGAATCCGTCGAATCGCTCGCCATGAAGGTCGTCTCCCTGCGCGATTCCCTGAAGAACCGATCCCACCGATCCGTCCTTCCCGAACGCCCCGATGAACCTCTCGATCTCATCGCGGTCCGCCGGTACGGCCGTTCTGAAGCGGTTCCTGTCCAACGCTTCCACGTAAAAGGGCCGGAGGTCAGCGCGGAATCCCACCCTGGGTCCGAAGCGACCGACATCCAGGAGCATCCATCTGAACCCGTCCGTGGCTATCGCAAATTCCGTTCCATGGCCCCTCATGAACGCCAATGCCTGTCTGATCGGGTCGTCCAGCGGCCTGTTCATCGGTACCATCGCCATCAGGAGGCCGTCGCGGCCGTCCAGGGAATCCAGGTCGTACCTCGGACCGCCGTACCCCATCGCATCCATCACCGGCATCACCAGCGTGCGCTTGGTGAGGACATGCGGGGACTCCCTGAACTTGAATCCCAGCACCGCGCACCCCGATACAACGGCCCCGCATGCCCGGGGGCCGAGGGCGACGTCCAACGCGCGGACCGCTTCGTCGAACAGCGGCATCATATCCTCCGGACCGACCATGGGCGGACGAGCCGGGGCCGCGTCATAAACGGAATCGGGGGAGGTGCCCGAACACCGTATTTAAGGAAGAGAGAGCCAGCACTCGAAATTCCGAGCGATGTGTGAATGGCATGAGGGTCGGATCGGAGTTGAAAGCTGACGCTGAACGGATAGAATCGGAAAATGAGTGGGCCCGCCCGGATTTGAACCGGAGTTACGTACACCCCAAGCACGAAGGATACCAAGCTACCCCACGGGCCCACAAAGGGGCTGGAAAGTGTTTCTGTTTAAAAGGTTATGCTCCGGGGCCAGAGCCCCGGAGTTGAAGATCATCCGAGAGGAGCGATCTCTTTGATGAGGTCGGCATGTGAGACGATCATTCTGCGGCAGCAGTATCTCTCGAATCCGAGATCGTCGAGGACCGCCTTGGGGTCCTCGCCCATGCTGGTACGCTCGACGTACTTGGGGTAGGCGGAGCCTACGACCTTTCCGCAAGTGAAGCATCTGACCGGAATTATCATGCCAACATCTCCTCAACGGTAGGACTTCTGCTTCTTGGCGCGTGCACCGGGACCCATCGGGTTCTTCGGCAGCTTCCTCCTGTCATCGTTGATGAGGAGGGACCTGTCGTAGCCCCTGAAGATCGCCTCGAGCTCGTCGTCCTTGTAGAAGTCGACGAGACCCCTTGCGATCGCGGTCCTGGCAGCTGCGGCCTGGCCCATGACTCCGCCGCCGTTGACGGTGACGGAGATGTCGACGCCCTGAGCCTTCTCGGGCACGAGGCCGAGGGGCTCTTCGATCTTGAGCCTGGCGAGCTCGGGGGTGAAGACCTCGATGGGGACCTTGTTGATGGTCACCCTGCCGGTTCCCGCCTTGACGACGGCCCTTGCGATGGCGGTCTTCCTCTTCCCGCTGGTGTTTACACAGTCAACCATGGGATCATCTCACGTTGGAACCCAGGAATTTGGAAACGGCTCCCAGGGTCGTGTACTTGCCGGTGATCTTCCTGCAGGCCTCGACGGGCTTCTCCTTCTCGCAGTCCTGGAACTGCTTCGGGGTCCCGACGAAGACATGGAGCCTCCTGTAGGCCTCCCTGCCGGATGTGGTGGTCCAAGGGATCATTCCCCTGACGCATCTCTTGAACAGGAGATCCGCCCTGCGGGGGTAGAAGGGTCCCTTCCTCTTGGTGGTGTCTCCGCGGTCGACCTTGGCCTTGAATGCGGCGAACACCTTCTCTTTGGCGCCGGTGATAATGATGGCCTCGGCGTTCAGGACGACAACTTCCTCGCCGCCCATGATCTTCTCGGCGACGACGCTTGCGAGCCTGCCGTGGATCAGATTCCTTCCGTCGATTACTGTAACCATCTCATCACCTCATGATCCTGACGCCGGTTCCCTTGGGGTTGGCCTCTGCCAGCTCCTCGATGGACAGCGTCTTGCCACCGGCGGCCTCGATGGCCTTGGCGGCCGCGTCCGAGAAGTCGTACGCGGCGACGGTGATCTTCTTGCTAATCGTGCCTGCGGCGAGAACTTTGCCCGGAACGAGGATGGTCTCCCCGTCCTTGGCGTAAAGCTCGAGTTTGCTGAGGTTCGCTTCGGCCCAGTTCCTCTTGGGCTTCTCAAGCCGAAGCGCAACATCTCGCCAGATGGCACTGCCGTTCTCCCTCGTCTTCGCCTTCAGGTTGCTGATGGTGGCGATGAGCTGAGGGTTAGTCTTGCAGCTCCTCATATTTTCTGACTCCACCGATGTTGTCGGTAATCGGCGCCTATACGGAGGTTGCTTATAAAGATACGCTTCGATTTTCTGTGGGATCGGGTATGGGTCCCATCGGATGCGCGTGGCGGATCCGGGAACCACCTCCGCGACGTCCCGTCCGCAACCACGTTTTAAATCCAAAATCCGTAGAGGAACCCATGGAGGAAGAAGCGAAATTCTGCACCGGCTGCGGGAAGAACCTGGAACCGGGAATGCAATTCTGTCCCCAATGCGGCAAGGTCGTCAGCGGATCCGCCGCCGACGCCGAGATGAAGGAGAACATGCAGGAGATGGCCGAGGTGGCCATCCAGATGAGACGCAAATGGCTCACGTTCCTGCTCTTCGTGTACGCGATCCCCGTGGTCATCGCCGGGATCATCGCCCTGGCGGACGCCTCGGCGGTGACCGACGCGGTATGGAGCAGCGACGAGTTCCAGAGCTGGATCTCCAACCATGGATACGACTTCTCGAAGGACGATGTCAGCACCTACATCACCTGGGCGTCGGTCTTCATCCTGCTGAGCGGGCTATGCGCCCTCGGGAGCGGCGTGCTCGTCTACAGGAAGAGGAAGTGGATCGCCGCGGTCATCCTCTGCATGGTGGCGTCCATGCTCTGCTTCTGGTCCGTCTTCGGACTCATCATCGGATTCCTCGTGACCTGGATGCTCATCGACGCCAAGCCCCTGTTCGACGATTGAAACTCCTTCCGCCAGGTCTCCTGGCGGTAATTTCTGCCCGTCATCTATTTGAATTACCCCTATCCTACACGCGAATCATATGCCCGGCACCGTGACCATCGTCATCCCCACGTACAACGAAGAGAAGAACGTCGCGAACATGGCGAGAGCCATCCGCGAGGCGTACCCGGATTACCACGTGCTCTTCATGGACGACAACTCCACGGACCGCACCAGGGAGGAGGTCGAGGCGCTGAACGACCCTCTGACCAGGATCTTCGTCAGGAAGCCGGAGGAGAGGGGGCTGGGGGCTTCCGTCCTCCAGGGATTCGTCATCGCCGAGACGGATTACGCAATGTGCATGGACTGCGACTTCCAACACCCCATATCCGCGCTCGGGGGCATCGTGGCGCAGATGGATGCGGGGGCCGACCTCTGCGTCGGGAAGAGGAACAGCAGGATGTCCATGGGACTCAAGAGGGCCCTGGGATCGGAGATGGTCGAGGCTTACTGCAAGATATTCTACTACATCCACCGCAAACAGACCACCAAGGACATGATGAGCGGGCTGTTCGCGATAAGGTGCGATGTGTTCAGGCCGATCATCCAGGACAACTGGAACGACCTGGAGCTCCGCGGATGGAAGGTCCTGATGGATCTGCTGAAATTCTCCGACAGGAAGCTGGACATCCGCTACTTCAGCTACGACTTCGGAACCCGTGCGGAAGGGGAGTCGCACCTGAACCCGAAGGTCCCGATCATGACCTTCCATCAGCTCTGGGGATTCGGGAAGTTCACGGCCAAGATCGTCGCGAAGATGTACGGCGTGGACTACTACGAGATGTACCCCGCCGAGAAGCGCAAGGCGTGAGCGCGGGTTCAATTATCGAGGTCCTGGGAGTCATCCCCCGGTCTGCAGTACTTCTCCCTGAGCTTCATGTAGTCCTCTTCAGTAGCCCAGCGGTAATGCTTGATTCCCCTGCAGTGGTACGTGTACTTCTCCGGGTGAGCGAACAGCTCCTCGATG
>CAVABN010000004.1:0-48682 GCA_963586845.1 Bifidobacteriaceae bacterium
GCGGCTGCCATCGAGAGGATGTGCGCGAACCCGGAGAAGTACACGTACCACTGCAAGGGAATCGAGCACTACCATTGGGCTACTCAAGAGGATCTGGAGGAGCTCATGGCCCCGTTCATCGAGAAGAGGGATGACTCTGGAGACGACAACGACGGTACCGACCCGACAGTCTGATACGGATCTGAGAAAACCGGGGTTCAACCCCGCATTTTGATATTAATGAGGGGCCGAAGCCCCTGTTTGAAAATCAAAGCTGGGACAGCTTGATGAGCTTGTTCCAGCGCCTGTCGACCTCGGCCTGATATGCCTCGACGACGGGCTCCCACTTCTCCTGCATAAGGTGCTTGAACCTCCCCTGGGAGGAGAGCCACTCGGTGACCGGCTTCTTCTCGGTCTTCCCGTCCGCGATCCTGGCGCTCTCGGCGGTGAGGGTGTACTCGCCGTCGACGACCTCGAACAGAGGCCATACGCAGGTCTCGACGGCCAGCTTGGCCATCTCGATGGTCCTGTCGGACGGGAACCTCCATCCCCTCGGGCACGGGGAGATGGCGTTGATGAACGCGGGTCCGTTCGCCTCGAATCCCTTGGAGGCCTTGGTGACGGTGTCCCTCCAGTTGTGGGGGGAGACCTGGGCGACGTAGGGGATGTTGTGGGCGACCATGACCGCGGTCATGTCCTTGGAGTTCTCCTTCTTACCGGCCTGGACGGTCCCCGCCCAGGAGGTGGTGGTGGATGCCCCGAGGGTGGTCGCGGAGGACCTCTGGATACCGGTGTTCATGTACGCCTCGTTGTTGAGACAGACGTACATCATGTTGTGCCCCCTCTCCATCGCTCCGGACAGGGCCTGGAGCCCGATATCGTAGGTGGCGCCGTCACCGGCGAAGTTCACGAACTTGATCTCCTCCTGGATCTTGCCCTTCTTCTTCAGGGCGTTGTACGCGGTCTCGAGACCGGCGCAGGTGGCCGCACCGTTCCCGAACGCGGTGTGGATGTACGGGGTGTTCCAGGACGTGTACGGGAACACGGTGGTGGAGACCTCGATGCATCCGGTGGACAGGGACACGGCGATCTCGTCGGACGTTCCCATGAGGATCTGCTTGGCGATGATCGACTCCGCGCATCCGGCGCAGAGCCTGTGACCGCTTGCGAGCCTGACGGGCAGCTTGTTGAGCTCCTTGAGGGACAGGGAGGTCATATCTTCACCCCCAGGTATGTGAGGCGCTGGGCCTCGCCGGAGGCGACCGCCTCCATCATCTTCTTGAAACCGGACACCGTGGCGTCGGCGCCTCCGAGTCCGTAGATCACGTTGTACATCTTCGGCATCTCCGGGTTGAGCGAGGCTGCTGTGACGACCTCGGGGAACATCGGGCCGTAGGCTCCGATGCTCAGGTGCTTGTCGAACACGGCGACGGCCTTCTTGCCCTTGAGGATCTTCGCGAGCGCCTCCTCGGGCCAGGGCCTGTAGACGTGGGGCATGCAGCATCCGACCTTGATGCCCTTCTCCCTCAGCTCGTCGACGGTCTCCTTCATGGTACCGTAGGAGGAACCCAGGATGACCGCGACGTACTCGGCGTCGTCGCATCTGTACTCGTCGACCAGGTGGTACTCCCTGCCGGTCAGCTTGGCGAAGTCCGCGAAGACCTCCTCGGCGACCTTGAGGGCCTCCTTCATGGCGAGCTCGGACTGGACCTTGTGCGGGTAGTAGTAGTCCGGACCGTCCATGTTCCCGTGGGAGACGGGGTGCTTGACGTCGAGCAGGGGGTAGAGGGGCTCGAATTCCCCGACGAAAGCCTTGACGTCGGCGGTGTCGAGCATCGTCATCCTCTCGATGGCGTGGGTCAGGATGAAACCGTCCAGGTTCACGATGCACGGCAGCTGGACGTCGTGGTGCTCCGCGATGCGGGGCGCCATGACCGAATTGTCGTACGCCTGCTGGACGTTCTCGGAGAACAGCTGGATCCATCCCGTGTCGCGGGCGGACATGGCGTCCCCGTGGTCGTTGTTGATGTTGATCGGACCGCTGACGGCCCTGTTGGCCACGGCCATGATGAGCGGGACGCGCATGGCCGCGGTGATGGGGAGCATCTCCCACATGTAGGCCAGTCCCTGGGAGGCGGTGGCGGTGAACGTCCTGGCTCCGGCGGAGCAGGACGAGGTGCACAGGGTCAGGGCGGAGTGCTCGGACTCGACGCACACGAACTCGGTGGTGACCTCCCCGTTCGCCACGTACTCGGCGAACTTCTCGACTATGATGGTCTGGGGCGTGATGGGGTAGGCGGCGCACACGTCCGGGTCGATCTGCTTCCATGCGAGTGCGACCGCGTTGTCTCCGTTGATTGCTATGTCGTGTGCCATTCTCACTCCTCCTTCATCGTGATGGCTCCCTTCGGGCAGACGCGGGCGCAGATCCCGCATCCCTTGCAGTGGCTCATCTTGATGCCGGACATCTTGTCGTCCCTGAACACGATACTGTTGTCGGGGCAGTAGATCCAGCATGTGTAGCAGTCTATGCACTTGTCCTGGTCCACGACCGGGACGTAGCTCCTCCAGTCGCCGGTGGCGAAGTTCTCGGAGGAACCGGGCTTGATGATCCTCCCGCCGACGACCAGGTCCTTGATGTTTGCCATTGCCATGTCACTGCACCTCGTTGTATCCTCTCTTGAGAGCGGACAGGTTCTTCACGATCACCTTGTCGGCCAGCTTGCCGGTGAATTTGGTGGTGATCTGGTCCTCGAGCATGTCGTAGGGCACCAGGTCGGCCGACTTGACGAGCGCGCCGAGCATGACCGTGTTGACCATGGGCTTGCCGATCTCGTCGATGGCGATCCTGTTGGCGTCGAGCGTGTGGCACTCGACCTCGGTCCCCAGGGCGGCCTGGAGCTCGCTCGGGGATCCGGAATAGTTGGCCACCACGATGGAATCCTTCTTGATCCCGCGGGTGACGTCGACCTTCCCGACGAGGGTCCCGTCCATGATGACGACCACGTCGGGCTCGTACACCTGGCTGTGCACCCTGATGGGCTCGTCGGAGATCCTGGTGAAACCCCTGATGGGGGCTCCCATCCTCTCCGGTCCGAATTCGGGGAACGCCTTGACGTACTTGCCTGAGGCAATGGCGGTCTCGGCGAGGATCTCGTTCGCCGTGACGAGACCCTGCCCTCCCCTGCCGTGCCAACATAGTTCCATGTGCATTGGTACCACTTTGGGTTCCGTATGGACGCTTTCTTTTAAAGCCTTCGTCCTAAGCGATGGCTTGATTGTCGGTTGGAGAAGGAATCCAGCGATTTATCGGGATAATTCGTAGATAAAATACGAATATCGCAGTTATTCCTGCGATTAGCAGAGCCAGCGCACACATGCATCGACGTCCCGCGCATGCTGGCTGCATCCGACCTTCCCCAGGTAGGACGGAAATCATTTAGAAGGCAAAGGGATTCGGAGAAACAGGTACGGCACTAGATGCCGAGAAAACCACTTGCAGGACACGGGGAGTTCCCAATGGACAGAAAAATTGTGGATGTTAACGAACTGCACGTCGACGATATACCGATAGTCGGAGGGAAGGGCGCCAACCTGGGCGAGCTCACCAATGCCGGTTTCCCCGTTCCCGAGGCGTTCGTCCTCACTACGGAATCCTACGACTATTTCATCACCAGCGGGAAGCTCATGCCCAAGGTGGAGGAGAAGCTCGCCGAGATCGACAGGAACTCGGACGACAGCCTCGCCAAGGCCTCCGCCGAGATCAGGGAGATCTTCGAGACCTGCCCCATACCCAAGGACCTCATGAAGGACATCTCCTCGAGGTACAGGCTCCTGGTCCCCAAGGGCAAGGTCGGTTTCGTCGCCGTCAGGTCCAGCGCCACCGCCGAGGACCTCCCGGACGCCAGCTTCGCCGGTCAGCAGGAGACCTACCTCAACGTCAAGGACGAGGAGGACCTCTTCGACAAGATCAGGAAGTGCTGGTCGTCCCTCTTCACCGCCAGAGCGATCGCCTACCGCGAGAAGCAGGGCTACTCCCACAGCGACGTCAAGCTCGCGGTGGTCGTCCAGAGGATGGTCAACTCCGAGTTCTCCGGGATCATGTTCACCGTGGACCCCAACAGCGGGGCCAAGCAGATCGTCATCGAGGGGGGATACGGGCTCGGCGAGGCCATCGTCGGAGGCGAGGTCACCCCGGACACCTACGTGGTCGACAAGCAGAAGATGGAGATCATCAAGAGGAGGATCTCCACCCAGACCTGGAAGTACATCCGCGGGAAGAACGGCGGGGTCGAGAAGGAGAACATGCCCAAGGCCATGGTGAAGGCACAGAAGATCGCCGACAGCAAGGTCCAGGAGATCGCCGAGATCGGAAGGCAGATCGAGATCCACTACGAGAAGCCCATGGACATGGAGTGGTGCATCGAGGACGACAAGGTCTACATCGTTCAGGCCAGGCCCATCACCGCCACCGGGAACTCCGCCACCAACGAATCCGTCGGGAACGCGGCGTCCAGCGAGGACATCCTGACCAGCGGTCTCGGGGCCAGTCCCGGATTGGCCACCGGGAAGGTGGTCATCTACGACATCAGCATGAGCCTCGACACCATCAAGGAGGGCGACGTCCTGGTCACCAAGATGACCATGCCCGACATGGTCCCCGCCATGAGCAGGGCCGCCGGGATCGTGACCGACGAAGGAGGCATGACATGCCACGCCGCGATCATCTCCAGGGAGCTGGGGACCCCGTGCGTCGTCGGAACCGGCAACGCCACCGAGATCCTGAAGGACGGTATGGAAGTGACCGTGGACGGGACCACCGGGACCGTCTACAAGGGAGCGCTCAAGAAGGCCGCGCCCGACGAGGGCGAATCCGCCGGGGCCGCCTGCGGCGTCTGCGCAGAATACGTGCCGATCACCGGGACCAAGGTCATGGTCAACATGTCCATGCCCGCCAAGGCCGAGGAGGTCGCCAAGCTCCAGTGCGACGGGGTCGGGCTGATGCGCAGCGAGTTCCTCTTCACCAACTACATCGGGGAGCACCCCTGCGCTGTCATCGAGGACGGCAGGGCCGACGAGCTCGTCGACAAGCTCGCAGAGGGCATCTCGAAGGTCTGCAGAGCGTTCTACCCCAGGCCGATCACCCTCCGCACATCCGACTTCAAGACCAACGAGTACCGCGACATGAAGGGCGGAGCGGACTACGAGCCCAACGAGGACAACCCCATGATCGGATGGAGGGGCTGCTCCAGGTACGTGTCGGACTCCTACCGCGAGGCGTTCATGTGCGAGCTCAAGGCCATCAAGAAGGTCAGGGACGAGATGGGCTTCAAGAACCTCAACATGATGCTCCCGTTCGTCCGCACCATCGAGGAGGTCCAGGACATCACCGAGATGATGAGGTCCGTCGGGCTCAGGCGCGGCAGGGACTTCAAGCTCTACTTCATGGCCGAGGTCCCCGTGAACATCTTCATGGCCGACGAGTTCTGCAAGTACTGCGACTGGTTCTCCATCGGGTCCAACGACCTGACGCAGCTCACCATGGGATGCGACAGGGACTCGGATATCCTCGGGCACATGGGATACTTCGACGAGAGGCAGGAGGGCGTGAAGAGGGCCATCGCGCAGCTCATCAAGGTCGCCCACGCCAACGGGAAGCACGTCAGCATCTGCGGGCAGGCGCCTTCGGTGTATCCGGAATTCACCGAGTTCCTGGTGGAGCAGGGCATCGACTGCATCTCCCTGAACCCGGACACGTTCAACAAGACCAAGAGGATCATCGCCTCCGCCGAGCAGAGGGTCATCCTCAGGGACCTGAGGGAACTCAGGAACAGGTCGGAGTGATTCTCCGACGGGGCGGGTCCTCCCGCCCCTCCAACCCCTTTACGTCCGTCGCGACGGTTCTTCTCACTATTCTCGCAGGGATTTGTCCGAACATCCGTTCCGGCATCCTTCATGAAATCGTCGGGTTTATACCGATGAAATCGTCGGGTTGTTCAAATACAAACAGGATGTTGCGCACTCGTGACGCTCGCACCCATAGGATACCGCAGAAGGTTGATAGAGGAGGAACTGGACCTCGACCTGAGGGCCGCAGGCGCTGTGTGCATCGAGGGTCCGAGACACTGCGGGAAGACCTGGTGCGCCAGGAACCTGGCCGAGAGCGAATATCCCCTGGACGATCCGAAGGGCGACTACTCGAACCTCAGGATCGCAGAAATCGAACCGACGTCCGCCCTCGAGGGGGAGGAGCCGCACCTGATCGACGAGTGGCAGGAGGTCCCCAGGATATGGGACGCTGTCCGTTACACGGTGGACCGCGAACAGCGCCGCGGAAGGTTCATACTGTGCAATTCCGCGGCCGCGGATTGGTCCGAGATAGCGCATTCTGGCGCCGGGCGCATCGTGTCGGTGAGGATGCGCACGATGTCCCTGTTCGAATCCGGGGACTCGACCGGGGCCGTGTCCCTGAAAGGGCTGTTCGACGGGACGTTCGAGAGGGAAACGGGATCCCCCGTGTCTCTGGATGAACTCGCCCGCCTCATCGTACGCGGAGGGTGGCCCGGCCTCGTGGATGTGCCTGAGGAGGATGCTACTACTACCCTCAGAGGCATGATAGCCGATATCTGCACGGTGCGTGCGGAGAAAGCGGATGGCAGGAAGAGGGATGCGGGCAAACTCGAGAAGACGTTCAGATCCCTCGCGAGGAACGAAAGCACCGTTGCGGCCAAATCGAAGATAGCCTCCGATGTCGGCAGATTCGATGACGGCGAAGTGGAGGAGGAGACGGTCTCGGAATACTTGGATGTCTTCAGGAAACTGTTCCTGATCGAGGATCAACCCGCGTACCAGCCCTGCTACAAATCCCCGGTCAGAGTGGCGAAGAAGCCCAAAAGGCACTTCACCGACCCTTCCCTCGCCATCGCTGCGCTGAACCTGAACTCCGAATCCCTCAAACAGGATCTGAACACCTTCGGATTCATGTTCGAGGCCCTCTGCGAGAGGGACCTGAGGATCTATGCCCAGACCTTCGGAGGGGAACTGTATCACTACCGCGACCACAGCGGTAGGGAGATCGATGCCGTGGTGGAGATTCCCGGCAAAGGATGGGGCGCGTTCGAGATAAAACTGGGAAGCAACCAGACCGACAGCGCCGCTGAGAGTCTCAAGAGCATCGATCAATTCATCCGGAAGGACGGGAAAGCGACCCCACCCCAATTCCTCTGCGTCATCAGCGGTACGGAAGGGTTCGCATACCGCAGGCCCGACGGGGTGTACGTCGTTCCCATCTGCATGCTCGGACCGTGACTGACGCCGTGATCCGGGCTTCAATGAATGTTGAAAAATTCCACAACAAAAATTTTTGTTGAAAATTTTCACAACATTCGTATGATTCAAATACGGCCCGAACCATTACGGATCATGGACAGAATCGTCGGACGCGAGAAGGAGCTCTCCCAACTGGAGTCGGTATACTCGCAGAAGGGGTTCAAGAGCCTGGTCATCTACGGGAGGAGACGCATCGGGAAGACCACCATCCTGGAGAACTTCGTGAAGGGCAAACGCGCGTTGATGATCTATTCGTCCCAATCCTCGTACTACGAGAACTTCACGAGATTGAAGCGCAGCGCGTCCGCATTCCTCGGCCGCGACGTCACGGGAATCGAATCATTCTCCGAGGTCATGGACCTGATCGCCGATGACTGCGTTTCCAACGGCGGGATCGTCGTGTTCGACGAGTTCCCGTATCTGATCGAGGAAGCGCCGTTCATCCCGTCCGTGATGCAGCTCTTCGTGGACCGCCTCAGGAACAGCGATGCCATGGTGATACTCTGCGGATCCTCCGTCTCCATGCTGCTGAGGGAGGTGCACGACTCCGGCAGACCGCTGTATCAGAGGTTCAACCTCGAAATGAAGGTGGAGCCCCTATCCCTCCGCGCATGCAAGCAGTTCCACCCGGACATGAACGATCTCGAAGCTCTCAAGGTCTACATGCTCGTGGGGGGCGTCCCCCAATACCATCTGGCGATGGACCGCCCCAATTTCAGGGAATGCGTCGAGAAGTGCTTCCTCAGCAGCACGGGGGTCCTGAGGAACGAATCGGCGAGCATCGTCTCCGAACTGAGTCCGACATCGGAATACTCGGCCATCGTCGCATGCATCGGGGACGGCGTGACCAAGCAATCGAAGATCGCTTCCAAGCTCCAATTGGACAGAGGCGAGCTGAGCAAGCGTCTGAAGAAGCTGGAGGAACTCGGGATCGTCTCCAGACAGCATCCGATGCTGAACGCGCCCAGGAAGCCCGTCTATCGCATATGCGACGGTATAGTCGCCTTCCACTACGAGGTGCTGGAACGCTTCGACGCGTCGAGCATGATAGCCTGGAGAAATTCGGAGAAGTACGATGTCATGGAGCAGACCGTCGACAGCTTCCTCGGGCACAGGTTCGAGGACGTCTGCGCCGAGTTCCTCCGGAACGAATACAGGACCCTGGAGATCGGGAGATGGTGGGGCCGCGCCGAGAACGACGGGGAGGACGGATACGAGAACGAGGACATCGACATCGTGGCCGAAGCCTTGGATAGGAACGGGCACGGATGCTGGCTCGCCGCGGAATGCAAATTCCGCAGGAGGGGCGCGAACCACGGCGACCTCTACAACCTGCAGAGGCGCTGGAGGTCCACCGGCGAGAAGACGGTGCCGAAATACATCGTGTTCTCGGCGATGGGCTTCAACGACGAGCTCCTCGATGATTCCGAGGACGGCCTCGTGACGCTGTTCGGGCTCGATGAGCTGATGGGCGGGACCGACCTGCCCGACCTCGACGGCCTCAGGCACGCCGACTGATCAGCTCTTGTCGTCCTTGACGCTGTCCACCAGCCTCTGGTTGATCCCGTCGGCCTCCTCGCTGGGGAGGAGCATCGTCGTGATCTCCATGAACGGGTGCTTCGAACCCTCGATGATCTTCACATCGTCCAGGGAACGGAGCCCCCAGCGCTCGGCCGTCTTCTCCAGACCGATCTTCGTCTCGAAGTCGTTGGGGACGAGCACGATGGCCTTGAAATCCTTCAGACCGAGCTTCTTGGCGGCCATTATTCTGTGGTGACCGTCCACCAGGAGGTACCCCTCGCGCCTCTCCACCACGATGAGAGGCTCGTTGAGCCCCCTCTTGAGCTCGTACTGGCGGCCGATGAGCTCGTCCATGTAGACCTCCTTCTGGGTCGGGATGATCTCGTCGACGGGGATGTCCTTGTTGACCACCTTGAAGCGGAGGCCGTTCTGCTGCTCCAGGAAGTTCTTCACGGACATGACCTTGCCCGGACGGGACTTCTCGATCTGGGAGCGGACGATATCGATGTTGGAGATGATGCCCACGAGCTTCTTCTCATCGTCCACCACGGGGAGGTTCCTGAGCCCGTACCTGAACAGGATGCGGGTCGCGTCATCCGTGGACATGGACGGGATGGCGCACAGGGTCCCCCTCTTCATGACCGAACGGATCTTCGCGTTGGGCTTGTCGATGTGCCGGAGGAGCTCCTTCGCGGTGACGAATCCTAGAAGGTAACCCTTCTCGGTTATCGGGAATCCGTGGAAGTTGGAGTTGATGATCTCCTGCCTCACCTGCTCGACCGTCATGTCCGGGCTGATGGTGTGGACATTCCGGATCATGTACTCTCCGACTGTGGCTTCTGGCATCGCTCCTGTGATTCCGTTGATACGATATGAACGCGTCGGACGATGACGCGTCTGGATGCCTCCGGATCGCCTCGTTCCGCCGTTCCGATACGGATTTCCGTGTTAACGGCTCGGTAATATCCCATGCCAGTCCCCGCGCCTGGTTTATATTTGCATAAGCTACGGGGCGCAAAGAGGAATTGAGATGGCAGGTCCATTAATGACAGCCGAATCCATCGAGGAGGAGACCAGACTCCAGGATGCCCTCGGCAAGATCAAGCACATAGTCATCGTCATGAGCGGGAAGGGCGGCGTCGGAAAGAGCACCGTGTCCTCCAACCTGGCCACAGAGCTCTCCAACCAGGGGCTCCAGGTCGGCATCATGGACGTGGACATAACCGGGCCCAACATACCCAAGATGTTCGGCGTGGAGGACGAGAAGCTGCACGTCCTGGACGAGAGGCTCATACCCGTGACGGTGCCCCCGTCGCTGAAGCTGATCTCCATGGCGTTCCTGCTCCCCGACAAGGACTCCCCCGTCATGTGGAGGGGACCGGTGAAGATGGGTGCCATCAAGCAGTTCATCGAGGACGTCAACTGGGGCGAGCTGGATTACCTGGTGGTGGACATGCCCCCCGGAACCGGCGATGAGGCCCTTTCCATCGTGCAGCTCATGCCCAAGGCGGACGGGATGGTCATCGTGACCACCCCGCAGGACGTGGCCCTTCTGGACAGCAGGAAGTCCCTGAGGTTCGGAGCGGAGACCAACGTCCCGATCATCGGTATCGTGGAGAACATGAGCGGATTCGTCTGCCCCCACTGCGGCGAGATCACGGACATCTTCAAGTCCGGAGGCGGGGAGAAGGCGGCCAGGGAGCTCAACGTGCAGTTCCTCGGCAAGGTGCCCATCGAGCCCGGCGTCGTCGACGCCGGAGACAGCGGCATGCCCGTGGTCCTGAAGTATCCCGATTCCGCATCCGCCAAGGCGTTCAAGTCGATCGTCGACAAGATCCGGAAGACGGTGGAGCGATGCAGCTGATCGTCATCTCCGAAGGGGAGTCCCTGGACTCCTACGTGGCCGACGACTTCGGCCACGCCCCCTTCTTTCTCCTGGTGGACTCGGACACCCTGGACTACAGGGTCATCGTCAACGAGTTCATGGATTCGGAACAGGGAGCGGGGATGGCGGTGGCGAGGGCGATAGCGAGCCTCGGATGCGTGGATGCCGTCCTGACGGGCGGCATAGGCATGCATGGGATGGAGATCCTCCGCAAAGCGGGGATCGACGTCTCGTCCGACGAGGAGGGGACGGTCGAGGAGAGCATCCGCGACTATCTCCGCCGCGTCGAGAGGAAGAAGAAGTTCGAAGCCCAGCCTTCTGAATGAAACTGTCGGGGGAGAGGGTCAGACGGCCCTCTTGTCCCCCCAAATTATCTTGTGCAGCTGGGGCAGGACCCTGACGTCGATGTTCTCGGCGAGGACCCTGTCCACGAGCTTCTCCATCTCGGCGGTCCCTCCGACGGGACCGAAGATGACGTTCGCCTTCGGATGATACTTCTTGACGGCATCGACCGCGAAATCCAGGTCCCCGTCTCCGTCCACGACGAACTTGAGCTGGTCCTTCCCCTTCAGGATGTCAAGGTTCTCCCATCTCATCCTGTCGGTCATGCCCGACGAGGGGCACTTGATGTCCATGCTGATCATCACCAGCGGGTCGTCGGGGACATCGGACAGGTCGACGGAGCCGTTGGTCTCCAAAACGACCTGCTTCCCCATGGAGACGAGCCTGCGGATCAGCTCCGGCGCCTCAGGCTGGAGCATCGGCTCCCCGCCGGTGAAGCAGACCCTCGGACAATCGCCCACTTGGGCGATTATCTCATCGAGGGACATCTCGTCCCCTCCGTCGTACGAGTAAGATGTGTCGCACCATGTGCAGCGGAGGTTGCACCCGACGGTCCTGACGAACACCGTCGGGAGCCCCATCTGGAGCCCCTCGCCCTGAATGGACCTGAAGATCTCGCAGATTCTCATCGTGCTCGTACTCGATCTCGTCGCGGTAGCCCGCTTCCTCGAATCCCTTGAGCCTGAGACGGCAGGAATCGCAGTGTCCGCACGCCTTCTCGCCGCCGTTGTAGCAGGACCACGTGAGCTGCAGAGGAGCGCCCAGCTTCTTCCCGCGCCTGACGATGTCGGCCTTGCTGTCGTGGAGGATCGGCGTCATCACCTTGATCGGGTGCCCCTCCACTCCCGCCTTCGTGCCCTTGGCGAGCATCTCCTGGAACGCCTCGAAGAACTCGGGGCGGCAGTCCGGGTATCCGGAGTAGTCCACGGCGTTGGCGCCGATGTAGATCCTGTCGGCGTCGATCGATTCGCACAGTCCCGCGGCTATGCTCAGGAACACGATGTTCCTGGCAGGAACGTAGGTCACCGGGATCTCCTCGCTCAGCTCCCCCTCCCTGTCCAGCGGGACGTCGATGTCCTTCCTGGTGAGGGCGGAACGGTAGGAACTCAGATCGAGGTCGATGACCACATGGGCGACGCCGTAGTGCTTGCAGACGTTCTCGGCGGAGACCAGCTCCTTGGTGTGCCTCTGCCCGTAGCGGAAGCTGATCGCGGTGACCTCGCATCCGTCGGCGAGGGCCTGCGCCAGCGTCGTAGTGGAATCCAGTCCTCCGGACAGGAGGACGACGGCCTTCGGCATCGGAGCACCTCCGTGTACCAGGCCGTCTGCCCGCGCTCCTCGTCGAGTCCGATGGAAACGGAGCGGACGTTCGGAGGGAATCTGATGTCGTCGACCATCCTGAGGGTCATCATCTTGGACATCTCCTCCGCGGTGGTGGTGGGGATGTCGAGCAGGGTGACGTCCATCCTGGGGAAGACATACCTCTTCCCGCACGATATCGCTTCGACGGACTCCTCCCCTATATCGAGCTTGACATCGTCCGAGAGGGTCGGGAGCAGGGTCTTGTGGTCCAGCTCCTCGATGATGGCCTTCAGCTCCTTCTTCAGGACCACGAAGTCCATGATCATCCCCTCGTCGCCTATGTCCCCGTCCAGTCTGAGCCTCACGATGTAAGAATGCCCGTGGAGCCTGGAGCACTTCTCGTGCCTGGGTATGAAATGGCATGCGGAGAACCTGATCCCCGAATAGCCGCCGTCGATCTCCAATATCATCTCGATTCCTCCGTAAGCCTTCTGGCCAGTGCTATCGAATCCCTGTAATCGGTTTTGACCCTGGACGTGTCGACGAACACCCTGTCGGCGTTCACCACCGGCGCGCCCAGCGCCTGGGCCCCTCCCACGAAGTGGAGGGTCCTGAACATTATGTTGCCCGTGATCCCCTCGGGGGCGATGACGATGCCGGCCTCCTCGATCGCGTCCTCCACCAGGATCTGGCAGTGGTACGCGTCGTACCCGGCGTCCTTGAGCATGTCGGAGACGGCGAGGGCGCTGTCGATCGACTTGTCGACCGCCGCGCACCTCCCCCTGTCCTCGCACCTGCCTCCGGACATCACCGCTATGCGGGGGTCCATGTCCATCCTCTTGGCGAAATCGGCCGCCCTGCGGGCGATATCGAACCTCTGCTCGTCGGTCCACCCCTCGTCGATGCCGACGGGGGCGAGCATGAACAGCCTGCCTCCGGCCGGTTCGAGGAGGACCACGCGCTCGAGCTTCTTCAGACCGAGCCCTTTCTTGAGTATCGGGAGAAGGACGTCCGAGGGCATGTCGCCGCGGACGGCGGCATCGATCTTGCCGGATACGAGGTCGGAGACCAGGAGCTCGGGATCGTCGTAGATCGCGACCTTCCCGCCGGACGCTTCGGCGCTAGCCTCCACGTTGCCCCTGTCCGTCCCGCGACCGATTCCGACCACGGGGTCTACCGGGGTGTCCGACAGCAGCTCTTTCGAACTCGTTATCATTCGCGGGCGCCCCCTGCATGCCCGACGGACACCATGTCCTCCCCGGACAGCTTGTCCTTGCCTGCGGGGACCTGCGTCTCCCTGCCGAACACCATCTGGGCCACGAGCCTGTACCCCTCCGGGATCGAGAACTCCTCGGCCACCCTGGCGTCGATGATGGGATTGTAATGCTGGATGTTCGCCGCGAGACCCATATCGAAGAATCCGGTCCAGACGGCGAACTGTATCATGGCGTTGCCGTGCTCCGCCCATGTGGGGAACACGCCCGCGTACGAGGGGTACTGCTCCTTGAGACCGTCGGTGATGGAATCGATCTCGTAGAACAGCACGGTGCCTGCGGCCGCGGCGAAGCTGCGGAGCTTGACCTCGGTCCTGGCGAACCTCCTGTCGTCGTTCACCTTGGCGCGGAGGATGTCCTCGACTATCCCCCAGAGCCTCCTGTGGTCCTCCCCGGTCAGCAGGATCAGCCTGGCCGACTGGGAGTTGTACGACGAGGGGACCTTCGGCGCGATGCTGCGGAGCATCGCCAGGACGTCGTCCGCGGATGCTCCCGCGTCCTCTATCCTGTCGTCTAGCATGTATGCGGAATGCCGGGCGGCTATCGCGTCCTGATACTCCATGCTCCCTGTGAAGGAGCCGGCGTATAAACCGTTGTGCCGAAACGTCCCGCTTTATCTAGGAGGATGGCATCCTCGGCGTCATGGAGAGACCTCAAGTCCTGATGATCGCGTCGCTGTTGGGATTCGTCCTCATGCTCGTCGGATTCATCGGATACGTCATCACACCTTCCTCTGCATACGAGGCTGTATTCATCCTGGGCCTCGTCGCGCTGGCGGTGTCCTACGGTCTCCTCAGCGTCGGCAACAGGAGGGCGTCCTCCGAGCTCCGTTCGGAGCTGAACGACGAGGCCGTCAACGGATACGTCTACTACATGGACGGCGAGCCATCCGACAACGGCGCCACCATAACCGACCTCACCAGGAGGTGAAACATGCCAGCGCTCAACGCCGACATCCTCTATCTGATGTTCAACTCCGCCAACATGAACAGGTGGAACGACCACATGAGACCAGTGGACCTCACCGAGCTGGACAAGCAGGCGCACAAGGCGGCCATCGCATGGGTCCTCGGGAAGTTCGAGGAGTCCGCCGGGAGGGAGGTGGACTGGCGCAGGGTCATCGAGCACACGCTGTTCTCCTTCATCCAGAGGTCCGTCCTCACGGATCTGAAGCCACAGGTGTTCCACAGGATCGTGTCCGAGCGCCGCGACGACGTCAACAGGTTCGTCGTCTCCGAATTCGACAGGCTCGTTCCGGGATCCGATCCCGCGTTCAGGGACAGGCTGATCGCCTACCTGGGGTCGGACGAGGACTCCGAGGAGGACAGGATCATCCGCGCCGCGCATTACCTCGCCACCCGCTGGGAGTTCAACCTCATCTACGATTCCAACCGCTCGCTGTACGGGATAGACGACACCCGCGACGAGATCAACGACCAGATCGACCAGTTCCGCGACCTCGCCGGCGTGTCCGAATTCGAGGACAGGGGCAACACCTTCGATTTCATCGACCTCATCGGACAGCTGAGATTCCAGCAGCGCTGGGCCAGGACGCCCCGCGTACCGAGGACCACGGTGCTCGGGCATTCCCTCATCGTGGCGAACATGATGTACCTCCACGACCTGGACTGCGGAGCGTCCGACGCGAGGGTCTACAACGACTTCTACACCGGGCTGTTCCACGATCTTCCGGAGGTTCTGACCAAGGATGTCATCACCCCCATCAAGGCCAACGTGGACGGCCTGGCGGCCATTCTCGAAGGATACGAGAAGGACCTGGTGGAATCCACGATCATGCCCCTGCTGGAGGAGGATTGGCGCGACGAGTTCCGCATGATGGTCTACGACCCGTTCTCCGACATCGACTCCGAGGGATTCGGTCAGAGGGACGGGTACGATCTCAAGGCCTGCGACCACATGGCCGCCTACATGGAGGCGTTCATATCGAGGCGCTACGGGATAACGTCCAACACGCTTCAGGAAGGGGAGCGCACCATCCGCGACAAGCTCGTCGAAAAAGGTGAAGGGATAAACGCTAAGGGACTGATGGAGGACTTCGACCGCATGCGGATCCGAGGTCCCCCATCTGTGTTTCTTTATCAGTTGTGACCGTCGATCACTTCGAGACCGCGCATGTAGGGCCTGAGGACCTCCGGCACGGTCACGGTGCCGTCCTTGTTCTGATAGTTCTCGAGGATGGCGACCATCGTCCTGGGGAGGGCGAGACCGGATCCGTTGAGGGTGTGCACGAACTCGCTCTTGAGGTGGGGCTCGCGCCTGAACTTGATCCTGGCCCTGCGGGCCTGGAAGTCGCCGAAGTTGGAGCACGAGGAAGCCTCGAGATAAGCGTCCTTTCCGGGGGCGTACAGCTCCAGGTCGTAGCACTTGTTGCAGGAGAAGCTCATGTCCCCGGTGCACAGCAGGAGGACCCTGTAGGGCAGGTCGAGGGCGTTGATCATGTCCTCGGCGTTCTTCCTCAGCTCCTCGAGCCTCGCAGCGGAGTCCTCGGGCTTCACGAAATTGACCATCTCGACCTTGTTGAACTCGTGGACCCTGATGATGCCCCTGGTGTCCGCGTGCTTCCCGACCTCCCTCCTGAACGAGGGGAGGTATGCGGTGTAGTAGATCGGGAGGTCCTTCACGTCCAGGATCTCGTCCTGGAGCAGGTTGGTGATGGGGACCTCGGCCGTGGGGTTCAGGAACATGTCGTCCCTCTCGAGGTAGTACATGTCGTCCTTCAGGTTGGGGTACTGTCCCGTTCCGATGACGGCCGCCTTGTTGACCACCACGGGCGGGAACAGCTCGGTGTAGCCCTGGTCCTGGTGGGTGTCCAGGAAGTAGTTGATGAGGGCCCTCTCGAGCCTGGCCCCGGCGCCCTTCAGGCAGTAGAAACCACTTCCCGCGACCTTCACTCCCCTGTCGAAGTCGATGATTCCCAGGTCCTCGGCGATCTCGAAGTGCTGCCTGGGCTTGAAGTCGAACTGCCTCTTCCTGCCGGCCTCGTAGACGACCACGTTCTCGGTGTCGTCCTTCCCGAGGGGCACGTCGGGGGCGGGGATGTTCGGGATGTTGAGGACGCAGTCGGTGCGTATGTCCTCGAGCTCGGCCATCCTCTCGTCGTTCGCTTTGATCTTATCGGAGACTTCCCTCATCTCGGCGATCTTCGCATCCTTCTCCTCGCCCTTGGGCATCTTGGAGATCTGGAGGGAGACCTCGTTGCGGGTCTGTCTCAGACGGTTGTTCTCGTCGGTGAGGGCTCTCCACTCGCCGTCGGCCTCCAGGAACCTGTCGAGGATCGCCTCGTCCTTGTTCCTGTTCCTCAGCATCGTCCTGATCATGTCAGGCTCGTTTCTTATGACGTTCACGTCAAGCATCGTAACGACCTCGGATAGAATCCTCGGAACTTCTTCTGGCAGAGCGAGGACCAGGTTCTCTTGTCGGTGAGGACCATGACCCCTCCGCGGACGTCCACGACGACGCAGCCGACCGCTTCCTCTATGGCGGCGGCGGCCTCCTTGGCATCGCCGTCGGAGTTGGAGAGCACCTTGGCCTTGATCAGGCGGTTCTTCTTGAGCTGCGCTTCGATCTCGTCGAACAGTCCCTGATCCAGACCGTCCTTGCCCACCCTGACGGTGGGGCTGAGGTCGTTGGCGCGCCTCATCAGCTCCTTTCTGGCGTCCTTCTCGCTCATGTGATTGCTCCTTGATGTACGGTCTGCGGGATATCCTCCCGCAGCATCCGCATGTTGTGCGCACCATGTGCCCGTCCACCCTGACCCTGCAGTCGAGTCCGGGCAGGAGCGGTACCAGGCATCCGTCGCAGTACGGACGGTCCTTGGGCATGGGCACGCGCGTCTTCCCGCTGATCCTCCTGGCCAGGTCGACGTAGCGGCTCGCGCGGTCGTAGCGACCGGCGCGGACGGCCTCGACGGACAGGTCCAGGAGTCTGGAGATGCGTTCCTCGCCGATCTCGGCGACGGCATTCTGCGAGATGCGCCTCTTCCCCATGGTGCTCCGGGCGCTCCATAAGCCCCCGACTATTAAAGGTTCCTGGGTCGGATAATGCGCGCGCGTTCAGGGGAACGCCATGGACCTGAGGTAGTCCCTGACCTCCAGCTCCTCGCCCTCGAACTCGTCGTCGGATTCGGCGTAGGTCTCCCAGAGGAACAGGAAGTACTCGTGGAAGGCCATGACCGCGGCATCCCAGGACGGCTTGGCGACCGATATACCCAGATCCTCGTTGACGAGGGTCCACGTCCCCTTGTCCCTGTTGTGCGATATGCAGGCCGACACGGGGTTGAGAAGGAGGAGGTCGCGCTCGGCTCCGACCACCCTGTGGAACTTCACGATCGGGAACTGGTAGCAGCTGGTCACGTCCCTGATGCCGGTGAGCCTCCCGTCCTCGTTCAGCGACACGGTCCCGACCACTATGAGCGGTCCGAAGGACTCGAACGCCTCCCTGTCCTCCTGGGACACCTCCGGGGAGAACGATACGGGCACCGAATCCATCCCGTTGGAAACGACCCAGCGGTTCTTCCGGACGGGGTCGCGGAACACCGCGCCGATGATGGCGCTAGGCAGCGAAGAGGAATCTATGGAAGCTTCCTTCTCCAAGGCCTGACGGGAGTTCATCCTGAACCTCCTCATGCCCTCGTCGGAGCCGTAGGACAGCGTGTACCCCTCCAGATGATCCGATAGAGCCAGCACGTCCTTGGCGATCCTCGCCCTCCCCATCGCTTCGATATGGTTCCCCGGTTCGTTGGGGTCGGATGATTTCAGATTGGCGCGGTCGAGTTCGGAGCACATCATAGCCAGCGCATCCTCGATCAGGGCCCCGTCGGTGCGGGTGCCGGCTCCGCCGGAACCCTTCATCCTGAGGGTGAAGCGCTCCCTGATGCCCCCGGGCAGCGAGTTCTGGGTCCTGAGCTCCTGGCGAACCATCAGCTCGCCCACGTCGGCGAGCAGATTCTGGATGTCGACCATGATCTGTCCGGCCACGAGCACGGGGACGTCGGCATCGGCATCCTCGGAGTTGACGACCTTGAAATTGAACTGCTGCATCGCCCGGGACATGGGCGGGAAACGATTTATCGTTGTTGCAAGTCGCAGAGTCGGACCGGGGCCCTCGCGCGCATGACCTTTATTATGGAAGAGAAGGGTCAGACATAGAGGGTCTCGAACGAAACCATTATATGAGGAACTGATATCGGCACGTTTATCTACGGAGCCCTGAGGTTCCGATTCGAGTCACAATTCAAGGTGGTTTACAATGGTAAGAAAGCCCGCATCGATGTACAGACAGATCAAGGGACAGGCGTACACCCGCCGCGAGTACATGGGCGGAGTTCCTGCCAGCAGGGTCAGCCAGTATGTCATGGGCAACCCGCAGGCCGAGTTCCCCGTCACGCTCACCCTCAAAGTGAAGAACAGGGTCCAGGTCAGGCACACCTCCATCGAGGCCGGCCGTATCGCGGCCAACAAGGTCCTCACCGCCCAGTGCGGATCCCCCAACTACAACATGGTTGTCAGGGCCTTCCCCCACGTCGTCCTCAGGGAGAACAAGCTCGCTACCGGCGCAGGAGCGGACCGTGTGTCCAGCGGAATGCGCCAGGGCTTCGGGAAGACCGTCGGAACCGCTGCCAGGCTCGAGCGCAACCAGGCGATCCTGACCGTCAGCGTCCCCGCTGACAAGGTCGCCGTCGCCAAGGACGCCCTCTGGAGGGCGTCGATGAAGTTCCCGTCCCCTTGCTACATAGATGTCGACAAGGGCGAGGAATACGTCAAGTGAAACCTCGATGTTCGATCTAGAACTCGAAAAGGTTGTGAAATGGATCGGCGACGGAGGGTTCTCCTCCGTCGCGGTCCAACTTCCCGAGGGCCTGAAGATACGGGCCCCGGAGATTTCTGAATTCATCTCTGAAAGGACCGATGCTTCGGTCCTCATCATCGGTCGTCCCTGCTACGGCGCGTGCGACCTGTTCGATTACAGGGGATGGGCGGATGCGTTGGTCCATTACGGGCATTCCGCCATACCCTCCATGGGCGACGACCCCAACGTCCTGTACATCGAGGCCCGCTCCGACATAGGATTGGATGCCGACTCCGTGCGCGAGGCCATCGAGGACCTCCCGCAGAGGATCGGACTCCTCGCGACGATCCAATACATCGACCTGATCCCGAAGATGAGGGACATCATGGAATCCGCCGGGAAGACCGTTGCAGTCGGCATGGGCGATGATCGCATCATGTACCCCGGACAGGTCCTCGGATGCAACTGCACCTCGGCGGAGAGCGTCTCCGACGATGTGGACTGCTTCGTGTACATCGGCGAGGGGGACTTCCACCCCCTTGCGGCCGCCTTCGGCGCCGGGAGACCCGTGTACGTCCTCAATCCCGTCACAACGGAGATGAGGGACATGAGCGAATCCAGGGACCGCCTCATAAGGCGCAGATTCGCGGCCATCCAGACCGCGAAGGATGCCCAATCGTTCCTGATCATAATCTGCAGCAAGACGGGCCAATGCAGGCGCGAACTCGCCGCCGAAGCGGAGAGGATGATAAAGGACGCCGGACGCGCCTGCGTCTCGGCGGTGATGGAGGAGGTGACGCCGGATTCGCTCGCATCCTATCAGGTGGATGCGTACGTGTGCACGGCGTGCCCCCGCGTGGCGACGGACGACTCCGCCCGGTACGGCAAGCCCATGCTCACCGTCCCCGAGCTGGAGGTCGCCCTCGGTCTGAAGGAATGGACGGGTTATCCGTTCGATCAGATCCGCGGCCGATCAGTTCGAAGCCTGGATCAGCCTGTTGACCACGAACTTCTGGTCCATCGACGCGAGGAACGATCCGAGCCTCGGACCGGCCGTCTTGCCGATGAAGATCTTGTACAGCGCCTTGAACGCGCCCTTGGTGCCGATGGGCTGCTGCTTCGCGATGTCCGAGATGACCCCGGAGATCGTGTCCGCGTCCCAGACGCAGTCGTTCATCCTCTTGACCAGCGCTTGGAAGTAGACCTTCTCGGTCATGGAGATCTCGATGTCGGACGGGATCGCCTGGAGGATGGAGAACTTCACCATATCCGGGGCGAATCCGTTCAGCCAGTAGCGGACGCAGGAAATCCTCCTCTTGAGCCTGTCGATGTCCTCCTGGGTGGCCTGAGACATATCCTGGGTGCGGGAGAGGATCTCCATCACGCCGTCGAAGTCGTCGGCCATCTGGACGAGGTTGACCAGGTGGCGGTAGGATACCTGCACCGGGAGCTGGGCGGGAATGTGGTTGTGCTGCGCGATGGCGTAGGCCCTGACGGAGTTCTCCTCCGACTCGGTCCACTCGCCGCCGAAGTAGAGACGCTCCATCCTGTCGTACTCGTCGGACATGTCCAGCATGCCCATCCCCGAGTCGTAGTCTATGGCCCTGGAGGGGTTGACCCTCAGGAACAGGTAGTTGAGGACCTCGGGAGGAGTCATGTTGATCGCATCAAGCCCGGTGACTGGGCATCCGAGGGACTTGTGCATCTGTCCGACGCCCTTCAGCTGCACGAACTCGTACGGTATGGGATACGGGGCCTTTCCGTCGAATATCTCGGCGATGATCCTCTTCCCGGAGTCGTAGGATCCGCCCGCGGCGGCGTGGTCCTTCCCGAAGGGCTCCGCGGAGGTCCCGAAGACCTTCCACTTGGCGGGCCACTCGAGCCTCCAGGTCAGCTTCCCCTCGGCCTTGCGGATGTCCGCCTTGCCGTGGTGACCGCAGATGCAGTCGTACTCCACGTACGGGAACTGGTAGGTGTCGAAGATCGGCTTGGTGAACCTGCCGCACTCCTCGCACACGGGATTGTACGGCGCGTAGTCTGCCTTGGCCTCCTTGCCGGTGACCTCGTGGAGGATCTGGATGATCTCCTGTCTCTTCTGGAAGGTCTTGTCGATGCACTCGGCGAATACTCCCTTCTCGTAGAGCTCGTGGGTCCAGATGATCTCGCACTTCACGCCGAGGGAATCCACGGCGTCCAGGAAGGGCTGCACGAAGTGGTGCGCGTAGTTCCTGTGCTTGCCGCAGGGGCAGGGGATCCTGCAGATCGGCATGCCGACGTACTTCTCGAACTCCTCGGGGAGGAAGTCGTAGCGCTTGCGCAGCGGGTCGAACGAATCGATGAGGTAGATCAGACGGACGTCCTTCCCTTTGGCCTCGACGGCGCTGCGGACCGACTCTCCGGTGATTGCTTCTCTCAGACTGCCGACGTGGATGATACCCGTCGGGCTTATACCCGTGGCGATGAGGGGACGCTCGCAAGTGTTCGCGACCTCCTCGGCTATGACATCTGCCCAGTGCATTGTGATCGCCGGACCATCGGTACGGTATAGAATATGGTTTCGGTCGCGCGCGCTGGCACGCGCCCCTATAAAAGGGTCCGACCGAGTCCGACTAAACAAGGTTTTTATAAGGACCGCCTATAGCCTCGATTCATGGCAAAGAAGAACGACACGGGCTTCCAGTCCTCCGCGGGCCTCATGAGGTACTTCGACACGGAGAACGAGAAAGGCATCAGGATCAGCCCGCGCACCGTCATCGGGATCGCGATCGGCCTGATCGTCGTCATCCTGCTTCTCAACACCTTCGCCCCCCTCTGAGAGGCCGGGCGAGATAAAAACGTCACAGCGATGCTCCAGCGGATGCTCTGACGGCGACCGCATCCTTCCGGATGCATACCTCTTCTTTCCGGATTATTGAAGGATGCCGGCCCGGAGGCCGGCTTGAATCGGTTTATCAGGACTGGTCTTCCAGGATCCTGTACTCCTCGTTGTGGTACTTGGCCTTGAAGAGCTTCGATATCAGCGGAGGGGCGATGATGGTGGTGACCACGGACATGAGCACCACGACGGCGTAGAGCTCCTGGGACATGGCCCCGCTCGCGAGTCCGATGGAGGCCACGATGATACCGACCTCCCCCCTGGGGGCCATCCCGAATCCGATGATCTTCATGGACTGCCCGTCCAGGGACCTGTCCCCGAGCTTGGCTCCGAGACTGCATCCGATGAGCTTGGAGATCACCGCGAGGATTATGGTGACGATCGCGAGTATCAGCACCGATGTGCTCCCGAGGGTGGAGATGTCCACCTGCAGACCGACGTTGAGGAAGAAGAACGACAGAAGGAACGCGGTGATCGAGTCGACCTTCTCCTCGAGATCCCATTCGCTCGCATGGTCGGCGAACATCATCCCGGCGAGGAACGCGCCGATGATCGCCGCGAGCCCGATGACCTCGGCGAAGGCCGACATGGCGAGACATACGATGATCGCCACGGCGAGCATGTTGATGCTCATGCGATTCCTCCCTTCGGATGCCGCTTTGCGGGCCGCTATGCGGTCGTAGAGGACCGGGATGACCCATTTGCAGATCGCGATGACCGCCAGAACGAACACGACCGCCTGCAGGGTGATGGAGGCCACTCCGAGGATCGATATGTCCCCGCTGTCCGCCATCCCCTTGACGATCGCCAGGACGATCATCCCGAGGACATCGTCGATTACCGCGGCGGCGATGATGATCCTCGCCTCACGGGTATCCATGAGGTTGAGGTCCTTGATGATCCTGGCCGTTATCCCGACAGATGTCGCGACCATGGCTGCCGCCAGGAACAGGGCGTGGTTGAGGTTGCCCTCGGTACCCATGATGAGCGCGAATCCCATTATGAACGGGACGATGACCCCCAACAGGGCGCAGAAGAACGCGGCCTTCCCGGATCTCATCAGATCCGAAACCCTGGTCTCGAGACCGACCATGAACAGCAGGAAGATGACTCCCAGCTCGGCGAGCGTGTAGACGATCGGATACACTCCGCTTCCGTGGTCCTCGGTGTTCCCGGGATCGGGCATAGTCATGTTCAAGAGGTCTTCCATCAGATTGAAGTCCCCGATGACCAGGTTGGCCACGATGACTCCTATGAGTATCTCACCTATGAGACCGGGGAGACCGAAACGCGAGATGATGGCCGAGCCGAGACGGGCCAGCGCGTATAGCACCACCAGAGTCACGAGGATCTGGAGCAGATATTCCATGCGGACGGCCAGACTATTTGATTATATAATCAGACGCACGGAATAAGAAACTCGGAGCGGCATTGATGACGCTCCGGGGGCCTTTGAACCCCCGGACGCGTCCGGATGCGGTAAACCGTTTGAAGCGTGATTGTTCAGAAGGAGAAGCAGACGGTCCATCCGTCCCCGCCGACCCTCTGGGGTCCGAACGAGAACGTGACCAGCGGCTTCTCCTCCTCCGCGACGGGCTCGGCCGCCACGGTTTCCGTGATCGTTTCGGCGACGACCTCGGTCATCGTCACATCGCACTCCTCGACACGGGGCGCGCATATCATCGGCGCCTCGAATGCTGCGAGCGCCGGGATCGATGCGGGTTCCGACAGGAGCATGAGCGGCGCGGGCGCGGCTATGGCCGGCACCGAGACGGTCTCCTCCGTCTCGAAGAGCGAATCGTCCCACGTCGCCTCCATGCCGTCGTCCGGCAGTTCGGCATACGCATCGGCGACGGGGCAGTCCTCGAAGGCCCCGATCGACGGGACCGCGAGGCGCATGAGGTCGTAGACCTCGTCCGTCACCCTCATCGTCTCTATATCGTCGTAGATGAACGCCTTGACGAAGCTCGCGGCCTCGCCGTCATCCTCCATGTACTCGTCGGGTTCGACCAGGGACGCCTGTCCGTCCTGCTCCAGGCCGGGCACGGTCATGACCATCAGGTCGCGGACGGAATCCGTCACCGCGACGGCCTCGGCCTGGACGAAGGTACAGGTGTCCTTCACTCCAAAGGGTGGGCGGGCCCCTCCTGGGACCCCTCGGTCTTCGAATCGACGCTCATCAGGACGCCGTTGGCGAATCTGAAGCGGACGGATCTCGGGCGCTTGACGACCGGGTCGCTCATGGGGGGCAGGGCCTCCCCGTCGGCGTCCAGTCCGATCCTGACGCTGGTGACGGGCTCCGCGGCGGTGGCGCCGGTGGGGGTCGCCTCGAGGGTCTGGACCGCATCGCCGGCGGTGGCGACCGCGACGTTGCCGGGCTCGTTGCCCTCGACGTACATGCCCTTGGGCTGCTCGTCCATCGCGGGGACCTCCACGGTCTGCTCGATGCGGGGCTCGGCCACGATGATCTCTTCGACAGGCGCCTCGACGGTTCCGATCTGCTCGACGGCCTCAGTCTCCTCGGGGACATCCACGGGCATCTCCATGACCACGGGCTCCTCGACAGGGGCGACAGGGATCTCTTCTGCGGATGCCTCGACGGTTCCGATCTGCTCAGGAGCCTCCTCGGGCATCTCTGTGAACCCGAAGGCCTCGACAGCGGGGATCTCCTCCACGGTCTGCTCGACCGCGGGCTCCTCGGGGGCCTCGAAGGACTCGGGATCCTCGACGACGGCCTCGGTCTCCTCGTAGTCGGGGAACATCATGTTGTAATCGTCATCCAGGGTGTTGTTGTCGCAGTCGAACTCCTCGACGCATTCCCCGGAGGGTATCTCGCTGGTCTCGTCATCGGTGCCGACGAAGAACTCCTCGCTCGCGACGGGGACATCCGCCGCCTCGGCGGCTTCTTCGACGGGGGCGACGACGACCTCCTCGGCGGGGGCCTCGGGGATCTCCTCGATCGTCTCGACGGTCTCGGGGACCTCGAAAGCCTCGACCGCGGGGGTCTCGACGATGGACTCCTCCGCGGGCATCTCGATGACCGCGGGCTCCTCGGGGACCTCCATGATCTCCGGCTCCTCGTCATCCCTCGCGACGGGGGTGACCTTGATCATCCTCCCCAGGAACGAGTTGTTCACGGGGATCTCCTCCGCCGGAACCTCCGCGGGCTCCTCGGGCGCATCCGGAATGGAGACGGCCTCGAACGCCGGCGTGTTGGAATCCAGCTTCTGCATGCCGGGGGCCGGCTTCGCCATCCTCTCCAGGAACTTGTTGTCCACGGGAACCGGAACGACCTTGCCGTCGTCGACGGTGCCGACGATCCCCTGGAACTCGCTGGGCGCGTCGGACCTGGGGACGTTCCCGAAGAACATCCTCGCATCCACCGTAGCTACGACGGGGCCCTCGACCACAGGGACCTCCTTGGAGGTGTCCGGCTGCGTCACGAAGTTGCCGTCGGTGGCCCTGACGAGGATCGAATCGTCCTCGTTGAACATCGACTTCTCGGAGTGCCTGGAGATGAAGATCTCGTCCCCTCCGTCCTCGAGGTTGTACTTCTCATAGCCGTAGTTGTCCAGCTGGCGTACGCCCTTGCAGTAAACGGAGGTGCTCCCTCCCCTGCTCTGAGCGCTCTTCTTCAGCGACTCCATGCCGCGAGAGAGGCTTCCGCCGAGCTGACCCAGCCCGTGCTTCAATGTGCTGGCCGCCCCCGAAGTGTTGATCGGTAGACGGCTTCTAAAGCCCTTTAGAGAGCTACCGCTGCCTTGAGTGTTATCACTCATATCCGCATCCCATCCGACGGAACGTAACAGGTGTGGAATATTTATAACGCACGTAGGGGGGTAACACGCGGACCCGCCCGTGCGTATATGCAACGCTCACCCGCGCACGAACTTGACATAATCGGCCTTGCCCTCGGCCCGGATGTCGCGCATCATCCTGGAGAGCGTGGCGGAATCGCAGGACAGGACCATGACCTCCAGGCACTTGTGGTTCCTCAGATGCGAGTGGAGCTGCGTCTTGATGCATGACGCGTAAGTCCCCTGGATCCTCATCATCCACGGGTCCTCGTGGTTCCCCCTGACGATGATCAGCACCCCCTCCACCTCCCCTTCGATGGACTCCAGCTCGCGTATGTCCGCCAATGCGGCGTTTATCGCCGCGCGGACCGCCTCGGACCTCCCGCTCAATCCGTAGGCGGCCTGGATCCCGTCCAGGGCGCTCATGTTCTCTTCGTTCAAGGATACGCTTACCACGGTCATGTTATTAACCCGGGGACGCCCGAAAGGGTATATGTTATTAACGAACGGCGAATCTATTAATAGTATCCGAGCGACCCGGGAATCATGGATGCGATGCTCACCTTCCTCCTCTACTCCCTCGGGATCCTCGTGATCTCGATGGCCGGGGCCTACCTGCCCAGGATCAGGACCCTGTCCGACAGGCAGATCCACCTCCTCGTGGCGCTCAGCGCCGGCATATTCCTGGGACTGCTGTTCCTGCTCCTGCTGCCGGAGGCGCTGGAGGAGTCGGAGCACGCCGGGATCGACACCCACGAGACGATGTACGCCATCCTCGCCGGATTCCTGCTGGTGATGTGCGTCGAGACGCTGATGAAGCATCGCCACATGAACGGGTGCTCCTGCGAATGCGGGAGCGACACCCACAGCCACAAGATCACATCCTTCTCGTCCATGATCGGCCTGTCGATCCACGCCGCATGCGACGGCCTCGCGTTGGCATCCACGTTCCTCGCCGGGGAGGCGGTCGCCGCGATCACCACCCTGGGGATGTGCATCCACAAGTTCGTGGTGCTGTTCTCGCTGTCCTCGATGATGCTGGTCACGGACATCCCGAAGAGGAAGTCGATGAGGTATCTCCTGTGCTTCGCGCTCGTGACTCCCATAGCCGGCCTGGCGTTCTTCGCGCTGATGAGCGGGATGTCGGACATCGAAGGCATGTCCGGGATTCCCCTGGCGTTCGCCGCGGGGACGTTCATGTACGTCGCCCTGTGCGACATGCTGCCCGAAGCTTTCCACAGGAAGAAGCAGGACATGCTGTCATTCGGACTGCTGATCGTCGGGGTATTGATCATCCTGGCGATCACTCTGCTGTTCCCGCACGTGCACTGAAAGTGAAATCAAAAAGGACCGTGCGGGACATCCCCGTCACGGTCCGGGGTTTTCCGGATCAGGCTATGAGCTTCTTGATCCAGCGCTTCTCCCTGAAGGATATCTTCCCGTCCACGGCGCATACGAGCATGCAGACCAGGATTATGTCGTCCTTCAGCTCGGGGGACACCAGCCCGAGGAGGTCCACGGTCTTGTCCATGGCGGCCTTGTACTCCTTCGGCTTGTCCAGTCCGGCGGCCTTGAAGATGGCCTTGGCATCGTCGTAGGACACATCGGCCCCGGCGATCAGGTCCATCACGGGCTTGACCATCAGGAACTCGCCCTCGGAGAGCTTCCCGTCCGCCGCCACGGCGCAGAGGAGGAAATCGGTGTAGATCGCCAGAGCGTCGAGGCCGTCGCAGGTCAGGTCCCTGAGACCGACGAGGACGTCGGCGGATTTCGCGACCATGACCTCCGTGTAGGTGGCGGGGTCCATGGATTCCATGAGTTTGCAGAGATCATTGAAAGAGCTCATGATCGTTCCATTTCACGCAGTTTATAAAGCCTGCTCGGACGAAGCTTCGATGGCATTGGAACTAACCCCCGTACGCCCCATTATTATAGAACCTGACAGATGGGGCGCCCATGCAAGAATCCGACCTCTGGTTCGTCTTCATCGCCATCGTCGCGGTGCTCCTGTGCGCGGACCTCCTGATGAACAGGAAGGCCCACCACATCCCCATGAGGACCGCGCTGGCGCAGACGGGCGTATGGGTCGGGGTGGCGGTCGCCTTCGGCGTGTTGCTGTTCTTCGTCACCGGGAACAGCGACCTGACGCTGGAATACTTCACGGCGTACGCCATCGAGGAATCGATGAGCATGGACAACCTGTTCGTGTTCATCATCATCTTCGCCTATTTCGGGATACGCGACGAGGACCAGCACAAGGCGCTGTTCTACGGCGTCATCGGAGCCATAGTGTTCCGCGCGATCTTCATCTTCGTCGGGGTCGAGCTGCTCAACATGTTCGACTGGCTGCTCTACGTGTTCGGGATCATCCTGCTGGTCGCTGCCATCAAGACGCTCACCGAGAAGGACGACGGGGAGGAGAAGGAGAACGCCATCGCCGCGTTCATGAAGAAGCACTTCAACTACGTCGACGACGCCCACGCCGGCGGGAAGCTCATCGCCGTGGTCGACGGGAAGCGCGTCATGACCGCCATCCTCCTGTGCATCATCGTGATCGAGCTGACGGATATCGTGTTCGCCCTGGATTCCATACCGGCCGTTCTGGCCATCTCGACGGACACCATGGTCATCTACACGTCCAACATCTTCGCTGTAATGGGGCTGAGGTCCCTGTTCTTCGTCATAAAGGGCGGAATGAACTCGCTCGTCTACCTCAAGTACGGGCTCGGAGCGATCCTGACCTTCGTGGCGGTGAAGCTGCTGATCCACAAGTTCGTGGAGATACCGATCCTGCTCTCGCTCGGGGTCATCGTCGGGGTGCTCGCGATCACGGTCGTCGCTTCGCTGATGAAGTCGAAGAAGGATGCCGCCGCGACGGAGTGATCCGAACGCACGTGCGCGGTTCCGTTCCGCGTGCGCACGTTTTAATCTGCCCCTGGTTTACTGCGTTCCATGAAGCAATGCATGGACTCCGAGAACCTCCACAGGCGTCTCAAGAAGATCCAGGGGCAGCTTGCCGCTATAGACAGGATGATCGACGAGGACGTCCCGTGCGAGGACATCATCGTGCAGATCAACGCCGTCAAGAGCGCCGTCCACAAGGTCGGGCAGATCATCATGGAGGGTCACATCCACCACTGCGTCAAGGACGGCATAGAGCACGGCGACGCCGAGAAGACCATCGCCGAATTCACCAAGGTCATCCAGCAGTTCTCCAAGATCTGACGGCGTTCGCCTCTGTATACCCCCTGGGGGTATTATATACGAGTACCCCATGGGGGTATACAGAAGGTGCATCATTGTCAGCAATGAGAGAAGCGATCGCGGAGCAGAAGCTGCTGTTCGCGAGCATCGTAATCGGAATCGTCTGCATCGCGCTGGCGATGCTTTTCGGATGGGCGGAGCCCCTCTTCTTCGTGGCCATCCTCATCTGCGGCACCCCGATAATCATCGGAGCGCTCCGCGGGGTCATCGAGGACCACGACATAACGGCGGACGTCCTCGTTTCAATAGCTATTGTGGCGGCCAACCTCATAGGGGAGTACGAGGCGGCCGCCGAGATATCGGTCATCATGCAGATCGGATCGTTCCTCGAGGAGGCGACCGTCGGCAGGGCCAACTCGCAGCTCATGAGGCTCGAGGGCCTGACGCCGAAGCTCGCCCGCATCATCGGGGCCGACGGCGACAGGATGGCCCCCGTCGAGGAGGTGAAGCTCGGGGACGTCGTCAGGATCGCACCCGGGGAATCCGTCCCGGTGGACGGCGTCGTCGTCGCGGGGAACTCGTCCGTCGACATGTCCATGCTCACCGGGGAATCCGTCCCGGTGGACATCGCCATAGGGGACAGGGTATCCTCCGGGACCGTCAACATGTTCGGCTCCCTGGATGTGCAGGTGGACCGCGTCGGAGAGGACGCCACCGCCGCCCGCATGGCGAAGATGCTGGAGCTCGCCAGCGCCAACAGGTCCAAGATCGTCCGCACGGCGGACAGGTGGGCCGTGTACATCGTCGTGATCGCGCTCACCGTGGCCATCCTCACCCTCGCATTCACCGGCGACGCGTACCGCGCCGTCACCGTGCTCGTGGTGTTCTGCCCCTGCGCGCTGATCCTCGCCACCCCCACGGCCATCATGGCCGCCGCGGGCAACCTGTCTAAGCGCGGGGTGCTGATCAAGAACGGCAACGCATTGGAGAACCTGGCCCGCGCCGATGTGGTCCTCATGGACAAGACCGGCACGCTGACCACCGGCACCATGACCTGCTCCGGGTTCGAATCCACCTCCGACATGCCCGCCGAGGAGATCGCCAGGCTCGTATCGTCCCTGGAGACCCGCTCCGAACACCCGCTCGGGAAGGCCATCGCATCCCTCGGGGGACGCGCGGAGGTCGAGGGATTCGCCTACAGGCCCGGACTCGGGATCGAGGGGACCATAGAAGGGAGGAGAGTCGCGGCCGGCAACAGGAAGCTCATGGCCGAAATCTGCCCGGTCGGATTGGATGACGCCGTCCCGAAGGGGAAGGCCGCGGAGACGGACGGGATGACCGTCGTCTACGCCGGGATCGACGGCAGGACCGTCGGGTTCGCGACGATCTCGGATTCCGTGAAGAACAGCTCCGTGTCCGCCATCGGGTCCCTGAAGACCCTCGGACTGGAGACGATCATGCTGACCGGCGACACCGCCCCCGTGGCGAAGAAGGTGTCCTCGTCCCTCGGCATGGACGATGTGGTCTGGGAGTGCCTCCCGGAGGACAAGATGAGGACCGTCGAGCTCGTCAGGAAGAACCACGCCACCTGCATGGTAGGCGACGGGATCAACGACGCCCCGTCCCTCAAGCTGGCCGACGTCGGGATCTCCATGGGCGGGATCGGGAGCGGCATCGCCAGGGATTCGTCGGACATAGTGTTCCTGGACGACGACATCGGGAAGCTCGGCGGGGTCATCCGCATGAGCAGGAGGACCCTGCTGACCATCAAGGCCGGGATCGCGTTCTCGCTCATCCTGAACTCGATCGCCATGGTCATGGCCGTCTTCGGACTGATGGGCCCTGTAGCCGGAGCCCTGGTGCACAACATCGGATCGGTCATAGTCATCATCGCCGCGGCGATGCTGCTCAGGTACGACTGCTGGGGCTCGTCCGTCGAGACGGCGGCGCCTTCGGCATCGACCGCATGACCCGGGCGGGTCCGCGGCATCCGCGGGCCCGTCCATACGACGATAGTCTACATCGACATTCGACGATTGACAACCATTATATCCGGGTCCCCGCATGGGGACCCATGGCCGACGAAGCATACAAGCCGACCAAGGTCTCGAACCCCGCCCCCTTGGGGCTCCTGGGATTCGGGATGACGACAGTTCTTCTATCGCTGCACAACGCCGGGATAACGCCGCTGGACGGCGTCACCCTGATGATGGGCGTGTTCTGCGGAGGCCTGGCGCAGATAGCCGCCGGGATCATGGAATACAGGAACGGGAACACCTTCGGGACCACCGCGTTCACCCTCTACGGGGTGTTCTGGCTGGTCCTCGTGGGGATCAAGCTCGACGTCACCGGTACGGGTTCCGAAGGCGCCACCATGGGCGCGTTCTGCCTGCTCTGGGGGATCCTGACGCTGTTCCTGTTCATCGGGACGCTGAAGGGGCGCAACGCGACGAAGGTCGTGTTCGCCACCCTGACGGTCACGTTCCTCCTCCTGGCGACGGCGGACTTCTCCGGGATCGAGACGATCACGACGGTCGCGGGATTCCTCGGGATCCTCTGCGGTCTCTCCGCCATGTACACGGCGTTCGCCGAGGTCCTGGCCGAGCAGCACGGGAAGGAGATCCTCCCGTTCTGATGCAAACCATCGGGCCCCGGAAGGGGTCCGGACACCTTTTTCGAGAGATCGAGCGACGGAACGACGTCCGCATCGCACAGAACAACGCACAGAACCGCCTCTATCCAGAGGAGTGTAGGAATAGTGCTCCCGACGGGATTTGAACCCGTGTCGAAGCCTCGAGAGGGCTTCATGATTGGCCGCTACACTACAGGAGCAACAAGTCTTGGCAACACAGCCTACTATTTATGTGTTGCCTTTCAGACTTGTAATATTCAGAAGTCGCTGGGGCGTATCGCGGGGAGCCTCTTGTGCTCCATCGATGCGACCTGGTTCCTTATCCTCTCGATCTCGGACAGCGGGAGTCCCGTATCCGCCGCGATCTGCGGGTCGGAACGGTCCTGCTCCATGTCGTAGAGGATGCCGTCGAGGTTCTCGTAGGTGATGCCCATCTCGGATTCGTCGGTCTGCCCCTCCCACAGCCCCGCGGAGGGGGGCTTGGCGATAATGGGCTCCGGCACGCCTATGATGCGGGCGATCTGCCTGACCTCGGTCTTGTACATGTTCGCCAGGGGGGTGACGTCGCAGGCCCCGTCCCCGAACTTGGTGAAGTACCCCATCATGAGCTCGCTCTGGTTGGAGGTGCCCATGACGATGTAGTCCCTCTTCTTCGCGAGGTTGTACAGGACGATCATCCTGCACCTGGCGGAGATGTTCCCCCTCTCGAGGGGCGTCTCCCTTCCCGACAGGAGGACCGCGGCCAGCGCATCCACGGCGGGCTGCACGTCCACGACCCTGTACTCGGTGCCCCACATGGAGCTGAGTTCGGAGGTGGTCTTGTAGTCCTCGGCGGGGGTCACCCTGGAGGGCATGAACACGTTCAGGACCTTCTCCGGCCCCAGCGCATCGACGCAGAGCTTCGTGACCGTAGCCGAGTCCACCCCTCCGCTGAGCCCCACGACGACTCCCTTGCATCCGATCTTCTGGATCGTGCTTCTGATGAACCCCGTGAGGTCCGCGACGTCCTCTTCCGTGATCTGAGGGATCTTCACTGTCATACTGTCCAGGTAATCCCTGGATGCGGATTTAACCCATGCGCCCGCACGCATTAAGACGCGGCGGGACATTGCGGATGCCATGCGCGTAGAGGTGGCCCTGTGCCAGATGCGCCCCGTTGCGGGGGAGCCCGAAGAGAACGCGAGGACCGTAGCGGACCTCATCGGATCGGACCCGGCGGACATCCTGGTGTTCCCCGAATCGTTCCTGACCGGATACGGGGAGAGGCCGGAAGGCCTCTCGGAAAGGATCGGATCCTGCCTGTCGGAGCTCTCCGGACTATGCAGGAGGGAGGACAAGGCCGTCGCCCTCGGTACGGCGAGGATGTCCCCGGAGGGAGCCCGCAACAGCATCGCGTTCCTGTCGCCGGACGGCGACGTCTTCTACGACAAGACCCACCTCGCCAGATTCGGCATCTACGCCGAGGACGGGTACGTCGGGGGATCGGGGCCCGCCATGGGCAGATACCGCGGGATCGGATTCGGACTCAGCATCTGCTACGACATCTACTTCCCGGAGGTGCTCAGGCCCTGCTCCCTGTCCGGGGCGGACGTGAACATATGCGTATCGGCGGCGGCCGTGCCTTCGGCCCCGTTCTTCGACAGGATCCTACCGGCGAGGGCGCTGGAGAACGTCTCCTATCTGGCATTCGTGAACAACGTCGGACCTATGGCGGGACTGGACATGGCCGGACAATCGAGGGTCGTGGACCCGTTCGGATGCACCGTCGCGTCGCTGGGTCACGCGGAGGGGACCATCCGCTTCACGGCCGATACCGAGGAGATCGCGGAGATGAGGACGGTCCGCAGGCACCTGACGGATTTCAGAAGGGACGTGGACTGGCACCTGCGAGGGTCGTGCCCAGGCCCTCATTCGCACCATGATAATCTTTATAATGGGGGACGAGTTCCCCCGACCTACAAGCCGAGATGGCCCAGCCCGGTAAGGCGCGAGCCTGGAAAGCTCGTGGGAACTTTCCCTCGGGAGTTCAAATCTCCCTCTCGGCGCTTCTCCAACCCTCCGATTGTCTAACGTCTCCCCATCGTCACGCGCACGCGTTACTTTAGTTTATATAGCGCGTGAACATCCGCCACCTCGGAGGCGCGCGCATGATAGTAAACGCCGAACTGTACGTCAAAGATCTGCCGGGTCAGCTGGTCGGCTCCCTGGAACCCATCTCCGTCGTGGACGGGAACATACTGGGTGTCGTCCACAACCGCGAGAGGATCGTGAACCACCGCATCTGCATCAACATCACATTCGAGGTAGAGGAGGACCAGCTCGAGCGCCTCAAGCACATCTGGAAGTCCAAGGACATAGTCATCTCGAAGATCGGATCGGCCTACGAGACGTACACCATGGACTACATGCTCATAGGGGACATCGATGCCAGGTACATCGAGGGCCTCATCAACAAGGCGTACACCATCGCCGACCTGGATGCGGTCGACGTCAGATACTCGTCCAAGGCGACGGACTTCTCCAAGCGCACCGGGATGCTCTCGGTGAAGACGAAGAGCCAGGAGGACCTGGACAAGCTGGACGAGTTCATGGACGCGGAGTGCCGCAAGACCGGCACCACCTACGTGAGGGGCGTTTGACATGAGGGTCTTCATCTGCGGATTCGGAACGGTCGGACAGGGATTCTGCGAGGTCCTCTCGATGCGCGAGAAGTTCTTCAAGGACAGGTACGGAAGCCCCGTGACCATCGTCGGCGCCATGGATTCCAAGACCTACGCCTACGACCCCCAGGGATTCGAACCCCTGAGCCTCGTTCAGCGCAAGATCGCCACCGGCAGGGTCGGGGACAAGTCCTACGAGGACTCCGTCGAGATCCTGGGGAAGATCGAATACGACCTCCTGGTGGAGGTCAGTCCCACGGATGTCAAGACCGGCGGAGTCGGTCTGAAGAACATCCTCTGCGCCCTGGAGGCGGGGAAGGACGTCATCACGGTCAACAAGGGACCTCTGGCCCTGAAGTTCCGCGAGCTCACGGATCTGGCGAAGAAGAACGGATGCCTGTTCAGGTTCGAGGGGTCCGTCGGAGGCGCCATGCCGATCATCAACCTCTGCCGCGAGAACCTCGTCGGCGAGAGGATCGAATCCGTCCGCGGGATATTCAACGGCACATGCAACTACATCCTGAGCAAGATGGACACGGGTCAGCCCTTCGAGCAGGCCCTTAAAGAAGCGCAACAGCTCGGGTACGCCGAGACCGACCCCACGAACGACATCATGGGGTACGACAGCGCGTGCAAGGTCGCCATCCTCGCCAACACCGTCTTCGGACGCAACGTCACATTCAACGATGTCCGCATCACCGGCATCACGTCGATCACCGAGGACGCCGTCTCCCTGGCGGCCTCCCGCAACATGGTCATAAGGCTCATCGGGGAGGTCTCCGAGACGAAGCTGGAGGTGGGACCCAGGCTGGTCCCCAAGAACCACCCCCTCGGGATATCGGGAACGCTGAACACCGCCCAGATCGTATCCGACCTGGCCGGACCGGTCACCGTCTCCGGGAGGGGCGCCGGGAGGCTCGAGACGGCTTCCGCCATCCTGAGCGACCTCATAGCCATAATGGATGAAAGGCAAGCGAGATGACCAGGGTATTCATCTACGACACCACGCTCCGCGACGGCGCCCAATGCGAGGGCGTGTCGTTCTCGTGCGAGGACAAGCTGGACATACTGAAGCGTCTGGACTCCTTCGGCGTCGATTTCGTCGAAGGGGGCTGGCCCGGGTCCAATCCGGGTACGGACGAGTTCTTCTCGAAAGCCTCGAACCTGAAGCTGGAGAAGACCTCGCTCACCGCCTTCGGCAGCACCCGCAGGCACAGCTCCAGACCGGAGGACGATCAGAACCTGAAAAGTCTGGCCGCCTGTCCGGCGGAGTGGTGCTGCATATTCGGGAAGTCGTGGGACTTCCAGGTCACCGACGCCCTGGGCATCCCGCTGGAGGAGAACCTCCGCATGATCGAGGACAGCGTCGCGTTCCTCGTGTCCAAGGGGAAGCGCGTCATGTTCGACGCGGAGCATTTCTTCGACGGTTACCGCTCCAACAGGGAGTATTCGCTGGAGGCGCTGCTCGCCGCGGAGCGCGGAGGGGCCGAATGGGTCATCCTCTGCGACACCAACGGCGGGACGATGCCTTCCGGGATATCCGAGGCGTGCAAGGACGCGCTGTCCAGGCTGAGGGTCCCGGTCGGGATCCACTGCCACAACGATTCCGACCTGGCGACGGCCAACTCCCTCGCCGCCGTGGATGCGGGATGCACCATGGTCCAGGGGACCGTGAACGGCATAGGGGAGAGATGCGGGAACGCCAACCTGTGCACCGTGCTCCCCAATCTCGCGATCAGGCGCGGGGACGACATCGGGAACATAGACCTCAGGGGACTGACGGGATTGTCGAAGTTCGTCGGCGAGATCGCCAACATGGTGGCCCCGGCGGGCATGCCTTTCGTCGGCGAGAGGGCGTTCGCCCACAAGGGCGGGATACACGTATCCGCGCTGATGAAGGACACCCGCACATACGAGCACGTGTCCCCCGAATCCGTCGGCAACACCAGGAGGATCCTCGTCTCGGACATGGCCGGCAGGGCCAGCATATCCGAGAAGCTGAAGGAGCTCGGCCTGGAGGCCGGGTCGGACAGCCCGGAGATCACCAGGATCATCAAGGAGATGGAATCCAAGGGATACCAGTACGAAGGCGCCGATGCAAGCTTCGAGCTCCTCGTCAGGAGGCTGAGGGGCGATCTGCAGCAGCACTTCAGCGTCGACGGCTTCAGGATATTCATGGACAGCCGCGGAGGGGAGATGGTCTCCGAAGCGAGCGTCAAGGTCAGGAACGGCTCCGACGTGGAGCACACGGCTGCCGACGGCAACGGTCCGGTCAACGCCCTGGACAACGCCATGCGCAAGGCGCTGGAGAGCTTCTATCCCGACCTCGTGAAGATCAGACTAACGGATTACAAGGTCCGCGTGCTGGACGAGAAATCGGCCACCGCGGCGAGCGTCAGGGTACTGATCCGTTCCACGGACGGGGAGAGCAGCTGGACCACGGTCGGCGCCTCCGAAAACGTGGTCGAAGCGAGTCTCATAGCAATGATCGACTCGCTCGAATACGCACTCAGCAGGAAGGAGGACAAGAATCCATGAGCAGAACCATAGTCACCCTCGTCGGCAAGGACCACGTGGGCATCATCGCCGCCGTCTGCAATTTCTTCGCGGACAACGGGATCAACATCCTGGACATCAAGCAGACCACCGTCCAGGACTACATCAACATGATCCTCATCGTCGACACGTCCGGGTACAAGCAGGGCTTCGACAAGCTCAACGAGGGCCTGGAGGGCGTCGGCGAGAAGGTCGGCTGCATCATCAAGGCCACGCACGAGGACATCTTCGAGATGATGCACAGGATCTGAGAACATGGTAGAGCTCAGAGAGGTGTTCGAGACCTACGAGATGGTCTCCCACGAGAACCTCGACGTCAGGACGATCACCATGGGCATCAGCCTGCTGGACTGCATCGATCCGGACCTGGACGCCCTTTGCGGGAAGATCCACGACAAGATCGTGAGGCTGGCCGGCAGGCTGGTCGAGGTCGGGGACCAGCTCGGGGTGGAGTACGGGGTGCCCGTGATCAACAAGAGGGTGTCGGTCACACCGATCGCCCTGGTCGGCGGTGCCGCGTGCAGATCCCCTCAGGATTTCGTGAAGATAGCGAAGACCCTGGATGCCGTCGGGAAGGAGATCGGGGTCAACTTCATCGGAGGATACTCCGCTCTCGTCCAGAAGGGCATGACGCCCGCGGACAGGATGCTCATCGAGTCCATCCCCGAAGCGCTGGCATGCACCGAGTGCGTGTGCTCGTCGATAAGCCTCGGATCCACCAGGACCGGAATCAACATGGACGCCGTGAGGCTCATGGGCGACATCGTCGTGAAAGCGGCCGAGGCGACCAAGGAGAGGGACTCCATCGGATGCGCCAAGCTCGTGGTGTTCTGCAACCCGCCCGACGACAACCCGTTCATGGCCGGCGCGTTCCACGGTGTGACCGAAGCGGACTGCGTCATCAACGTGGGCGTCAGCGGACCCGGTGTCGTAAGGGAGGCGCTGACCAAGGTGCGCGGACAGAGCTTCGAGGTGCTGTGCGAGACGATCAAGAAGACGGCGTTCAAGGTCACCCGCGTCGGTCAGCTGTTCGCCAAGGAGGCTTCCAAGAGGCTCAACGCCCCGTTCGGCATCGTAGACCTGTCCCTGGCCCCGACCCCTGCGGTGGGGGACAGCATCGCGGACATCATCCATGAGATGGGGATGGAATACGCCGGAGCACCCGGGACCACCGCCGCGCTGGCGATCCTCAACGACCAGGTCAAGAAGGGCGGTGTGATGGCATCCTCGTACGTCGGAGGACTCAGCGGCGCATTCATTCCGGTCACGGAGGACAGCTCCATGGCGGAAGCCGCGGAACTCGGCGCACTGACGCTGGAGAAGCTCGAAGCGATGACGTGCGTCTGCTCCGTCGGATTGGACATGATCGCTATCCCCGGAGACGTGCCCGCCACGACCATCGCCGGGATCATCGCGGATGAGATGGCCATCGGGATGATCAACCAGAAGACCACCGCCGTGAGGGTCATCCCGGTCATCGGGAAGACCGTCGGCGACAAGGTCCAGTTCGGCGGTCTCCTCGGAGACGCGGGGATCATGCCCGTCAACAGGTACGGATGCGCCGACTTCGTCAACAGGGGCGGTCGCATACCCGCTCCGATCCACAGTTTCAAGAACTGATCGAGTTCGAAACGATTTCCAAACCACTTCTGTCCAATTTAATAGGAAATTCAATAGGAAATTTTTCCTAATAAATTTCCTATTAACAGCCCTATCAATACAAGTCAGACCCTATCGTTCTTTGTTTGTATGTTGCGATTAATTATAATCCAACGGCCTGTCTTCTTACTTCCATCTCTCATAATTAGTCCCTTGTTCGTCATTTCTGCTATATAACTACGGACAGTCCTATCAGTAATGCCCAGTTCATCAGCAATTGATTTTGCTGTTGATTCCGGTCTAGATTCGATGACATTCAGGATTTCAGAGATAATGTCTTTCTTCCCATAACCGTCTAAAAATGTAGGCACTGTGATTTCAGGTATCTTCGGAATTGTGACGATCATATTCCCACAACAATACTCAAAGCTCGGATCAGGATTGCCATTCTTGACACACTCATCCATCACTTTGGTTATCCCCTGTCCCCACGCTTCCACATCTCCGGCAGCATAGAACACGTTCGCCAAACGCTGATTGCGCTTGATAGATGGATGATTGATAGGGAAGGTATCGAGAGACAGACCCTCAGGCAACTCTCCTCCAGAGCTGACCTCCAGCCTGCCGTCACGCAAAGCGACGGTCATATCGCGTCCTTTGCTGTAGTCGGAATGGATGATTGCGTTGAGGATCAGCTCCCTCACGGCCTCCTTCGGATAATCCTCCTTCAAATAACGGGCGGCTCCTTTGCCGTCGTATCTGTAGGTCGGCGGGATGAACCTCTGATAGAGCGCCTCTATCGCCCTGTCCGGGGCGCTTATGAGCGGCCCTTCGATGATCTCGTCGCGAAGGAGAGATTCCTTGGGATCGAAAAGACCGATCTTGAGGCATGCGCCGTAGCTGTATCTGCTCGGTTGGTCGGAGAACAGAATCATTGCCGCCACGGTAGGTTTACCGAATTGTATGAGCTCGAATCTGTTGAGTATCGCCTCGATGTCCGTTTCATCGACCGATTCCGGGATCCTCTCGGCTTTCTTCCCCTTGTTTATGAAGTAAGATATCGCGTCGGCTGAAATATCGTCAATCTTCGCCCTCGAGGGCTGGTCCAACCATTGCAACCCGCGTTCCTCCAATAATATCATCTTCAGGTCGTTGCCTTCGATCTGCTGTGTGGTGTTTCCGACACGAAAATAGAATCTTCCGTCGTAATCCACGCAACTGTCCCCCTTGGGGATGTCGATGATGATGCAGGTCTCCCCGTCGATCTCGACGATGTTCACAGAGGATCTGATATGGAGCTTGTTCCTGATGGAGTCCGAGATGACTTTGGCAACGTTCTTCGGATTCTTCACTCCGATAAAGCGACCGTTATCGTCGCGTCCCACATACATGCGGCCCCCATCAGTATTGTGGAATGCCGCCAAGGTCTTGAGATATTCCGATTTCCAGGATTCCTTCCACTCCGTGTCGCTGTTCTCCAGATCCATGCTCTCGATAAGTAATCATCCAGCCCATACATAATTGTTATTCAATCCAATTTCATATTTGTTGACAGCGAACAATAGTATGAATACCACACATCTGCGACATGCGAAATGCGAAGAGGATGATCACAATGGGATGGAATCGGAATTGTGGAAAAATTGGAAAAGGTTGTCTCGGCACGGAAGTGCCGGGAGATTAGTAAAGAAGCGCAGGTGGGGGCAGAGGGATTTGAACCCTCGTCAGCGGGTTTCCACTACCGGGGAGCGACCCCGGTTGAATCAATGAGTCATCGCTCCAGTTAATCATCAACTGTCAGCAAACCCATTTTCAATCACTCTCAATAACTGGAGCCCACCAGTCTGCCAGGTTAGCCTATACCCCCTTGAGCGTGATTGCGAGTTGCAATCACTTCTTGCGCATCTTTGCTGCTCTCTTTCTTCTTCTCATTTTCTTCTTGCGCCATTTCCAACGCTGGTTACCGCGTTTCTTCCAGGCGCGCGAGCCTCTCTTCATGATCCTACCTTCCTTGAATGTGTCCGCGAAGGACATGCATCCTTGGCGGGCCCGCCGGGATTCGAACCCGGGGCGTCTGGCTTAGAAGGCCAGCGCTATATCCTGGCTAAGCCACGAGCCCACTCTTTCCCCCATCTGCTACTACCATTTAAAGCTTAGCCCAGCCAGTTTACCGAGCCAGTATCGATATAGTCGGTTATCGAACCGTAACCCAGGAACATGAACACCGCCTCGGCGATGCACACCAATCCGAGCACGAAGAGCAGGGGCCACCAGTTCAGGATCTTCCCGAACATCTTGACGATCTCCTCTCCGAAGTTGAACACGGCGTAGCACAATCCTCCGACGATGAACGCTATGATCGCACGGGCGGGGTTCTCGGCCACGAACGACAGGTCCAGACCGGACACCTCGGTGACCCCTCCGAGCCAGATGTAGACCAGGACCATCACGAACAGTCCGAGGATCACTGCGAAATGGACCTCGCGGAACGGACGGATGATCAATGTGAACGCCGCCACGGCCACGAATACGGACGTGACGAGCCTCCATTCGCCGTAGCAAGCGGCGGCCTCGATCGCCATGAAAACACCGAAAACGAGACCCAGGAACGTCAGAAGCTTGTACTTCCATGAATCCTTGTCCTTGACGTACGTCACGGCTATGAACAGCGCCAGCAACCCCCCGACCAGCAGGATGACCTGCGGGAGGTTGTCGGTGAGCCACGCGACTGCATCGTTGCCTTCCATGCCCTCCCGATTGACCCCGGATTATATAGGATTGGACCCGCTCGGGCGACATAATTATAATTCCTATGACGTAATTATTCGTATATGTACCTCAAGGGGTAGGAGATCTTCGACCGTTTCCCTTCGGAGCGCCAGGACCTGACATTCTGGACGACCGAAGCCATCGACACCAGGAAGGGACGGTCCGGATACGTCGCCCGTGCCTACGGCATGAGGGACGAACTCTCGAGGTACACCAATCTCGCCCTGATGATGTCGGACCAGTGTCCCTGGACGGTGAGGATCCGCACGGGGACCGTCGAGGAGACCGTCGGCGGCCCGGTGTATTCGCACGTCGAATCCGCGAAGTCGAGGATAATCGACATCAGGAGACGCCTGGCGAAAGATTACGACCTCGGTCTCAGGAAGATCCCCCATTCGGCGCTGAACGAGGTCCTCCTGAACGCCGTCTCCCACAGGAGCTACTGCAGTCCGGAACCCATCACTGTCGACGTGAGGGCCGAATCAGTCACGATATCGTCGCCGGGAGGCCCGGTCCGTACGGGGAACAGCTTCCGCGACCGCACCAGGAACCCGAACCTGGCCGCGGTTCTCAGGTCGTCGGGCCTGAAGGACCCGAAAGTCCGCGGGATCGACGGGGTCGTCTGGACGTACAAGGCGTGCTAGCATCTCCCCTCAGTGGAATTCAGGGACGACTGCGTCGTCGCGATCCTGCCGGGCATGATGGATATGGGCTCGGTCTACAACGGCGTGAGCTGCAACATCATCAAGACGATGGTCGGTAGCAACGGGGTCACGGAGGAGTTCCTGTCGAAGAAGCTGAAGGCCGATCCGATGACCATGCACGAGGTCGTGCGCAGGATGATCGACGAGGGCATCCTGATGACGATGTCCTGCGGGAAGACGGGAGCGCTGTTCCTCACGGACCGTCCGGGATGGATCAGAAAGCTGAATCCGTATCGAAGGAGAACGCCGAGGGAAGTCCCCTCGGAATCGGCATGATTAGTAAGAAAAGGAAGAGGTGGACAGGGCGAGATTCGAACTCGCGGCCTCTACAATGCCAATGTAACGATCTTCCAACTGATCTACCTGCCCAGTTAAAGTGTGGATAGTAGTCTTGTACTTAAACCTTCCTATCCGTTTCCTGCCCGCCGAAATCGGCGTGGAGCTGTGTTTGGAACCTGTGGACCTCGCCCGGGATCGGAGTGGGATACTTGCCGTTCACGCAGGCGAGACAGAGGTCGCACTCCTTGAATCCGAGCGCTTCCACCAGACCCTCGATGCTTATGTATCCCAAGCTGTCGGCGCCGATGATCTCCCTGATCTCCTCGACGCTGTGGCGGGTCGCGATGAACTGGTCCCTGTTCTTCATGTCCACGCCGTAGTAGCACGGCGCGATGATCGGCGGGCTGCCGATCCTGACATGGACCTCCTTCGCTCCGGCCTTGCGGAGCATGTGGACGAGCTTCTTCAGGGTGGTCCCCCTGACGATGCTGTCGTCCACGATCAGGATGCGCTTGCCTTCGACGGTGCTCCTGATCGGGTTCATCTTCATGGAGACGGCCGTCTCCCTCTGCTTCTGGTCGGGCATGATGAACGTCCTGTCCGCGAAGCGGTTCTTCATGAACCCCTCCTCGTACGGGATGCCCGTGGCCACGGAGTATCCGATCGCATGGGCGCGTCCGGAATCGGGGACCGGCATGACGAGGTCGACATCGGCGGGGCACTCCCTCGCCAATATCACTCCGATGCTCCTCCTGACGTCGTAGACCCCTCTCCCGTCTATGACGGAGTCGGGCCTCGCGAAGTACACCCACTCGAACATGCAGTAGGACCTGGGGTGCTGCGCCACGGCCGGATAGATCTTGAACGTATCCTTGGTGATCTCGCAGATCTCCCCGGGCTGCACGTCGCGGACGAACTCCCCGTTGAGCGTGTCTATCGCAGCGCTCTCGGACACGGCGATGTATCCCCCTTCGAGCCTGCCGATGCACAGGGGCCTGAACCCGTAGGGGTCGCGTATCGCGAAGAGCCTGTCGTTGATGATCATGGTGAGCGCGTACGCGCCGTCCAGCTCCCCCATCGTCGCCCTGATGGCCTTGACGGGGTCGTTGTACAGCGTCATGTACTTGCCCATGAGCTTCGTGACCAGCTCGCTGTCGGAGTCCGTGAGGAAGGTCCAGCCCTCCTTCATGTACTTCTCCTTCAGCTCGGCGAAGTTGGTGATGTCGCCGTTGTGAGCGACGGCGACGGTGCCGAAGTTGGTCATCACGGTGAGCGGCTGAGCATTGATGATGCTCTTGGATCCCGTGGTGGAATACCTCACATGGCCGACGCCGACGTGTCCCAGAAGGGACCTGACCTCGTCCATGGGGAGGGCGACGGTGACGAGACCGTTGCCCTTGAGCGTGTTTATGGAGGCGCCGTCGAAAACAGAGATGCCGGCGCTCTCCTGACCGCGGTTCTGGATGATCATCAGGGCCGTATGAATGGAAGCGGCGACGTCGTAGTCGGCGCTGATGCCGACCACGCCGCAGCTGTGCTTTGGCCCTGTCATCCGGATCCCCTTCGGATCAGTCGCGGAGTTTGGCCCAGCTGTAGGTCCTCATCGTGGCGGTCTTGCCGTACCCGCAGGAGGCGCAGACGCCTTTCCTGACGTGGTACGCGCGCTTGCCGCACCTGCGGCAGGGGATGTGAGTCTTGAACTTGTTGTGTTTTCCCTGTGCCGGTGTTCCCTTTCCCATGATCATCACTCCATGAATCGTGAATGCCGCAACCTCTCCCGCACGTGCGGGATAGGACGTTTATACGGCTACTAGGCGACACCAATATGCAGGGGTTATAAGAAGGTATCGCGTCAGACGAACCCGCCTATCGTGGGCGCATCCAGACGGTCCATGTCGTAGAAGATGATGGCCTCCCTCATGCCCTCGGCCCCGCACCCGACGCCCATGAAGCTGTCCAGCATGGACATCCTCCAGATCAGGTCCATCACGGTCACGCACATGGATCCGTAGTACGAGTTCGACATGTCGTCCTCGTAACCGACCTCGTGCATCATGGCGAAGACGCTCCCCATGAAGCTGTCCCTGCCGTTCAGGGTGTTGACGTAATCCCTCAGCACGGCGATGCCGTCCCTGTCGGGCACCCTGAGCTCGATGTCGGACGCCTCGGCGAACGCCTTGTGGTGCAGCTCGCCCTCGTCGTCCATGACCATCCACTCGATCTTCCCGTCCACGGCCATGAACATGTTCCAGTTCCACTGCGGATCGCAATACACGGGCACGCTCAGGGGATCGTCGGACGACATGGACTCCATGGCGGCGTCCATCCCCGCTTCCTCCAGGGCCTTCATATCCGGGCTCCTCTCCGGCTGGACCGCGCGGAGGGACATTATCGGCTCCAGCTGGGCCATGTCCATCATCCTGCTGAGGCATCCCATGTCGGTGAACATGTCGATGTTCTCGGACACGGACATCCTGAGTCCGGACGGGTCGGCCATGACGCCGGCCTCCCTGCAGTTGGAATAGAACTCCGAATACACCGCCCTGGATTCCTCCAAGGCGTCGGCTATCCTGGGCTGGGCGGCCGCGACTATGGCCCGCGCCTCATCCATGGCGTTGACGCCGCGCCCGGTCCACGCGCCCCTGCAGGAGAGGTCGAGCTCCACCTGGAGCCTGTCCCCCGCGTAGAGGTGGAACGGGAACTGCCTGCAGTAGGTGGGGCGGTTCTGATAGACAGAGCATCTCCTACCGTTCAGGAACACGCAGGACCCGCGACCCTTCTTGAGCGCCAGCGCGGTATAGTGCTCCGGACCGCGCGATCTCACGAGGCAGTTCGGATGGTTCTTCTTGAAGAACGGACGCTCGTCGGGCAGGACCTCCGGCTGGCAGAGGCAGCACATGCCGCACTCCGGCGGACATTCGATCGCTCTGCCTGCTATCTCGGAATAATCGATATCGGTTTCCACGGACGTCCCTCCCGATGGGTTCGCCGCAGAACTCTCCGTCGCGTACTTGAAGGCTTCCCCTCAGGATGACATCCCTGGGGAACACCGCATCGTATCCCGCGTAGGGGGAATGGCCGCATCTGCTGTGCAGACGCCCGACGTCTATCTTCGACGAGGATCTCAGATCGAAGATCGCGATGTCCGCGTCGTACCCTTCGGCGATGCGTCCCTTGGGGACGTCGAACAGCCTCCCCGCCTCCTCGGAACCCATGCGGACGGCCTCCGCCAGGGGGAGGTCCCCCCTGCGGACCATCTCCATGACCATCGGCATGGCGGTCTCCACGCCGGGTATCCCCGACGGGGCGGCCCCGAACTCCTGCTCCTTCTCGGCGGCGGTGTGCGGCGCATGGTCGGTGCCGATCATGTCGAACCCTCCTGCCAGGAACCTCCTGCGGAGTCCGTCGCGGACATCCGCGGTCCGGATCGGCGGGTTGACCTTGTACTCCGCCCCCGGGAACCTATCGACGTCGAAGGTCATGTGGTGCATGGTGATCTCCGTCGAGAACCCGGCGGCCTCCGCCATCTCCGCGCCCTCGACTGTGGTTATGTGGCAGATGTTGATCGCCGAACCCCTGAAATTGGATGCGAGACGCGAGATCGCGTTGGTCTCGGCGGATGCGGGACGGTTGCGCAGGTGGTCCCTGCAGCAGCGCTCCTCCTCCTTCGTTATCAGATGGTCGTCCTCCGCGTGGACCGACATCCTCCTCCCCGTTGCGAGGACGTCCCTGACGGCGGGGATCAGCTCCTCGTCATCGTCCAGAAGGATGTTGCCTGTGGTGGAGCCCATGAACAGCTTGAATCCCACGACCAGGGGCGATAGCATGCGGGCGTTGATCCCCGGCGTCACCGCCGCGAAGAGCCCGTAGTCGGTGACCGCCTTCCCGCGGACGGCGGCCTTCTTCTCGTTGAACGTCCGGACGTCGGTGACGGGGGGCTTCGTGTTGGGCATGTCGTACACGCACGTCACGCCGGCATGCACCGCGGCCATGGTCCCCGTTCCGAAATCCTCCTTGGCGGTCATCCCGGGATCGCGGAGATGCACGTGCGGGTCGATGAATCCGGGGACCATTATCCCGCTGGTCCCTATGTCGACCCTCCTCTCGCCGCCGGAGACGTAGCTCCCTGCGGCGACGATGCGCCCCTCCTCGGAGATCCCCACCTCGGTGTATCTGAGCTCCCCGTCGATCAGCGCCCTTCCTTCCAACACGGTATCGATATCGGTCATCTCGATCCCTCCACCGGACCGTTCGGAGACCTCTCGGCCCATACCTCCCCGGTGAAAGCCCACACCCTGACGCCGGGATACGTCCAGGCGTCCGGGGGCAGCCCGGCCTTCATGCTCAGGTGCTCCAGATACGTCCTGGGATCCCACCCGTACTCCGTCGGCACCTGCGGGAGCAGGAGGCCCCTGCATCCCCTGAATTCCAGAATGAGCCCGTCGCGCCCCACGACGACGGACCTCAGCAGTTCCGTCGGATCCGAGAATGCGATCTCCTCCGGAACGGACAGGACGGTGACCTCCACGGTCACCGAATCCGTCTCCCCCGATGACAGCGGGGGGAACCTGGGGTCGTGGCACGCGGCGCGCGCCGATTCCACGATGGTCTCGCCCAACGGCATCGACGGCAGCGGGTATCCGATGCATCCGCGCAGATCCCCCGACGGATGCACGTTGAGGGTGACGAACGCGCCCGACGGCTCCGCGAAGCGCGGGTCCGACGGGATCGGCATGACCTCCGAACCGGAGACCTCGGAACGGACGGCCGACCTCGCCAATGCGACGGCCGACTCCCCGAATCCGGGATTCATTCCTCGGTGCCCTTGAACACGTCGTCGGGCACGTCCCTCTTGTCCTCGGAGTTGGAGATGTCCACCTTCTGCGGGGACCTCCTGGCGCCGCAATCGGCGTTGGACCTGCACGCGGAGGCCCTCATGTTGGACTCCGTGGTCGAGATCCCCTCCCTCATGAACTCAGGCATGGGCGCCCTCTGCATCAGCGCGGACATGCCCATGAAGAACTCCATCCCCATGTTCATGAAATGCCTCTGGACCTCGGGGTCGGTGAACGCCGTGTAGGCCGATCTGAAGGCGTCCTCGGTCCTGGCCCTGCCGTACCCCGCGAAATCCCTCGCCTGGCCGTAGGCCTCCCTGGCCATGTCCTTCTCCGCTCCGATGAAACCCTCGGCCGCGCCTTTCTGCAGGGCGATCATCCTCTCGATGAGGTCCCTGTTGCAACGAACGAACTCCTGAAACTCTTCATCGCCTGTCATGGGAACTGCCTCCTGAACCTGATAATGAGCTTATCGTCCTTGAACTCTGCCCCGTCGATGTCCGAATGGACGAGCACGTCGGGCAGCTGGATGTTGCGCTTCTGGCTCCCCACGTGGACCATCAGCGTGGACGGGTCGATCCTGAACAGCTCGACGTCGCGGCTGTCCACGAAGGGCATCCTGAGCTCCAGGATGTCCTTCCCGTCGACGGTGGAGAAGGCCATGGGGCTCGCTCCGGAGTACACCTCGGCGGGATCCCCGTCGCCGAACACCATGTCCGCCATCTCCCTCAGCTTGGTCTCCCCGCGGAGCTCGGTCCTCATCATCTCGCAGGTCATGATGCGCATGGGGTCGAAGGCGTTGTGGATCATCTCCATGTTCTCCTCCTGCTCCTTCATCTTGTCCGCCAGGAACGGCGAATCGGATGCCTCCGGAGGCAGGACCCTGTTGACGACCAACGCCTCCACGTTCTTGCTGTAGAGGCTCAGATACGTGTATGCGCGCATGGTCTCGCGGATGACCATCTTCTCGGGGTTGAGCACCAGCCTGACTGTGGTCCTCTCCGGGTCCTCGAGGATGCTCTTGACCTTGGACATCGTGTCCTTGATCTCCTCGACGCTCTCCATGACCTCGTCGGACGGCAGGGGCATGTCCATGAACTTGCCCACGGTGGCCTTCGCGATCCTCATGAGCTTCCTGACCATGGAGTAGCCCTTGTCGAGGTACCAGTTGGTGACGTCCGGGAAGCTGAGGAGCCTCAGCGTCTCCCCGGTGGGGGCGGTGTCCATGACCACCACGTCGTACATCCCGTTCTCCTCGAACTGGTTCACGTAGAACAGGGCGGCGATCATCTCCATGCCGGGCATGATGGCCATCTCCTCGGCGGAGATCTC
>CAVABN010000005.1:0-43382 GCA_963586845.1 Bifidobacteriaceae bacterium
CGTCCACCTCGTTTCTGACCGTCTAACGCGCGTGTCCTATAAGAGTGCGCGTACGAAAAGCAGGGTTCGACCGCAAGAAACCGTACAGGGGTCGATCGGATTGGAGCCGTCCCGAGAGTCGCGAGAAGCAATCTGGGTCTATGGAGCATCGGAGGACGGACGGTTCGAAACCGAGGTCCGCGATGCCTTCGAGGATCCTAGACACCTTCTCGATCTCCTGCTTCTCCCTCTCCTTCCCTATGGGACCGCCGTCCCTGGTCTCCACCATGTGCCAGGAGTGGTCCGCGAGGACCATCGGACCGTCGATGGACTTGGCCATCTCGATGTAATCCTCGGGAGAACGCTTCCCCTCGTGCATCGGCCAAAGGTATGCCACTATCGTCTTCCCGGAGGCGTCCTTCGCCTTCGGCACCGGGACCTCGAGCGTACCGTCGATGTCGTACGGCTTTGTCGAACCTCCGACGGGAGTGTAGAACGACGAATCCGTGCGGATGCCGACATCGCGGAAAGCCTTCAGGACGCGGTCGTCGGCGGTCATGTACGGAGCGCGGGAGCACGTCGGCCTCCCCGCGTTGTCGGTGACGGCGTCGACGGCCATGCGGACCGTCTCCTCCAGTTCGGTATCGGACAGCGATGTCAGGTCCTCGTGGTCGTACCCGTGGATCCCGATCCCGTGCCCGGACACACCGGAACAGTCGATCATCTCGGCGGTCATGCCCTCGATGAAGAACGTCCCCTTCATCCCCAGGACGTCCAGCATGTCCGTTGTGTTCCTCAGCCCCCTGTGCGAGGAGCCGAAGCGGGGGGCCGTGCCGGCCCCCCTGTCGATGGAACCCGCTTCCTTCCGCCCCGGGATCCGGATATTGACGTCCCTGTCGACGTCCACGGTGTAGTAGAGCTTCATCTCCTGACGCCGACCGCGGACACCCTCTTGATCAGCATGCCCTCGATCTCCACCGGCGGGTACTTGATGGCGGTCTCGCGGGCGCGCCTCAGCTTGGCCTCGTTGTCCGCGTATATCGTGAACAGCGCCTCCCCTGCCTCGACCCTCTGGCCCTTCTTCTTGTAGAGGAGCATGCCGGCGCCCTTGTCGTTAGGTGCCCCGGCAGCCTTCGCTATGGCGACGATGTCCTTGTTCCTGATCGAATGCACGTATCCGGACTTGGACGCCACGACATCCTCCTTGAACCGTCCCGGAACGAGGTCCTCGGACTTCAGGTCCGGCCTGCCTCCCTGCGCGACGACGATCTCCATGAACTTCTTGTGCGCGGCTCCCGACTCCAGGATCTCCCTGGCCTTGGCCGCCCCTCCCGGGATCCCGGCCATATCCAGGATTATGCCGGCGCAGTCGCAGGCCTTCTCGATGACGCTCGCCGGATGCTTCGAACCCTCGAGGATCGAGATGCACTCCCTGGCCTCGAGTATCGGACCCACCGCGGAACCCACGGGCTGGTCCGCATACGTTATGGCGCACTCGATGTGCATGTCCAGCCTCTCCCCCAGGTCCATCAGGTCCCTGGAGTACGCCCTGGCCTCCTCTATGGTCGGGACCTTGGTCCCGGAACCCATGGGGATGTCCACCAGCAGGTAGTTCGCGCTGATGGCCAGCTTCTTGCTCATGATGGATGCGAGCATCTGCGCCCTGGGGTTGATGCCGAGCGGATGCTCGATCTTGATGACCATGTCATCGACCGGCGCGATGTTCATCCCGCCTCCCCACGCGAACACCCCGCCGACGTCCTCCGCGACGCGCTTGAGGGTGTCGACATCGAGTTCCACGTTGCAGAACGTCTCGACGAAATCCGACGTCCCGCAGGCGCTGCTGATGGCGCGCGACGATGTCTTCGGGATCATGACGCCCGCTGCGGCCACGATGGACACCACGATGGGCGTGATCTTGTTCCCGGGGACCCCGCCGAAGCTGTGGAAGTCGAACACGGGCTGCCTGTCGAATTTGATTATGTCCCCCGTGTGGGCCATGGCCTTAGTGAAATCGGCGATCTCGTCGATGTCCATGCCGTTGATGTACAGGGCGGTGAGCCAAGCGGAGATCTCGATCTTCGACAGCTTGTTCTCCAGGATGTCCGACACGATGGCCTCGATCTCCTCCCTGGAGAGCTTCTCCCCGTCCATCTTCCTGCGGATCGAACGGACGGAGTCCGGTTTGCTGGAGTAGGCGATCTCCACCTCGTCCCCCTCGCGCACGCCGCAGCGCTCCATGACGGTGCCGGGCATCAGCACCTTCCCGCGGTCGACGAGTGTGTCCGAGCATGTGACGAGGGCGACGGCGCTCTTCGGCCCGGTGATGGACACCCTGTCGTTCTCCTTCACGCCGATGGCCGTGCAGTCGTCCTCGTGCATGAGGACCACGGGTTCGGCGACGTCCACGTCGTAATAGACGACGGTCAGCTTCATGCAGGAGTATCGGCGGGCGCCTATATTGATGATGGCAGGAATGTAAAGGCCGATCGCGACCCCTCTTGCGATAGAATCCCGTCCTTCGCGGATTGGATGCGTATCTCGACCTTCTCGCCCGAGTATGCGAGCGCGACCATGACCGTCCTGCCCTTCTTCCCCTCGTGGTATTGATCGTCCACAATCCGCTTCATCACGGCTTTCGACGTTGCTTTCAACGATCTTTTCGGACCTACGTCGCACACCTCCATCACGATGCTCGGCCGCGTATGTTGCTTCGGCTCAGCGATGATTCTTATCCGACCGCGATGCGTTTCCGGACCCACCGTTATATTGCATTTGCCGACCAGATTGTTGGCCCACATCGCGACGATTCCCTTGCACGCGCACGTCCTGAGTTCCTTTGCTGCGTGGTGTATCAGGTCCTTCAACGCATAGGTCGCCACTTCCGCATCTTCCCCCATCAACGCATTATCAAACCGTCTGAGATAATCGGAGCCATTATACACTGTACGAATCAGGTCGCCCATTACACTCAGAACCTCGCTGTTGGGGAATGAGACGTCGTACAACCCGTCATCTACCTGAACGGCCCTGAGATACCCGGATGCGACCATGAGCTGATACAGATGCTCGCCTGAGTCGGCTTTCCAGCTGAAATGGAACTCATTGCCGATATGTATCCTGACTGATCCTCCCGAGACCAATGTCAACACATCCCTGTAATTCACAGAATCGATGCTACCCCGGAGATTTCTCAATTGGATCGTATTGTATGAGTCTGCCCATATCTTGGAAAAACTCCACCCCCAGTTGATACAGTTGAAAACGCAACTCAGATTGCATATTTCCGTCTGTCCGAAACGGTAACCTCCGTACCATTTCCAAAGTGTCTTCGCCATTTCTGGACGATGACGATATTCTAAAACAGCCTCCAATTCTCCGCGGGTCAAACCGAAACGCTCGCTGCAGAAATCTGTGGTAACGGTGGATATCGTAAGACGCGGGTCATCCCTATAGCCGTACGTCGTGGAAACGGGCACGACGCCCGAGACGTATACCATCCAGGCTTTGCTACGAAGTTCAATTCTGGAAAGCAGGATTCTCATGAAATCATGGATCGCCTCATACGATTCGTCCCCGAACGCATTATACAGCGGACGATCGTAGTAATCGATGAGAACGACGGGATTCACTCCATGGTATTCAGCCAACATGTTGGCGAGATCCATCAGCGAATCCATGAGCTCGGAAGCCGTCATACTGCCTTCATCCACTTTCTTGAAGATCTCCTCGACATTCTTATTCGGCTTCTCCAGCAGATATCTGTGTTCACCGAATACCTCTCTTATTTCGAAGCGGAACTTTGACAGGAACTTGTCGTAATTGTCCGGCCAATGAGAACTCATATCCATGCGAACGACCGGGAATGCGTTCTTGAATTCGTCATACTCGTGATGCTCTGAGATCGCCAGACCGTCGAACCATGAATTGTCCTTGTATTTGACATTGAAGAAAGCGTCGAGCATGGACAAGTTCATTGTGTTGCCAAATCCACGAGGATGAGTCATGATGAAGATGCCGTCCTCGTAATTGTCTAGTAGATCCTTGACCAAGAGGGTTTTATCAACGTAATAGGCACCCTCCTCCCTGAAGTATCTGAACTCGCTGTGACCGGTGCGAAAAGGCTCCATGATTGCATAATATCATGAATGATTGAAATAGGTTTGCTAAAACGATATGGATGCCACCAACCTATGCGTTAGGTTTGAAGCATCCGATATCTATGACGGATGGGGGTCCAAACATCGTTGATGGGATGGAGGAACCCGCATCCGACGTACGTAAAATCAATTCTTCGCAGGCCACTTCTCCAATGCGACCGCCAGCTCGGGGTGCGTCTTCGCATACTCCTGCGCCGGGATCCCTTCGTACGCCGCGCGTACGGCCTGGCTCATCGCCATTGCGCCTGCCCTGACGCCTCCGGGATGCCCCGCGACGCCTCCTCCGGCCTGTATCTGCACGTCCATTCCTGAACGCTTCACGATCTCCCCCACGAGCGAGGGATGGACCCCTCCAGAGCACACGGGCATGACCGTCTTGTACGGAACGTCGTCCCCGAGGCACGCCCTCAGGTTGCTGTCGTCGTGGGCCCCCGCGGCCATCTTGCCGACCCCGAGGGTCCCGATGTGCAGCGCATCGCCTCCGACCATGCGGGCCAGCTTCGTCAGGACGAGCATGTTCACCCCGTGGCGCGGATCCTTGGTGAACGCCCCGTGCATCGTGCGGTGGACGTGGATCGGCACCTTTATCGAGGGATCCTCGGCAAGGGCCTGGAGGCATCCGAATCCGCAGGTGACCACATCGATCATCAGCTCCCTGGCGCCCCACGACTGCACCCTGTCGGCCAGCTCCAGGATCCTGTCGCTCCTGGTGCTGATGTTCACGGCGTGCATCATCCTGTGCCCCTCGGCTTCCAATCTGTCCAATGCCTCGGACACGCGGAGCGTCCTGTCCTCTATCGGGCAGAACGGCTGGTCCACCAGGGTCTCGTCGTCCTTGGAATTGGTCAATCCTCCGGAACCCGCCTCGTACACGTACTCGGCGGTCCTCTCCGGGGACAGTCCGATCTTCGGCTTCACGATGGTCCCGACCAGGGGCTCCTCGGGCCTGTCCAGCGCCTTCCTTATCCCTTCGGCGCCGAACTTCGGCCCCTTGAACTGCTCCAGGATGCTCTTCGGGAACGTGACGTCCTCCAACCTCACGGCTTTCAGCGCCCCCAACCCGAACAGGTTCCCCGCGATGACGCTCAGTATCTGTGGCACGGCGCCGGTCTCGATGCTGAAATCCTCGGCCGGGAACTCGCAGACGATCATGTCGCCGTCGATGGATGTCACCCTGGCACCCAGATCGTCGAATATCGAATGGTCCAAGGTGGAGATGCCGGTCCACGTCCCCGTGGACTGCTCCGCCGCTATGGCCTCGGCGGCCTTCTCCATCGGAAGGTCCGTCGTGACGCGGTACTTGCACACGACGTTCCTGTCGGGGTCCTCGGGCTCCCCGAGGTGCAGATACGAATAGCTCTCCATTTGAATCACTCCTTCCTGAAAATCCCGTCCCCCAGCTGGCCCACCATGACGCCGTACACGGATCCGGGACTCATCATCCCCACCTCCGTGACGATGGCGTCGATGTACGCGGCGGGCGTGCTGTCGAACACCGGATTGAAAATCTTGACCGAATCGCGGACCTCCCCGGGCCTGACCACCTCGGACACATCGCGCTCCTCTATGGTGACGGCATCGCCGAAGAGCGTCATCGGCGAGAACTTGTAGGTCTCGGCGCACACGTAGAAATGCACCCGCGCTTCGTGCGCGGCCAACGCGAGCTGGGAGGTGCCGACCTTGTTGATCAGCGCCCCCTGCGACGTGACGGTGTCGGCTCCGACGAAGACCTTGTCGACCTTCTTCATAACGGACCTGACGGCGCTGTCGATCACCAGCGTGACGTCCACCCCGGCATCGGCGAGTTCGTTGACCGTCAGGATCCCCTGCCTCCAAGGGCGGGATTCGGTGGCGTAGACCCTGATGTCCTTGCCCTGGCGGTGGGCCTCCTTGATCACTCCGAGGGCGGCGCTGCTGTTGCAGTGGGTCAGGATGACGTCGCCGTCCTGGATGCGCCTGGCGCCGATCTTCGCTATCTCTTCGACAGCCATCTCGGACCTGCGGCAGAACCTCGCGGCGTTCCCGGAGACGAGGGAGAGGGCCTCCTCGAGGGAGGATGCGTCATGGGCGCCGCGCACGGACGCGTGGACACCGTTCCACAGGGACACGGCCGTGGGACGCGATGCGAGGAGCGTATCGCACGAGCGATCGAGATCGCTCAGGAACGTTTCCAGGGAATCGCCCTCGTAAGTGTCAGCGAAAACCTTCAGGGCATCCGCGCCGGCCCTGGCGATGCGTCCGGCCCCGCGGATCTCCATGCTGCGTATCTTCTCCGCCGTGTCTCCGATCATGGTCACGGCCCAGGTATCGCCGAGGTGCCCTATAATGAATGACGTCCCCGCACCGACGGAAGCCAGATGAATACGTTTTTACATATGATTCGATATTATCCCTTGCATGACCACAGTGGGTGTTGAAGAAGCCTGCGGACGCCTCGATGAACTGGTGCACAGGGCCCTCGCGGGAGATGTCATCACCATCTCATCCGGACAGGGCGACGTCGTGATGCTGTCCGAGGACGAATGGGAGTCGATACTGGAAACCCTGTACCTGCTAGGTGACCCCGATTTCCTCAGGGACGTGGAGGATGCCCACGACACCTCTCCTGAAGAACGCGAGTCCTGGAACCGACGCGATCATTCCGACGGCCGGTCGGCGAGGACGACTTCCCTGGCGATGCGCCGGGCCTCCTCCAACCCTTTGGTGAGATACACGACGGCCAGGAGCGCCTCGAAGCAGTCGGCCCTCATGTTCTCGCTCAGGATGTGCCTCCCGCCGTGGTCCATATGGCCTCCGCCGACGCGCATGACGCCGTCGATGTCCAGACCGTACGCCAGCACCCTCTCGGATATCCTCTCGTTCGCCACCCAGTCCTGCTTGATGTCGGTCATGGCGCCCTCGTCCGGCGCCCCGCTGCGGTACGCCTCCTCGCAGGCGATCAGCTCGAGGACCGCATCCCCCAGGAACTCCAGCCTCTCGTAGGACTCCACCGGCTTCCCGTCGCCGGCGCTGTCGTGGGTGAGCGCGCGGCAGTACAGCTGAAGCTCCTCCTCCGGAACTCCCCTGTAACGGAACGGCTCGCGGGCCAGCATCGCCCGCACCGACATCTCGAAATGCGACTCCATTGCGATTCCGACCATTGTATGGATGTGTCCGATATGACGGTTTCGGACGCATCGCTCCAAGCGACGGTAGAATCGCCATATTTTACTAAGACGAATGATTAGGGGGGCGTATGGCTCAGCAGAAGAAGCGCATAAGGATGAGGGGCGTCAAGCACACGTCCAAGAGGCTGGAGGAGGACCTCCTCGACAAGTCCAGGGCCCTCTCCGACAATCCCGGCATCCTCAGGCCGCATTGCGCCGGCAACTGCAGGAAATGCGCCTTCGACAAGCCGTTCAAACAGATCGACGGGCTCCATAAGATCAAGGACAATCCGGACGCTCTGATCAAGGAGGCATCCAGATTCGGCGGGGACGACATCGTCCGCGCCTACGCCGGGACCGTGTCCCTGGCGGCGGCGGGATCCGTCCCGCTCCTCGCTTCCGGGAAACTCGGAGGGGAGACGGTGTCCTACGCGGTCCGCGGGACCGTCAACGCCACCAAGCTCATCGGATGCCAGTACTACGACGACCCGAAGAAGAGGCTGCTGCTCTATTCGGACCACGTCAAGAGGCACAAGCTCCACCTGTACTCATTCGGCGACGGGCTCGTCTGCTCGGACGACCCCAACATGCCCGAGGACTACCTTTACGACACGTTCTGGGAGACGCCGTACGAGTTCCCTGACGACGGGATATCCTGCGGTCACGAGGCCTCCGCCATACTGGAGATCCACATCAAGTCGCTGAACCAGACGGTCTCGATCTGCGAGAACTGCGCCAGGGATATGTCCACATTGATGTACATCGTGTCCAGGCTGGCCGCCGTGGATCCGATGGACGACATCGAGGTGCGCGTGAGGCACAAGTACCACTCCGCGGGTGAGAAGGATGTCGAGGTCATCACGGGCGACAAACTGAAGGACTACATGGTCGGCAAGGTGACCGATGCGAACATCGTCTCCGCCGTCAAGAGGTCCAAGCTCGGCGACCTCAAGGAGGGTTCGTCTTCCACGTACATCATCGGGAGCAAGAACTACGGGTCCGACCTCGAATCGTTCATCTCCGCTCTCGAGGGTGACCCCAGGGACATCGACGCCCTCAGGAAGTTCCTTTCATCGAACAGCAGGGCCGTCGTCATCAAGACCGCCAAGGCCTCCGAGGCGCTGGCGATGCTGTGGGAGGCGGACTGGAAGGGGATCATCACGGCCCACACCGACGCCCGCACCGCGGACTCCATGGGCGATGTCTCCAGGGGTCAGCCCGGGGTCGTCCTCGCCGAGGCGTACAACAGATTCCTCAGCGCCGACGTGGTCGCTTCGCTCCCTGAGTTCAAGAGACCGGGGCCGGTCACGCAGCTCGCCGACAAGCTCGCCAAATCCGCGAAGGTCGGAGGTTCGGCGATGGTCATCGAGACCGCCGGGAAACTCCCGCTGAAGGACAACAGGTCCCGTTCGGTCGCGGCCGCATTCATGATCGCCACCGGCGCCGAACCCGCGCTGAAGCTGTCCCACGACGAGATGGATCTCGCTCAGTATCTCGCGCCGTTCGCGAAATCGGTGATCGCGGCTGGGGGCGACAAGTACCGCGATGCGATGAACACCCTGCTCGTGGCGAGCGGATCGACCGAGAAACTATCCTGATGTCGGCGACGTAATGCGAGATCGACGGGGCGAAGGACTTCACCTCGCGTATGCCGAGCACCTCGTACTCGCACAGGGGCCCGAATACCGCATCCACCCTCTCGGCCTGCTCCCCCACGGGGAACGTGTCGTGATAGTGGATGATCCCGCCCTCGCGTATCAGTCTGAGAGCGGTCGGGACGAACTCCGACGTCGTCTGCACATAGCCCATCAGGATCCTGTCTGCGAACCCGGCCCCCGGGATCGCCCTGTTGTCCCCCAGGATGGGGATGACGACACCATCCACCTCGTTGCCGATCACGTTCTGGACCAGATAACGGTATGATTCGGGATTCTTCTCGCAGGCGAACACCCTGCGGGCGCCCGAGAACTTCGCCAGCGGGAGGGTGAAGTACCCTATGCCGGCGAACATGTCGACCACGGTCTCCCCTGAACAGTCCAGACGGCGCATCCTCATGCGCTCGTCGGTGTTCCCGGAGGCGAACATCACCTTGGTGACGTCGAACCTGTAATGGATCCCGTTCTCGAGACGGACGGATTCCGTCTCGGAGCCGTAGATGACCTCCATGCTGGGCCTGCGGAACTCCCCGGACACGCCGTGGACGTCGGCGCAGACGGTCTTGGCGTCCAATACCTTGGCGTACGCCTCGCCGATCTCCTTCAGATACGGCCTGCAGGCGTGACCCAGCTTGAGTATGACGATATCCCCCACGAACTCCCAATGGTCCGGGAGGATGCCTTCCGGAACTATCCCTTTCAATTCGGCGGCGACCCTCTCCTGGGGGCTCCTGCGGTCCAGCGAATGGGAATCGGTCTCCGACACCTCGTACCCCATCGCCTCCACCTCGGGGACGAACTCCGGCAGTATCGGCACCAGACGGAAACCGCCGTCCTTCGAGATCTTGGCGTGGATGTCCACGCGTCCGGAGTCCATCAGCCTCCTGATGATCGGTCCCGCTTCCGCGGAAGGGATCCTGGCCGCCGGCACGCGCCTCATATCAGGCACCTCGCCAGCGTGAATATCCCGGGGAAAGCGGTGCGCGGATCGCGGAGAAGGCGCGGGATCACCGCGGACGGATCGTCGAGGTCCATGCCGTCCAGGACCCTCCTGACGCTGGGCCTCGAAGCGTATGCGCCTGCGCGGTCCAGGTCGTCGTCGTCCATCCTGGCGAACATCCTCCTGAGCCTGTAGCCGTTCCTGAGCTCCTTCCCCAGGGTGCCGTAGAAGCGCCGGTCGTACTCCTTCAGCGTCCCCGCCGACAGGTCCCCGGTCCCCAGCGCGCGATCGGCCACGTCCGCTAAGATCGGAGCAGCCACCATGGACGGGTAGATGCCTCCGGCGGATACCGGCTTCACCTGCGAGGCGGCATCCCCGATGAGCATGACGCGGTCCGACGATATCGTCCTCCTGCGCCCGATGGGGATCTTGCCGCAGCTCATGGCCGTGACGCGGTCCTCCGCGCCGATGTCCGACAGCAGCCTCTTGAGGTACCGGCTCGGCGGTCCCTCCGACCACGATACGCACAGCCCGATCCTGGTGAAATCCCCGCAGGGGATCTCCCATGTGAAGAAACCGGGCGCGTAGCGCGAACCCATCCTTATCCTGAACATGTCCTCCAGGTCCATCCTGCGGGCCACATCCGCCTGGATGCCCCTCAGGTATTCCGGAGGGGCGTTCCTGCCCAGCGACGATGCGACCACGGAGGAATGCCCGTCGGCGCCGATGACCAGGTCGGCGCGTCCGGATCCGGATGATGCGACCACATCGACCCCGTCGGCGCCGACCGACAGGGACTGCACGCGCTCCCCCATCCGGTACACGGCGCCGGCATCGGCCGCGCGCTCCGCCAGGAGCGAATCGAACTGCCTGCGGTCGACCGTCCTGGCCTTGGGGGAACGGGACCTCACGGTGATCTCCGAACCGTTCGGGAGGACGACCTCCGCGCCGTACAGCGTGGAGAAAAAGTCGGGGGAGACCCCCGACAGGCGCACCGCCGCATCCGACAGGAGGCCGGCGCACTGCACCGGCTCCCCTATGCGGGGATGCTCCTCGTAGACCGTGACGTCGTGACCGCGCGCGAGGAGTGCGGCGCATGCGCTTCCCGCCGGACCGCCTCCCGCGATCGCGATCTCCGCCATGGTCAGTTCTTCTTGGATTTCTCGTAGTCCGCGACGAACTTGGCGATGCCCTCGTCCGTCTTCGGGTGGCTGATCATCTTCTTCAGGGTGTCGTACGGGATGGTCGCGATGTCGCATCCGCACAGGGCCGCGTCGAGGACGTGGTTGGGTCCCCTGATGGAAGCCGCGATCACTTCGGTTCCGAACCCGTAGAGGTTGAAGATCGCCATGATCTCCTGCACAAGGTCGGATCCGTACTGCCCGATGTCGTCCAGGCGTCCCACGAAGGGGGACACGAACGCCGCGCCGGCCTTGGCGGCCAGGAGCGCCTGGAGCGGGGAGAAGATCAGGGTGACGTTGACCCTGATGCCCTCGGAGGAGAGGATCTTGGTGGCCTTCAGCGTCTCGACGCACATGGGCAGCTTGACGTTGATGTTGGGGTGGATTGCCGCGAGCTCGCGTCCCTCCTTCACCATCTCCTCGGCGGTGGTGGACATCGCTTCCGCCGAGATGGGCCCGTCGACGATCTCCGCGATCTGCTTGACCCTCGTCCTGACGTCCACGCCCTCCTTGGCGATCAGGCTGGGGTTGGTGGTGACCCCGTCCAGGATCCCCCAGCTGTTGATCTCCTTGATCATGTCCAGATTGGCTGTGTCTATGAATATCTTCATCAGAATCGCTTCCTTGAAATGGATTTGCGGGTCGAGTCCGCTATGTGCTCGGCGGTGAGGCCGTATCTGGCCATGAGCTCGTCCGGCTTCCCGGACTCGCCGAAGGTGTCCATGGTGCCGACCCTCTCGAGAGGCGCTGGGCAATGGTCGCAGAGGACCTCCGCGACCGCGGATCCCAATCCGCCGACGATGCTGTGCTCCTCGGCGGTGACGCAGCATCCGGTCTTGGAGACGGATACGGCGATTGCCTCGGAATCGAGGGGTTTGATGGTGGAGATGTTGAGGACCTCCGCGGAAACGCCCTCCGCTTCCAGCATCTCGGCGGCCTGCAGGCACAGGGCGGTCATCTGACCGCACCCGATGAGCGTGACGTCGTTCCCCTCCCTCATCAGCTTCGCTTTGCCGATGACGAAGGGCTCGCCCTCCTCGGTGACGATGGGGAAATCGGCGCGGCCCATGCGCATGTACGCCGGACCGTCGAATTCCGCGAGGGCCTTGGTGGCCGCGAACGCCTCGTAGGCGTCGGCGGGGCAGAGGACGGTCATGTTGGGCAGCGTCCTCATGATTGCCATGTCCTCCAGGGCCTGGTGCGAGGCGCCGTCCTCCCCGACGGTGATGCCGCAGTGGGTGGCGCAGATCTTGACGTTGAGTTTGGGATAGGCGCAGGCGAGCCTGATCTGCTCCCAGCACCTCCCGGTGGCGAACACGCCGAAGGTGGATGCGAAGACGACCTTCCCGGAGGCGGCCAGACCGGCGGCGATGCCGATCATGTTCTGCTCCGCGATGCCGACCTCCACGAACCTCTCGGGACAGACCTTCTGGAAATCGGAGGTCTTGGTGGATCCCGCGAGGTCCGCGTCCATGACGACGACCCTCGGATCCTCCGAGGCCAGCTCGGCGAGCGCCTTCCCGTAGTAGTTGCGCTGAGGCATCCCGGTCATTCCGATTCCTCCGTGAGCTCCCTGATGGCGATCTCGCGCTCCTCGCTGTTGGCGGCCTTGCCGTGGAACGATGCGTTGTTCTCCATGAACGAGACCCCTTTGCCCTTGATCGTGTTCATTATGATCGCGGTGGGCCTGCTTCCGGGCTCCGCCGCCTTGGCCAGCGCCTCCTGTATCATGGGGATGTCGTGGCCGTCGATGATTATGACGTTCCATCCGAACGCCTTCCATTTCTCCGGGAGCGGGTCCAGTCCGACCGCGTCCTCGGTGTTGCCGGTGATCTGCAGACGGTTGCGGTCCACTATCGCCACGAGGTTGGACAGCCCGTACTGGGACGCGAACATCGCGGCCTCCCAGTTCTGCCCCTCCTGCAGCTCCCCGTCCCCGAGGAGGCAGAACGTGCGGTAGTCCTTGCCGTCCATCTTCCCCGCGAGGGCTATCCCGCAGGCCATGCTGAGCCCCTGGCCCAGCGATCCCGTGGACATCTCCACCCCGGGGACCTTCCCGCGCACGGGGTGCCCCTGGAGCTTGCTGCCGAGCCTGCGCAGGGTGAGCAGCTGCTCCCTCGGGAAGTATCCGGATTCGGCGAGCGCCGCGTAGAGCACGGGCGCGACGTGCCCCTTGGAGAGCACGAAGCGGTCCCTCCCGTCCCAGGACGGGTCGGAGGGGTCGTGGTTCATGCCGCCCCCGAAGTACAGAACCGCCATGAGGTCCGCTGAGGACAGCGAACCGCCGGGGTGTCCCGAACCGGCGGCCGACGTCATCTCGATGACGTCCAGCCTGAGGCGGTTGGCGATCCTTGCGAGCTCCTCGACGTCGGAAGTCGACATGGTCAATCGCTCTCGATCCTGGGCGCCAGCAGATAGTTGACCTTGACCTGGCCGTCCGCCAGGCCGAACACGAGCTTGACGGGGTAGTCGTTGTCCAGCTCCACCCTCACGACCGTCCCGGCGGGGATCGCCTTGACGATGTTGGAGAAGTAGTCGAGCGGGAACATGCTCTGGACCTCCGAGTCCGCGTCTATGGACTGGACGGAGTCCCCTTCGAGCCTGAGGCTGACGGAATCCGTGTCCCCTTCGCAGGACAGCTCGAAGAACTCGGGGCACGCCCTCAGCGTGATGTGGTCCGAGATGGACTCGGCCGCGCGGATGCCCTTCTGGAGCTCGTCGACCAGGAGGTTGACGTTGGTCGCCAGGGCCAGCTGGGGCACCTTGGGGTCGCTCATGCTGGCGGTGTCCACGAGGTTCATGCGGCGGGTGATGTTGCCGATCTTGAACACGAGCCTGCCGTGGGTGTCGTCCTGGTCCATCTTGATGACGTCGCCGGATGAGGCCAGCTTCAGGACGCCCTTCACCTTGTCCAGGTCCAGTCCGATCTCGCAGGACTCCGCCTCGTAGGACTCGAACGCGTCCTTGCAGACCTCCAGCTCGATCATGGCGATGTGCGCCGCATCGACGGCTTTGAGGGTCATCCCGTCGGCCGTGATCGAGAACTTGACCTCGTCGATGAGCGTGGAGATGATGTTGACGAGCCCCTTCAGGGTGTCGGACTTCAGATCCGCCTTGAACATCCTCAGTACTCCCTCCATGTGTGGTTGCACTTGCAGCAGCGGTAGATCCTCGTCTCGGGTTCATCCGCGGCCCTCGTCTGCCTGATGACGAAGAACGCCTCGGTGTGCCCGCACTCGGGGCAGACGACGCGCGTCTTGGGCAGGGTCGCGGTGTCCTCCTCGATGACCGTCGTCATCTTGTTCTTGGAGTCCGTGACGATGATCTCGGGCTTGGCTCCGAGGGCCTTCTCGGCGCCGCACTTGTTGCAGACGTACTTCCCCTCGCGGGGGAACATCATTGAACCGCATGATGGGCAAAACATTTTGTCGGCCTCTATGCGTCGGACAACGATTGGGGATATAAAAGACTAAGGCGCGCACGCAGTCGCGATTATAGGGAGGGGGGTTTGGAAGGAGTTTGGAGGGGGTGCTGGACCCCCTCGGGTTCACTTCTTGGCCTTCTTCTTCTTGACGGCCTTGGTGTTCTCTTTGACGGCGGCGGCGATCTCCTCGCCCTGGTCCTTGCCGTCCGTGATGTCCGCGGCCTTGTACCTCAGGACGGTCCATCCCTCCGCGCGGAGCGCGTCGTCCCCGGACGTGTCGGCCTCGGCCTCGTCGACGTAGACGGCGACCTTGCCCTTGACGAATGCCACGGGGATCTTCGCATCGCCGTAGTTCCTCCTGCACCTGAGTCCCTTGTTCCAGGCGGCCCTCCTGACGAGGGCTTCGGGGGAGTTGTCGGTGTACGTGTCCTCGCTCTCCTCCGTCGATTCCTCCTCGGCGGGGACCTCTTCGACGGGAGCGGGCTCGACTGCCGGCTCCTCGGCGGGGGTTTCCTCTACAGGGGTCTCCTCGACGACCTCCTCGGCGGGGACCTCCTTGGGCTCCTCGGCGAGTTCGGTCTTGACGGGCTCGGCGGGCTCGACCTTGGGCGCCTTGTCCTTGGACTTCAGGGACCTCCCGGGCTTCTCCTCCGTCTTGTCCTCTCCGGACGAGTCGCGGGTGACGATGCCCCAGTTGGGCTCGGGGGTGTGGAACACCTCGGGGGTCTCCTTCTCGACGACGGGCGCGGATATGACCGACGGCATGGGCTCGGCGGGCTGGATCCTGGGCTGTTCCTCGGGCTCCTCCGCGGGCTTCTCCTCGACGACCTCCTCGGCGGGGACCTCCTTGGGCTCCTCCGCGGGTTCGGTCTTGACGGGCTCGGCCTTCGGCTCCTCCTTCACGACGGGCTCCTCGATGGGGGTCTGGGGCTTGACGACGGCCTTGTGCGCGTCCTGGGAGCTCATCAGCTTCTGCATGAAGTCGCCCATCGCCTTCGAGGGGGCCTTCTGCTCCTTCTTCGGCTCCTCCTTCGCGGCGGCCTCGGCCTGAGTCTTCTCGATCGCGGCCTTGGCGGCGGGCGTCTTCGGGAGCTCCACCGTCCTGACCTTCTTGGGCTCGACCGGCTTCTCCTCGGCGGGAGCCTCCTTGGGCTCCTCGGCGGCCTCGGTCTTCTTGGGCTCGGGCCTCTTCGCCTTGGGGGTGGCCTTCTTGTTGTGGGCCTGGGGCTTCGCGCCGTCCTTCTGGGACCTGGCGGCCTCCACGACCTCGCGGGTCTTGACGGCGGACTCGGTCTTGATGAATCCGGTGACGACGGCGCTGATGACGAGCCAGACGGCGAACGCCAGCGCGATGGCCAGAGCATATGTGCCGGAGTATCCCTTGACGAGGCACATGGCGCCCATCACGAGGTCGACGGCCGCCAGGACGGCGGACACGTACATGGCCCCGTAGATGCGGGAGACCCAGAGCGCGAGCATGTCGAGGACCAGTCCGATTCCGGCGACGACACCCGCCGCGGCGTAGACGGTCTCGGCGTTGTCCCCGAGGAATCCGGCGACGGCGAACATGATGCCGGCGACTATGATCAGGACGGCTGACAGCTTCCTGGCGAAGCTGTCGGCGGTTTGGATCATCGAGAATGAGTAGACTGCGGCCAGCAGTCCGGCGATCGTGAGCAGGTACAGTGCGATGGTGTTGTCATCGGCGGTCAGGTCCGCATCTCCTGCGACCATGGCCCCGAACACGACAAACAGCAGGGCTGACACTATTGCCAGTCCGCTGAATATTCTTTTGTCGAGCGCTCCCATATCCGACGTATAGCCCATAGTCCATTTAAGCGTTGGGACTGTTCCGGGCGCATAATAGCCAGCATTCCCAATGCCAGAGGTCTGATGAGCGTGCGATTCAGACATTCGATTGCTTCAGCACATCATTGAATCGGGCCTCGGGGAATTTAAAACAGATTATATACAAGGTCCAGATTCTCCTCTTATCCTTATAATATGGGACCTGAAAGGTCCTGTGTCACATCACTGTCGATGGGGGGCCGAGCCCCCCTTCACATAAGGCCCCCCTCCGGGGATGAGGCCTGTACGAAAAGGAGCTGTTTGAATGAAAATGAAATTCAAATTTCTGGGCGGCGCTGACATGGTCGGCCGCATGGGAATGACGATGGAAGGGGACGGCATGAGGGTGCTCGTCGAGTACGGCCTCAGTCCCACCAAGCCTCCGGAGTTCCCCCTCCCCGCACCGAAGATCGACCACATGTTCCTCACCCACTGCCACCTGGACCACTGCGGTATGGTCCCCCAGGTCGTCGGGAGGGACAGATGCGAGGTGTTCACCACCCCCCTCTCCGCAGAGGTCGGGGAGCTGATGATGAAGGACACCCTGAAGATCGCCAAGGCGGAGAACTACGTCCAGCCGTACACCGGCGACGACATCGAGAGGACCATGCAGTGCGTCGTCCCGATGACCTACGGCGACGAGATCACCATCAACCACGTCGACGTCGGCATGCTCGACGCCGGGCACGTCCCGGGGGCCGCCATGTTCGAGTTCAGCCGCGACACCACCACGATCTACACCGGCGACATCCACACCGAGGCCCAGAGGCTCGTCCGCGGCGCCAAGCCCAAGGACTGCCACAACCTGTTCATCGAGGGAACGTACGCGGACCGCAACCACCCTCCCAGGAAGCAGACCGAGAAGGAGTTCCTCGCCAAGGTCGAGGAGGTCATCGACCGCGGGGGCACCGTCCTGGTGCCCTGCTTCGCCGTCGGAAGGACCCAGGAGATCATGATGCTCCTGAAGGACCTGGACTACGAGATGTGGGTCGATGGCATGGGGAGGTCGGTCACCCGTCTGTTCCTCGACTACCCCGAGTACCTCAGGGACGAGAAGCAGCTCAAGTCCGCCAGGAGGAAGTTCAACGAGGTCAGGAGACCCGGCAGCAGGGATGCGGCCATGAAGGGTCAGATCATCGTCACCACCGGCGGAATGCTGGACGGCGGACCCGTCATCAGGTACCTCAACAAGATCAAGAACGACCCCAAGAGCGCCATCCTCCTGGTCGGTTACCAGGCGGAGGACACCAACGGCAGGATGCTCATGGACGACGGCCACGTGGTCATCGACGGAGAGGTCTGCAAGGTCGAGTGCGAGCTCCAGAAGTACGACTTCTCCGCCCACGCCGACCGCGACCAGATCGTCAACTTCATCAAAGCCTGCGACCCCGACAACGTGATCTTCATGCACTCGGAGGCCAGGGAGAAGTTCCTGCCGTTCCTGACGGACTACAACGTCATCCTCCCCCAGACGGGCGAGGAGTTCGAACTGGACGTGTGAATATGGATGCCAGGGAGTTCCTGAAGGCGGACGTCGGACGCGGGGATCTGACCACCGAGCTGGTGGTCCCCGACACCGACGGCACGGCGTACGTGACCTGCGAGCAGGACGCCGTCGTGGCCGGCATCGGAGTCGTCGCCGGCTTCCTGGAATCCCTCGGCATAGACGTCACCGTCCTCGCGAAGGACGGCGAATCCGTGAAGGCCGGAGCCAGGGTCCTCTCCGTTTCGGGACCCCTCCGGTCCATCCTCACGTCCGAGCGCACCGCGCTCGACATCCTGATGAGGATGAGCGGCGTGGCCACCGCCACCGCGGAGGCCGTGAAACTGGCCGACGGAAAGATCATCGTCGCCGCCACCCGCAAGACCACCCCCGGTTTCGGGGATTTCGAGAAGGAGGCGGTCAGGATCGCGGGAGGGGACCCCCACAGGATGGGCCTCGACTCGATGATCATGATCAAGGACAACCACATCAAGGCCTGCGGGAGCGTCCGCAGCGCCATGGAGAAGGTCGCCAAGGCGTCGTTCTCCGTGAAGATCGAGGTGGAGGTCTCCAACGTCGCCGATGCCGTCACCGCGGCCGAGATGGGCGCGGACATCGTCATGGCGGACAACTGCGGACCGGAGCTCACCGGCGAGATCCGCGACGCCGTGAAGAACGTCGACAAGAGGATCCTGGTGGAGGCCTCCGGAGGCATCTCCCCCGCGGACATCCCCGCCTACATCGGCAAGGCCGACATCGTGTCCCTCGGGTGCATCACGCACTCCGCGGGATCGGTCATGTTCAGCATGGACGTGAACTGATGGAGAAACAGCTGTTCGACGACCTCATTCTGGCCCTGCTCGTGGAGACCTCATGGGAGGAGGAGTACGGCGCCCCCAGGAGCTGGAAGGGCTACGACTTCAACTCCTTGGGCAGGCTCGAGGAGGAGGGGTTCGTGTTCGGAAATCACAGGGCCAAATCCATCTGCCTCTCGCCCGAGGGCATCGAGAGGGGGAAGCTCGTCCTGAAAGCGCTCGAGTCCCTCGACCTGCCCCCGGCACCCGAATCCAGTTTATCCGATGAAGGGGATTGACCGTTCATGGCAATCAACATGGAGGACTACGTCTGCGAGTTCTGCGGGAAGCCCTGCAAGAACATCGTCTTCGCGGCGTTCGTCTGCGATGACCCCGAGTGCCTGGAGAAGGCCTACGTCGCCCGCGGAGGACCCGGCGGCCACATGACCAGGAAGGCCCAGGGCAAACCCATAATCCCGACGGATCTCGAAGAGACCGCCAGGGAGATCGAGAAGAACAACTGAACGGGATCGGGGCGCGGAGCCCCTTTCCCGTCTTTTTTATCGTTTGGGACCCGCCGGAACCCCGGCAGGGTCCGTGTGATCATCCGTGCCTGAACACGCGGCATCCGGTGAAGACCATCGCCATGCCGTGCTCGTTGGCCGCATCGATGACCTCCTGGTCCCTGATGCTGCCTCCGGGCTGTATGATGGCCGTGACGCCGGCGTTCGCCGCCTCGTCAACACCGTCCCTGAACGGGAAGAACGCATCCGATGCCATGACGCATCCCTGCGTCGGCTCGTTGGCCTTCATGGTGGCGATCTTGGCGGAATCCACGCGGCTCATCTGACCCGCTCCGATACCGACGGCGCGCTCGCCCCTCACATAGACGACCGCGTTGGACGTCACGTGCTTGGCGAGCTTCCATGCGAACAGGAGGGAGTGGATCTCCTCCTCGGTCGGGGCGCGCTCCGTCACGACCTTCAGGTTCTTCGGGTCGATGACGACGTCCTCGTCGGTCTGCACCAGCATCCCGCCCTGGATCTTCTTGACCTTGTACTCCCTGTGCTTGGCCGAGGGGCAGATGGGCCTTCCGGTCCTGAGGATGCGGATGTTCTTCTTCGCCTCCATGATCTCGACGGCACCCTCCTCGTAATCGGGGCAGATGACCGCTTCCACGAAATGCTGGGAGATCTCCGTGGCCGTGGCCACGGTGCAGTTCCTGTTGAGGCAGATCACGCAGCCGAAGGCCGACAGGGGATCGACGTTGTACGCGGTGATGAACGCCTCGTCGATGGTGTCCGCGGATGCCAGCCCGCAGGGGTTGGTGTGCTTCATGACGACCGCGGTGGGCCTCTCGAAGTCCATGCAGATGTCCATGGCCTTGTCCAGGTCCAGGATGTTGTTGTAGGACAGCTGCTTCCCGTGGAGCTGCTCCGCCTTGGCCACGGTGGTGCCGGGGGTGAAGGGATCCTTGTAGAACGCGGCCTTCTGGTTGGGGTTCTCGCCGTACCTGAGGTCCTCGACCTTCTCGGACGGTATGGGGAACGAATCGGGGAACCCGTCCCCGAACCTCTCGAACATCTGGGCTGCGATCATATCGTCGTAGTTGGCGGTGAGGATGAACGCCTCGGCCATCAGCTTCTCGTGGGTCTCCTGCGAGAGGGTCCCGGAAGCCTTCAGCTGCTCGATGATGCCGTCATACTGACAGGGTTTGGTGACCACGGCCACGTCCTTGTAGTTCTTGGCCGCCGCCCTGATCATGCTCGGACCGCCGATGTCGATGTTCTCGACGATCTCGTCGAAGGTCACACCCTCTTTCAGAACGGTCTGTTTGAACGGATAGAGGTTGATGACGACCATGTCGATGGTCTTGATACCCTTCTCCGCGATGGCGTCCATGTGCTCCTTGACGTCCCTGCGGGCCAGGATGCCCGCATGGATCTTCGGATGGAGGGTCTTGACGCGCCCCTCGAGCATCTCCGGGAAGCCCGTGACATCGGAGACCTCCACGACCGGGATCCCCGCCTCTTTAAGAACCTTGTAAGTGCCGCCGGTGGAGATGATCTCCACGCCCATGGAAGACAGCGCCCCGGCGAAATCGACTATGCCAGTTTTGTCCGACACGCTGATGATTGCCCTTTCGATCTTGGCCATGTATACCCTCGCAAACCGATTCGACGCGCGATAAGCGCGAAGGCACACCTACGTATGCGTGCTATCAATCCGCTGCACCTAGTTAAACCATGGGGATGAGGCTCCGAAATCCGTTATCGGACTGCGGAATCCGCATATCATCGACGGTCCGAAGATCCTCATCCGGAAGGCACCAACAGTAAGAACGATGCCGTCGTACGGAGCGCCGATGAGGAAGAGGGAGCTGGAGATGACGCTCCAATCAATCCGGACCTTCGAGGAACCGGACGTGGCATTGGAGCAGTACATGACGCCCGCGGTGATAGCGGCGGACATGCTCTTCGAGGCCCACCGCAAGGGGGACATCGCCGGATTGAAGGTGGTCGACCTGGGATGCGGCACGGGGATGCTGTCCATCGGATCCTGGTTCCTGGATGCGGGGATGGTCGTCGGCTACGACGCGTCCGAGAAAGCGCTGGAAACGGCCAGGATGAACGCCGAGAATCTGGGCGCGGAAGTGGATTTCAAACTCTCCGACATCCACGATGTGACCGAGGGAGCCGACACGGTCGTCATGAACCCCCCGTTCGGATGCCAGCGCCCCCATGCGGACCGCCCGTTCCTCGAGAAGGCCCTGGAGCTGTCCGAATGCGTCTACTCGATCCACATGGCCGAATCCCTCGAGTTCGTGGAATCCTTCGTCGAGAAGCACGGCAGGAACGTCGATTGGCACAGAACGTACGGATTCGACATCCCGCACATGTTCCCGTTCCACCGCAAGGCGAAGCAGACCGTCGAGGTCGTCGCAGTCAGGATAGTGCGAGGTCTGTCGCAGTTCTTTATAGGATGGCTCCGTATCCGCACCCGTTCGATACGAACGAATGGAAGCCTCCCCGAGTGCGGAGGCCTGAAACAGGTGGATCACATGAGTTCCGATTTCGTTATGCCCGGCGACGAGGTCGCCATAGAGGAGGAGTACGCCGCCGGCGAGGGGACCTTCGCCGAGAACGGCACCGTCTACGCGTCCCAGATGGGTACGCTGGTGCTCGATGACGACGAGTGCGTCGCATCGGTCGTCTGCCCCAACCCCCCGAACATCCTGCACAAGGACGACATCGTGTACGCCGTCGTGGCCGACATCAGGAAGACCATGGCGACCGCCGACGTCATCGCCAAGGAAGGGACGAACAGGAACGTCGGGGGCGAGACCTACGCGACCATCCACGTCTCCAAGATCTCCCCCAAGTACACCGACAACGTGGACGGGGAGCTCCGCAAGGGAGATTACATCAGGGCCAGGGTCACGGAGACCAAGCCGTCACTCCAGCTCACCACCAAGGACGTCCACCTCGGATGCATCAGGGCGCTCTGCTCCAAGTGCAAGACCGAGATGGTCCGCTCCAAGAACGGCAGCGGCCTCTTCTGCCCCGAGTGCAGGTACGCCATGCCGAGGAAGCTCGCCGACGATTACGGCGACGTCAAACTCTGATTCCGGGAGCGTCCGGCGGCCGAAACCGCCGGGCCCCTTTCTATAATATTATCAATATCCGCGACGGACGTAGAATGCCGGACAGGAGTCTATGTCCTCCTTGTCGTAGAGCATGTCCATGGTGACGCGGTTCATGTACATCGCCTGGACGCGGGAGATGTAGAGGATGTTGTCCCCGATGGGGATCTCGATGTCGCTGCCCTTCTTGGGCCCTTTGACGGTGGTTGGTACGAGCGCCGGACCCATGCAGGCGGTGCAGACGCGGTAATCGCGATGCTCCGACATGATCATCCGTTTGACGTCGTCATCGACGCTTATTTCCATACGGCGGGGGATTGATGGGTGATAATTATCGGTTGCGCTCTCGGTGCAGATTCGAATCGTGGGCACCGCCGTCGCCGTCCCTGAAGAACGCCTGCTCGGCCGACGGGATGTCGGAGCAGAGCATCGCGCCCAGCCCCATGGCCGGGATCCTCTTGTCCAACAGGACCGCCACTCCGCGGTCAGTCTCCGATCTTATCAGACGGCCGATGGACTGCCTCATCTTGCGGTTGGCCGGGATTATGGTGACGTATCTCCTCCCATCCCCGAACCTCGAATCGTAGTAGCGGACCATCGCCCTCGATTTGGCGGTGGGTTTGGGGAACGGGATCCCGATCATCACCACGAGTTCCAGGGCCTTGTCCGGGAAGTCCAGGCCTTCGCTGATCCTGCCCCCGGTGACGGCGAACAGCACGCTGCCCTCCGATGTCCTGAAGGATTCGAAGGTCTCCATCAGCTCGCCCTGGGGCATCCCCCTGCGCTCGTAGTACACGTCCCTCCCGAGCCCTTCCGCGAACCCGTCCGCGACCATCCTGTCCATGAAATCGTACGACGGGAAGAACACGGCCGTGTTCACGCGCACCGCGCATATCGCATCCGATGCCATCCTCATCAGGAGACGGTAGTTATCCTCCAGCGCCCTGTCCTCGTACCTCATGGACACGCGGTCGGTGTACAGCGTCAGCAGGTTGTCCGGAGGGAACGGGCTCGGCACGCGCCTCAGGACCGGCCTCTCCAGCCCGATCTCCTTCGCGAAGTCCTCCAGGGGCTCCAAGGTACCGGACATCAGCAGGGATGCGGCGCAGTCGTTCAGAGGCCACGCGGCCGGGGACGGGTCCATGCAGTAGGTCTGGAAGCACGGGTTGTTCCCGCCGATGACCAGTCTGACGGCGTATCCGTCGGGCTCCGACATCCACATCTCCAGGAAGCGTCCCATCATACCTATGTAGGAGCGGGGGAGCTTACGCTTCTGCTTCAGCTTCTCCTCGATGATGTCGCCGATGTCCTGCAGCCCGCGGGCCATGCGCGACAGCGATACGGACGTCACCCCCAGACGGGACATCAGCTCCTCCTCCACGTGATGGGGCGGGATCAGGCCGTCCTCGTCTATCAGATACTCCTTCAGGGTGGCGTCCAGCATCTCCCTGATGACGGCGGTCAGATCCGTGACCGTGATGCCGTCGTGAAGCTCCTGGTCCCCTTCCCTCCTGGCCTCCTTCTCGGCCATGTCGATGGAGTACCGGCTGTACTCGTAGGTCTGCAGCTCGCGCAGGTAGTCCGGCAGGTTGTGGGCCTCGTCCACGATTATGAGCATCTTGTCCAGCGGGACCCCGGTCCATTCCTGGAGATTCCTCAGTATCGGATCGATGAAGACGAACGGATACGCCGCCGCCACGACATCCGCGTACGGCAGGAGATGCTTCATCAGCTCGTACGGGCACACGGATGCGCCCTCGCACACCTCGGCGAACGCCGAGGGCCCCTGGGTCGAACGCAGGACGTCGAGCCAATGCTCCACGGATATCCCCTCGAGGTTCGCGAAGTAGGGGCATCCGAACCCCTTCTCGGTCCTGCGCTTGAACTCGGCGCAGAGCTTGGAGATCTCCTCGGGTGTCCCGGAGCGGAGGTCCGGATCGTCCCTCATCATGGGGCATGTGGAAGCGGAACGGCCCTGCAGGCCGGCGCACACCACCCCTCCGATCGCCCCGCATTCGCGGACGACCTGGGTCTGCTGGGATTTGGTGCGCGTGAGATAGACGATCTTGAAGCCCTTCTCCCTGGCGAGCGGTATGGTGCCCGCCAGGGCGGTGATGGTTTTGCCCGTGCCGGTCCCCGCCTCTATCACGGGGCACATGCCGTCCCGGGAGGCCCGGTCGATGAAATCGACCAGCTCCCTCTGCCCGGGACGGTACCGGTACGGGAAGATATCCATGTTCAGGATTCCGAGCCGCGCTGCCAGATGTCATCGGGCAGCTCGTCGTAGCTGAAATCCTCGGATACGGGCGCCTCGGCGGCCTTCGGACGCAGGTCCATGAGCTCGTTGATGCGCTCCCTGCGGAACAGCCAGTAGTGGATCCTCCACTCCCTGCCGTCGTACAGGGTGGTCTCCTCCCTCTCGGTGGTCAGGATGCCCGAGTCCTCCAGCATGTAGAACGCGTCCCTGTCCTCCGGTTCGAGGACGTTGTCGATGATCCTGTCCGCGTACCCGAAGAAGTTCAGGACCCTGTGGGCGAGGTCGTACGCCTCCTCCTCCTCCATGGCCCTGGAGCTGCTGTCGATGCTGTTCTTTATCGCCATCGTCAGGTCGTGGATGGTGATCACGGACACGGTATCACTCCACCAGGTCGAGGAACGCCAGGTCCTTGGTGCCGACGTCGGCCGCGATCTTCGCGACGATGTCCTCGGGGATGTTGCTGTCCACGGAGAGGAACATCATTGCGCACCCGTTGCACCTGGAGACGGCCATCTGGGCGATGTTGATGCCGGCCGCTCCGAGAGCGTTGCCGACGACCCCGATGACGCCGGGGGTGTCCTTGTACCTGAGGTACATCATGTCGCCGCTCATCGGCACATCGAAGGAGAACCCGTCGATGCCCACGAGCCTGGGGACGCCTCCGATGACGGTCCCGCGGACCGTCCTGGTCTTCCCCTCGGATGTGAACTTGATCTCCACCACGCTGGCGTAGTCCTTGGCGGTGTCGTTGCTGGTCTCGGCGATCTCGATGCCCTTCTGCTTGGCCACGGGGAGGGCGTTGATGATGTTCGCCGATCCGATGACGTTCCTCAGGTATCCGATGACCGCGGTGACGGTCAGCAGCTTGGTCTGCTTCTTGGCCAGTGCTCCGCAGTACGCGATCTCGAGCTTGTCCAGGGGGTGGTTGCCGACGACCTGCTGGACCAGGGAGCCCATCCTCTCGACGAGGGGCATGTACGGCTCGGTCTCCGCATCCAGCTTCCCGCGCGGGGCGTTGATGGCGTTGGACACGGTGCCGTCCTTTAGATACATGGCGATGTGCTCGGCGACCTCCACGGCCACCCTCTCCTGCGCCTCGACGGTCGAAGCGCCCAGGTGGGGCGTGGTCACGAGGTTGTCCAGCTCCAGGAGCTTCTTCTCGGAGTCGTCCAGGGGCTCGTTGCACCATACGTCGAAAGCGGCTCCGGCGATGATCTTCTCCTTCAGGGCGGTGTACAGGTCGTCCTCGTTGACGATGCCCCCGCGGGCCACGTTGGCGAGCCTCGCGTTGGGCTTCATCATCTTGAACTGCGCCAGGGAGATCATGTTCCTGGTCTCGGGGAGCAGCGGGGTGTGGATCGTCATGAAGTCGGAGGTGGTGATGACCTCCTCGAGGGTGGTCAGCCTGACGCCGATGGAATCCGCGACCTCCTTGGGGAGGAACGGGTCGTACCCGATCATGGTCATGTTGAACGCCTTCATGCGCTTGGCGACCTCTCCTCCGACGCGTCCGACTCCGATGATCCCCAGGACCTTCCCGTTCATCTCGACGCCGGTGTACTTGGACCTCTTCCACTCGCCCTTGTGCATGGACTCATGGGCGAAGGGGATGTTCCTGGCGAGGGCCAGGAGCATCGCGCAGGAGTGCTCGGCCGCGGACAGGATGTTGGCGGAGGGGGTGTTCATGACGAGGATCCCCTTGTCGGTCGCGTAGGGGACGTCGATGTTGTCCACGCCGACCCCGGCGCGTCCGATGACCTTCAGGTTCTTCCCGGCGTCGATGACCTTCTTGGTGGCCTTCGTCCCGGACCTGATGATCAGGCAGTCGTAATCGCCGATGACCGAGCACAGCTCGTCCTCGGACATGCCGGGCTTCTCGTCGACCTGGAATCCGGCATCCTTCAGGATCCTGACCCCGTCTTCGGACAGAGGGTCCGAAATCAATACCTTGGCAACCATCTTCATTCCTCCATTATCGAATCCATCGCGGCCAGGAGCTCCTTCACGCCCTCCGGCGTGACATCGCCCATGTGGCCGATCCTGAACGTCTTCTCCTTGACATCGCCGTAGCCGTTGGAGATCTCGTATCCCTTGGCCTTGAGCTTCTTGTGGAACGCGTCGAAGTCGAGCTCCCCGCGGTTGAGGACCGAGATCCCCTTGGACCTGTAGCCCTCCTCGGGGAACACGCCGGCCAGCTTCTTGTCCGCCCACTCCTCCACGAGGCGGGACATCTCGGCGTGGCGGGCGTACACGTTGGACATGCCCTCCTTGAGGAGCTTGTCCAGCTGGTAGTCCAGTCCGTACATGAGGGATACGGGCGGCGTCGTCAGGGCGTAGTTCGTGTCGCTCTGCTTCTTGATCTTGAGCAGATCGGTGTAGAACCCGCGGTTCTTCACCGTCTTGGCCTTCTCGAGCATCCTCTCGGAGCACAGCATGATGGCGAGTCCGGGCGGCAGGGCCAGGGCCTTCTGGGTCCCGAAGATCACCGCGTCGGCGTCCATGTCCTTCAGCCTGAGGTCCTTGGTGTACGCCGCGGTCACGGCGTCGACGATCCTCAGCGCGTCGGGGTTCTGCTCGGATACCGCCTTGGACAGGGCGACCGAGTCGCTGAACACTCCGGTGGACGACTCGTTGGCGCACCAGCACACGGCCTCGGTGTCCTTCCCGACCTTCCCGGCGATGTGCTCGGGCTTCATGGCCATGCCCCAGGGGACCTGGACCTTCTCGACGGTCTTGCCGTTGAGCTCCCCGATCTCGATGAGCCTGTTGCCGAAGGAACCGTTGGTGATGCCGAGGAGGTTCTTCTCCACCCCGTTCCTGATCGCGCCCTCGTTGAACGCCGTGGCGGATCCGGAGATGAGGAACACGTCCATGTCGGTGTCCAGGGTCTTCCTGATCTTCTCGACGATCCCCGCGTGGAGCTCCTTGTACTCGCCGGAGCGGTGCGTGATCATCGGCTTGGTCATCGACTGAAGCGTATCGGGCGCCACATAGACGGGCCCCACTGTGTACAGCATCCTGCTCAAGATAATCCCTCATGCCCTTGTCCCGGGGCTGATAAGCGGTTATCGGGCCATCGCTCTTAAAGGTACGTGCGCGCGTGAAAGCAATGGTTATCCAGTGCATAAGTACGCAAAAAGAGTACTTAACAAGATAAGTACTCTAAAAGTGTACTTAACTTAATAAGGACGCAAACAGTGTACCTATTACGGCGGTGGAACGGATGACGTTCGTGGGAAGAAGGAGGGAATTGGAGAGGCTCGAGGCCCTGTACGCATCGGACGATGCCTCGACATGCGCGATCTACGGCAGGCGCCGCGTGGGCAAGACGGCCCTGATACGCGAATTCTGCAAGGACAAGTGCCACATATTCCTCACATCGACCGGGATCACGCCGGAATCGATGATGCACAACCTCTCTGAGCAGCTGTCGAGATTCAAGGGCGAGGAGGTGACGGTGAACGACGCCTTCGAACTGGTGGAAGCCATGCGCTCATCCCTCGACAGGGAAGGCATCGTCCTGATCATAGACGAATTCCCGTATCTGGCTAAGTTCTTCCCGGATGCCGTCCCACTCCTCCAGGGATTCATAGATCACGACCTGAAGGACAACCGCGCCATGCTGATACTGTGCGGATCGTCGATGAGCGCCATGATCGAATACCTGAACGACGGGGACAGCCCCCTGTTCATGAGATTCCCGATCCAGATGAGGATCTCGCCCCTGGGGTATCCGGAGGCCAGACTCCTTCATCCGGGATACTCGGAAGAGGACAGGATAAGAGCCTACTGCATAGCCGGAGGAATCCCTCTGTACCATCAGCTGCTGGACGGGGAGAGTCTGAAACGCAAGGTGGACGAGACGCTGCTGTCCGAATCCGGACTCCTCGGTGCGGAAGCGAAGAGCGTGTTCTCGCTGGAGCTCAAACCATGGGACGCCTACGCCCGCGTCCTCGCCGGAATCGGGGAGCGCGGAGCCGAGATTGGGGACATCATAGACCGGTCGGGACTGTCCAAAACCTACTGCATGAAGCTCATGAACGACATGCTGGCTCTGGGTGTCGTCGAAGAGGTGGACAGGTACGGCGGCGTCCGCAAGAGGACGTACGTGATATCGGACGGCCTGCTGTCGTTCTTCTACGGGGTCGTCGTCCGCAACGAGGGGATAATCTCATTGAACCCGGACGGGTCGTACGACGCTCTGAAGCAGCAGATCGACACGTTCTACGGGCATCGTTTCGAACAGGTCTGCAAACAGTACATCGTCGGCACGAGGACGTGCAGATGGATCGGCAGATGGTGGGGGACCGTCCCGGTCCGCAGGAACGGCGTCCTGCTGAAAGGCGACGACGGGAAGCAGATCACCGAATCCACGGACGTCGACATCGTTGCCATATCAGTGGACGGTCCGAACGAGAAACTCGTCCTGTGCGAGTGCAAATTCACGACGGGCCTCGTCGGCGAGGAGGAGCTCCGCGACCTGACGGACAGGGGGGAGACGATGAGGAAGGGGGACCGCAACAAGCGGTACATCCTCTTCTCGAGGTCCGGGTTCACCCGCGGACTCGAGGAACGTGTCGAAGAAGATGGGACCGCCGAACTCGTGGACCTCGATTCCCTGAAGGGATGGGCCGAGTCGGCGGTCCGCAGGTGATCAGAGCTGTGCCAGGGTCTTCTTGATCCTGTCGAATCCCTCGCGGATCTGGTCCTCGGATGTCGCGTAGGACACCCTGAAGAAGCCCTCCCCTCCGGGTCCGAAAGCGGTACCGGGCGTGACCGCCACATGGCCCTCCTTGAGGAGGACCTCCGCGAGCTTCGCGGAGGGCATGTCGACGCTGTACTTCGGGAACACGTAGAACGCCCCCTTGGGCACGTTGCACTCGAGCTGGGGGATCTCGGCGATCAGGTCCAGGGCGAGGTCGCGCCTCTTCCTGAACTCGCGCACCATGGCCTCCTTGGACTCCTGAGGCCCGCGGATGGCCTCCACGGCGGCCTGCTGGACGAAGGAGACGCAGCACGAGATCGAATGGGACTGGAGCTTGTTGATGGCCTTGATGTTCTCCTCGGACGCGACGGCCCATCCGAGCCTCCATCCGGTCATGGCGTAGGTCTTGGACAGTCCGGAGACGAGGAGGGTGCGGTCGAACATGCCGGGGAAGGACGCGATGGACGTGTGCTGCCCCTCGTAGATGATGCTCTCGTAGATCTCGTCGGACAGTACCAGGATGTCGTTGGCGATGGCGATGTCCGCGATCTGCCTCAGGACCTCCTTGGGGATCACGGTGCCGGTCGGATTCGAGGGCGTGTTGAGGATGATCATCTTCGTCCTCGGGGTCACGGCCGCCTCGACCAGGGCGGGGTCGATGATGAACTCGTCCTCGTACTTCGTGGGGACGTACACGGGCACTCCGCCGGCGAGGCGGATGCACGCCTCGTAGGAGACCCACGAGGGATCGGGCAGGATGACCTCGTCGCCGGGATCGATGTACGCCAGGGCGATCATGAAGATCGCCTGCTTGGTCGGGGTGATCAGGACATTGGATGCGTTGCAGGGGACACCGTCGACCTTCCTCTCCATGTCCGCCACGGCGGCCCTGAGCTCGGGGATGCCGGTGGACGGGGTGTAGTGGGTGAACCCGCTGTGGAGCGAGTCGCAGCATGCGTCTATGATGTTCTCAGGAGTCGTGAAATCGGGTTCCCCCATCGAGAACGAGACGATGTCCACGCCCTCGGATTTCATCTGACTGACCAGATTTGATATTGCGATCGTCCCCGAAGCGGGGATCTCCTGGAGCCTCTTAGATACCATGGGCGTTCCTCTATGTTACGCGCATGCGCGGTTATGAGTTAAAATAATCGGCGGGGAGGCCGGTTATCGCAATAGCCGATTAGCATTCGGTGTACGGTCACATGACGTCACTTTTATGAGTAGGAAAGTAGAATAAGGCGGTGGACCGGAGAGGGCTGTCCTTTCCGGGTCGCCCTCCCCGGCGCTACGATATGGAGGTAGATATCCTGCTAGTATCGTTAACCCGCACCGGAGAGTTCATCCGGTTCGAGCTGAGGATCCTCGGGTCAGCGATTATCATCGTCTGGCTCCGGTGATCCGAAGCTCAAACAATGGCCCTCCGAGGGCCCAGCATCCGATAGCGCGGATGCTGTTATCCTCTCCGCCTTGGATTATCGTACACCGTGACGCGTATAAGAACTTCGTGATTCTAAGCTACAATGTGTTCTCAGCATTTAGAATCGGAGCCCTTCCCGAACTTATGCCGTAGCATCTCGAAGTCTAATGACACGGGCGTGGTTGCCTTCGCAGGTCAGGCATCAGGACATGATGTCCTTGAGATGCCCCTGCGGGATCGAGTCCCTGATCTCCATGGCGAGCCTGGCCCCGGTGCTCAGACCGGGATAGATCAGATCGGCGTACGGGGATCCGGAGATGAACGGGTTCGTTCCCGCAACGATCCTGGTCGAGATCTCGAACACCTTGAACTCCAGCTTGTCAGAGACGACCGTCTCCAGACAGAACGGCCCCCACATGCCGCCGAACAGCTCGTACGACTTGTTGACGACGGCCTCGGCCATCTCGAAGGCCCTGGGCAGCAGCGACTCCCTGATGACCGCCGCGGTGTTCCCGGTGACCACGAACGAGGGGTACAGGCCGTGCCTCTTCGACTCCTCGATGGACCCGAGCTTGTACATCTCGTCGATGTTCGACTCGTCGCGCCTGTCGATGGACATGAGCTCCAGGGACCCGCCCTGCTCGCACCTGTACCCATCGGTCTTGTACGGGTCGTAGAAGAAGTGCAGGTAGTACCTCGTACCGAGGCAGTACTCCTGGATCGTGTAGGGCTGGCTCTGGTCGATGGACATCTTGAAGTCCGGGTAGTCCATGGCGATGAAGTACCCCCTCCCGCCCTTGGCGCCGTGGTACTTGACCATCACGGGCTCGTTGATCTCCCTGGCATCCGTTATGAGCTTGGGCATGGGGACGCCCGCGGATGTGATCCACTGCCTCTGCTTGTCCCTGTCCGACTCCCATCCCAGGACCGCCCTGTTCCCGTAGGACGGCACGGGCAGCTCCGCGAACCTGCGGGGGCCCATGTACTCCACGAAGGATCCGTGGGGGATGATGATCGTGTTCCTGTCCAAGAGCTCCCCGGTGCGCTCCTCGAAATCGTCGAAATCCTTGTAGCGGAGGATCTCGTCGGGCTTGGCGAGAGGGAACGCATCGTAGTACTTCGTGCTGTGTGTGATGGTGAGACCCAGGGTCTTGAATCCCATCTTCCTAGCACCGTGGAAGATCTGAAGAGAGGAATGCGAGCACAGGGTGGCGATCGTAATGTCGCCGGTATCGTACTCGTCCAGAATCTCGTCGATCTTGCTCTTGGGAACCATATTGGGCAATAGCGTTCCCGATAATAAATCCAGCAGGTACGGGGAACGGCTCTCCGGGGGAGATCCGAAGGGGAAGGGGCCCTGGAACGGAACCTAGCCTAGGTTCCGGGACACGGCATCCCGGATGGCTGGCTCTATCCCGGCGCATAAGGGACGGGGCCTCGACTTAAGTCGTGACTTAAGTCGAAAACCCAAGTTCGACTCATGACCTGTTCGAGAGACAGATCCTCTGCTTGGGGCTGCGAGGCTTATCGGGATACAGGAGGGAGACCGTTCCGTCCGCGATCATCCCGTCTATGCATGCCTTGACACGCTTGTTCACCGAACGGTATCCGAGCGCCTCGCAGATCGAACCGACGGACATGCACCCGCGGGATTCCAGCAGGGACAGTATCCTCTCCTCCATCGTCTCGCCCTCCGGTTCGGACGTCCTCAGGAAATCGGGATGGATCGAGAGTATGGCCTTGAAATACGAACGGTCCTCGTCGGTGATGATCCTCAGGGGCGGCGACCCGTTGTCCTCGAGCGCCTTCACCACTTTCGGCAGACCCGTGAACCTGGATTCGGCGAGGTCGAGTTCCTTGAGGTAATCCCCCACCCTCAGGTTGCGGTAGATGCCCACGCTGATGCGGTTCGACCTCAGATCCTCGTCGGACACCTTGCGGCTCGGCCCGGGATAGTTGAGGAACTCTATCGAATCGGGCGTTATCGTCACCCTCACCGGCTCCCAGATTTCGTAGCTCTTATGGTACACCGCGTTCACGAGGAGCTCCCTCACCGCAACCACGGGATAGTTCTTGATGCGCCTGGCCTGCGGGACGTCGTCCGACTTGTAGACGCGCTCCTGGATGTACCGATTCTCCAGGACGTTCAGTGCGTCGATTATCTGCCTGTCCAGCGGACCGGTGAAACGCATCTCCGTCATGCCGTCCCCTGTAGGCACGGGCTTGTCGACGAGATCGATGAACGCCCGCTCGAAGAACCTGTGCGGCTGATCGTTGAAGAACATCAGCCCCACGTTGAGCGGCCTCAGATCCTCTGGGGGACCGTCGACGATCCTCATGTTGGAGCAGAGCTCGGCCTTGGTTTTCGGAGGGTGCTGATAGAGCGAGCTGCGGACGCGGTACAGGAAATCCATGACCAACGAATCCCTTATGTCCCCGATCGATGCGGAATGGTTGACCTCCAGATCGAATGGGTGCGTCCTCGAGTCCTCGTACAGACGACGCTCGTCATCCCTCTTGGCGCGGAGGGTGCTGGACATCTTGCGCACATATGGCGCCCTCTCGCCCTTGACACCGTCGTTGGAATACCTCGACGGACATGTATAGGGGCGCGAAGGCCCGGTGGGGCACCAGAGCACCAGGACGGTCCTCCCGTCCACATCGCACACCTCGGTGACCGGGCTGTAATACGGCTCGATCAGATTGGTCATTCCGACCAGTTCCTTCAACATTCCGTCGATGGCGCCGCGGTCCATAGTCATTTACCGAACTAATTTAACTAACCCTCCATGAAAAAATCATCCTGCGGATCGGGCGCGGCAGGAACTTCCTGATCCATGCCCCGGCGTAGCTGAGCTTGCACGCCTCCCTCTTGAAAACGTCCTTTATCAGCCAGAACAGCTCGTCCTTGTCGAGGATGAAGTTCTTCGAGATCTCCCTCTTGACGGTCTTCCAGATCTGCTCTATGGGGTTGTACTTGGGCGAATACGGCGGCAGGAACACCAGCTCGATGTTCAGTTCGGCGGCCTTCGCCGTCACGACCTTGGAATGGTGGTTCGACGCGTTGTCCAGCACCATCATGATCGGCCGTTCCCCGTTGGCTTTGCGGATGGCCTCCAGCATGCAGCAGATGCTCGCCGACGTCCCGTCGGCGATCCTCTCCAGCACGGATTCCCCGTTGAGGGCGTAGAAACCGCTGACCTTCACCACGTCCAGAGAATAGTTGATGATGCGCCTGGGTTTGCCATCGGCCCATAAGCGCACAGTCCTGGACGAGATCTCCTTGTTGGATTCGTCCAGGAACCCGACGACCATGTTCTTCTTGACGCGCCTGTTCAGAGATGCCAGCGTCCAGTCGACGTTTTTTTTAAAACGTCCTCCGCGTCGTCCGGAGAACGGTAGTCCTTGTCGTACGGTTTGGCGAAACGGAGGCCCAATCCGCGGAGTCTGACCGCAACCTGTTTCTTCGTATAGTTCACCCCGAACTCCCGGCTGATGAACTCCTGCGCCTCGTCGGTGCTCATGACATTTTTGGCGACCTCGGCTTTGATCCTCTCCAGCTGCTCGTCGGTGAGCCTCCTGGGGGCTCCGCCGGAGTAATCCGGGACCACGGAATCCAGTCCCTTATCGTTCCACTCGTTCTGCCACTGGTACGCCGTGGGTTTGGAGATGCCGGCGACGGCCATGGCCTTCTGCATCTCGACGCCTTCGCGCCTCATCTTGATGAAACACAGGCGTTCGAGAGCCCTCAGGGCCTTCTTCTCCACGATCGATTCCCTCAGTTCGGCGATCATCGATTCGATGGCTTCATCCGGGACTTCTTCGGACACGGCTAAGGTGATGGGTCTGACCATGCATCAAGTGATGCCTTGTCCGTATAAATAGTTAGTAAGAAAAGTTAGGTTAATGACTACAAGAAACAGACGATAGCGATAGTTGCGGTGATCATCATAGTGATCGCCGCCATCGGCGCGTACGCCGTCCTCAACAACGGCGACAAGGATTCCACTCCGGATTCCATGGTCGACGCCGCCGGCAACGAGATCAAGGTTCCGGACGAGGTGAAGACCATAACCGCCGCCAGCCCGTCGATCGCCGACGTCGTCTGCTACCTCGGCTACGGCAACAACCTCGTGTGCGTCTCCAAATACTGCACCAACTCTGCAATACCTTCATCGGTGACCCTGTGCGGCTCCTACTCGTCGCCCGACTCCGATGCCATCTCCACCGCCAACGCGGACGTCACCTTCATCGACGGTTCCGGAACCAAGGCGAAGGAGGTCTACGAATCCCTTAGGACCACCGGAATGAACGTCGTCCTCATCTACGGCTCCGACGACGGGGCGGAAGGCGCCTACCTGAACGTCGACATCGTCGGATACGTCATGAAGGACTACAAGAAGGCCGACGGGGTCGTCGACGAGATGAAGGACACGATTAAGTCCCTCGGCGACAACACCGCCAAAGCCGATGAGACCGTCGTCGTCATCTCCACCGGACTCTCGAAGCTCGCCACCGACAAGGACGGGAACTGGACCAACCTCGACTCGTTCGACGGATCCGGCGTCTACATCGCAGGAAGCGCATCCACACTCAGCGAACTCGGTTCCAACATCGCGAAGATGAGGAACCCGATCACTGGAAGCGGATGGGTCGCGGCCGATTCCGATCTCATCTCCACGAGCATGGGCGACGTCGACGTCCTCCTGGTCCTGTGGACCAACAAGGCCGCGGTGCCCAACGACGCGGCCATCTCGTCCCTCATCGATAAGATGAAGACCACAGCATGGGCCAACTGCGGGGCCGTCAAGAACGGGAACATCGTGTTCATCGCAGGAGACGTCGGAAGCGACCTGTCCAGAGTCACTCCCTACACCGTCCTCAACGGACTTCCGATGCTCAGCGTGTACCTCAACCCCGAGTGCTACTCCGCCACATCCGGCGGCAAGGCCCTGACCCTCGATGACCTGCCCAGTTATGTGGACAACTCGAACATCGAGAAGATCGTCGGGTACTCCAAGAACAAACCCGCCTGATCAAAACGGCGGGCTCCGGCCCGCCATTCCATCGAGATGATACATTGGAGGAGAACACCCGTTCGGAAACGGCATCCCGCATGAGGAAGCGCCTGGCGATGATCCTGATAGTCGGGACCTTGGCCCTGGTCGTCATGGTGATGCTGTCCCTGTGCTGCGGAACGAAGAACTACTCGCTGGGAGAGGTGTGGGAGAGCCTCAACAGGATCTACCACGATGGGATCGTCGAAGGAATAGACCGCACGGTCTTCATGCTCCGTCTGCCCCGCGTGCTGAGCACGTTCGCAGTCGGCGCGGGATTGGCCGTCGCGGGAATCGTGTTCCAAGCATCGATCCGCAACCCCCTCGTCGACCCGTATATGACGGGAGTCTCCTCAGGCGCCGGTCTCGGCGCCACCCTGTACATCATATTCTTCTCCGGGATCGCGATGTCCGGCAGCTACTTCGGTACGCCCTTCTTCGCGTTCATATTCGCCGTCCTGGCATTCGGCATAACCTTCACCGTGGCGAAGATCAGCGGCAGCAACAACGTCAGCTTCGTCCTCGCCGGAGTCATCACGGCGATGGGATTCAGCGCCTTCACCACCATCCTCCTCCTGACCAACGAGAGCAAGACCCACAGCATCCTGGACTTCCTGTACGGGAGCTTCTCGTCGGTGTCCTGGAACACGGCATGGATAATGATCATCCCCGTGCTGGTCATCTCGGCCATATTCATCTGCTACTCCAGGACGTTCAACGTCATCCTCCTGGGAAGGGAGCAGTCCATGGAACTGGGGGTCAACTACGATACCTTCAGGATCCTGTCGATGCTCCTGGCATCCCTGCTCACCGCGGTATGCGTCGCATTCGTCGGCATCATAGGATTCGTGGGACTCATCGTCCCGCATCTAGCGAGGATGGCGTTGGGAGGGGACCACAGGCTCCTCTTCCCGGCATCCATGGTCATCGGGGCCCTGCTACTCTCGTCGGCGGACCTCCTGATCAAGGAGGTTATCAACATCTCGGGAATCTCGATCCCGGTCGGTGCGCTCACCACCCTTATCGGGATACCGTTCTTCGTTTTCATCCTGAAGAAGAGGGGGAAGGGCTATGGAGTCTGAGAGCAGACAGCTGGTCTCCGCAGACCAGCTCCAGATCTGGTACGAGGACTATCACGCGCTCCATGAGATCTGCCTCAGCGTGAAGGCGGGGGAGCTCGTGGGCATCATCGGACCAAACGGATGCGGGAAATCCACCCTTCTGAGGACGATAAACGGCCTCATCGAAGCCAGATCGGGAGATCTCGTCGTCGACGGGATGGACGTCCGCGAGACGAACCTGGAGGAGATGGCGAAGGTCTGCTCCAACATCCCCACGGAATTCCCTCCGGACTTCAATCTCAACGTCTACGACGTGGTCATGCTCGGCAGATACCCCCACAGGCGCAGCATGTGGTGGGAGACGTCGGAGGACGAGAACATCGTGAACAACGCGCTGAGGATGTTCGGGATGGACGGGCTGTCCGACAGGGACATAACCCAGCTGAGCAGCGGGGAGCGTCAGAGGACCCTCATCGCGAAGGCCTACGTCCAACAGCCGAGGATAATGCTCGTGGACGAGCCCACTGCCCATCTCGACATCAGATACACCCTCGAGGTCATGCAGTACTTCAGGGACCTCATCGAGAGGGAGAAGGACATGGCGATCGTCATCGCAGCCCACGATCTGAACACCGTGGCGAAGTTCTGCGACAGGATCGTGATGATCAAGAAAGGGGTCATCATGGCCGACGGAACACCCCGCGATGTAATCACCTCGGAGAACATAGCCAGAGTCTACGGCGTGACCGCCGACGTCATAGAGCATGACGGAGAGATCGTCATGATCCCCAGGGCCCCGATAGGCGATAGGATGGATGATTCCGAGGCCTCCGAAGAGCGAACGGGCACATCTGTCCGGCATCCGTCCGACCTTCGGCACCGATTAATCCCCACACGTCGAATATACCGAACGTCGGGCGGCCATCTTATCCCGTTCCCGGTCCGAGACCGGGCGTCAAACCACCTTACGGCCCGCCCGACGGCATTTGTCAAGACTGTCCGAAATCCATCCCATTTCCATCGCTTTTATAATGGATGGATGGATACGCCATACCAATGTTCTACGAGGACTATGTCGAATACCTCCGCGGATGCGAGGGAGTCCTGAGGGTCGAGCCGATCAGCCACGCACAGATGGGCGACCTCGTCGAGACCGAGGAATCCCTGAAGACCGCCACCTGCGGCCTGAGGATGGAGAATGTCGGCATAGTCACCTGCGCCTCCCGCAAGAACCTGTTCGTCATGTTCTGCACCTCCGATTTCAAGAGGCCGGACAAGATCACCATGGAGATGGTGGACGACCGCGGGGTCATCGTCGGACACGACGTGCCTCCCGGCATGCTCGCCGAATACAAGGCGCGCGACGACGTCATCTGGTTCACGGACAACTTCGTCCTCTATCCCAAGAAGATCGCCCCCTACGACGCGCGCATGGTCATGAGGGCGTGCAGGATGGAATGGGACGTGCCCGAGGACACCGTGTCGTGGACCTACTTCCCGTCGCCGGAGACCGCCGATCAGATCAACGGATGGTTCGGCAACAGCAACAAGAGGCTGTCCACAGTGGTTGTGGGAGTGGACGGGTTGGTCCCGTCCGATGGTTCACTGGTTCCTGTGCCCGATATGGTGAAGGTTCCCTGTACTGGGAGCCGCCATGGTGAGCCTTCCTCTCAGAACACCTTTGATTGAGATCACCTCGTCGGCGAATCTCTTGAGGTCCTTCAGCTTGCCCTCGCAGATGAGGATCTCCATGCACTTGTCGTGATCAAGGTGCACGTGGACCGATGTGGTGACCATCGACTGGTGGGCGTGCTGCATGTCGGTGAGCTTGTCCCCGACGGAGGTCATGGTGTGATCGTAGACCATCACGACGGTGCCGACCATCCATTCGTCGTCGTTCTTCCACTCGGATTCGGCGAGGGAATCGCGCACCAGGTCCCTGATGGCCTCCGATCTGCTGACGTATCCTTTCTTCGATATCGACTCGTCGAAGAGCTTCAGGAGCTCGGGTTCCAAAGAGACGCCTATGCGAGTAACGCCTTCCATGCAAGCGGGATGCGGTATCCAGGGTTTAACATCTTCGGGTTTTTCGTATCAACGGCTGGCACATATACGAACATGTTCGTATGATGATGCGTCATCATGACTGTCCGATACATCCATCCAACCGGGAAAGGGGTCGGCGGGACCCGACCCCTGAAGGGTTTATCACTCCGTCTGAGCGACGGCGTTCATGTCCTCGGCATCCCTGCTCTCGGCGTTCTTGTTCTGCGTCATGATCCACATGGGGATGTACGCCAGGAGGACCACGGCACCGACGATGGCCGGGGTGTATCCGCCGGACAGGGTCCAGCTCCAGTAGACCAGACAGGGGATGTACAGGACCTGCAGCACGAACATGCAGAGGCTCAGGTACTTCCAAGCCTTGGGCAGCCTGAACGGCGACTCCAGGTCGGCGAACTTCGAAGCGGTGCACATCCTGTAATGCGCGAGGACGGCGATGCCGTTCGCCAATGCGTATCCGATGGATCCGGCGGACAGGATGGTCATTATGGTGTCCGAGGAACCGAGCACGTTCCCGCTGATGGCGATGATCAGCGTCAGGGCGAGGTTGAACGCGGCGACGAAGATCATCGCGTTCGTGGGCATGTTGTGCTTGTTCTTCTTCCCGAACCACTCGGGCATGTTCTTCTCGCTCGCCATGGAATCCAGCGTCATGGACGATCCGAGGAACCCGGTCTGGACGATGAGGATCATCGCCACCACCAGGAGAGCCAGCGCCACGTAGGATCCCGCTTGTCCGAACACCGCTTCGGCGATGGGGACGAGCGTCGCGTACCCGGCGTCGTTGACGCCGTCTATCCCCAGCGAACCGTAGACGCTGAAGGACACGAAGAAGTACAGTATGAGGCAGATGAACCCGCAGGACATCAGCGCCTTGGGGACATCCCTGGCGGGATCCTCGTACTGCGGTCCGTAGATGGCCGCGGTCTCCCAACCGCATGCGCTCCACTGCGCTATAGCGAGACATCCGAGGAGCAGTGCGATGTCGCCGATGGACCAGTTCCAGTCGGAAGGCGTGATCTCCATGGTTATGGTGTCGAGGCTGAACATTCCGATCGCATAGGCACCGATGAGGATGACCACCATCGGGATGATGGAGACGATTGCGAGGATCATGCTCATCTTCGCGCCGTTCTCGATGCCGCGCGAGCTCAAAGCGTACATCAGAGCGAGGATTACCAGCATCACGAGGCCGTAGAACCCCACCGACGCCCAGCCCTCGAGGTCGAGGGAGAGCATCTGCGACAGGTAGTCGGAGATGAGCATCCCGAAGATCATGACGACCGGGGTCCACGCGAACCAGTAGCACCAGGCGCAGAACGCGCCGATGAACTTGCCTTTGTTGTATCTCGAAGTATCGTTCTTGTCGGTGAACACTTCCTGTGCGCAGCCGGGGAGACCGACCGCGTGGGGGAAGCAGGTGGACATCTCCCCGTATGCGAGGTTCTGTGCGAACCCCTGCAGGACGGAGAGCACCCACACGATGATAGAAATGCCCCAGACGAGGGACGATATGTCGTACAGCGACGGGAGGATCAGGAGCGGCACGCCCAAAGCGACGTACATGCCCTGTTTCCAGCTCAGCTTGCCAGCTGCGGCTATGACTTCATTCTCAGTCATGGTATCCGTTTTCCTGAGGTTGTCATCAGCTCGCGACTCCGATCCCTCTAACGGACAGCCGGTCCGTGGATTCCCGGGCCTATGATACCGGTTCTATCAACGCATCCCGCGGTATATAAAATTAATGAGCTATCAACATAATCTTAGATTATACAATATTTATAATGATAGCTCAATGTTTAAAACGAGTGGGTACAGGGTCATCCATCCACCTGCTTCAGCGAGTCCATCTTGTAGTACGGGGCGTGCAGGGCCTCCGCCAGGACGACCGCCATGGTCCTCCCTTCCGGATCGGCCGCAGTGTCCACGACGATCCAGTGCTCCGGATGGCCGCGGATCGCGTTCGCCAATTCCAACGACTCCTCGAACGGGTCCCTCCCGGGATCCATCGGGATGTTCGCCTTGGCGTCGGTCATCAATATGAGATAGCAGGACTCGGACGGATGCTTCCTCATGTACTCGGCGGCGTACCTGTCCGCGTATGCTATCGCCTCCGTCAGAGGGGTCTTCCTCCCGACGGATAACGAATCCAGGACGTTCTTGACGCTCCCGACCGACCTCGTCGGAGGCAGCGCCATTCCTATGGATTCCTCGTTGAACGTCATTATCCCCACGGAATCGCGACGGACGTAGTGGGTGGCGAGCATCGACAGGATGGAAGCCTTCACGGCCCTCATGCGTCCCCGGATCACCAGCGAACCGCTGTTGTCCACCATGAACAGGAACATGCAGGTGCGCTTCCTCTCGCGTACCTTCTCCATCAGGTCGGACCTCTCGAGGATCATCCTGTCGCCTGTGCGGCCCCTGCCCTGCTGGAACGGCGCCGCATGACGTATGGTGGCGTCGATGTGGAGATCACCTCCGTCGGTCATCGGCCTCGCCGATACGCACCTGCCCTCCTTGGACTCGTCCTTCATGGACCTGCGCTTCTCCACGGCATCCTGGTCCATCTGCCCGCGGCACTCCTCGATCAGGTCGATGGCCTCGAACATCTCCCCTATGCGGGGGACGACCTCCTCCGGTCCGTCCAGGGTCTCGTTCTCCGAACAGGTCACGGCGCAGTCGCCGGCGGCCTGGACCGGAGGCTCGGATCCTTCGGGCTGCTCCTTCGGGGCCGGCTTCCTGTCGTCGTGGATGAAGCGCTTCATGTGGGAGTCGCCGTAGAAGTTCACGACCTCCTCGTTCCTCTCCTCCCTGTGGCGTGTCCTGCGATGGGCGAGGCAGAGCAGCATCGCCGTGCGGACGTCATCCTCGGAGATGGTGGTGCGACCGTCCAATGCCGCCAGCGTTCTGGCGGTCCTGACGCAGGCGATTCCTCCCCTGTGGCCTTCGACGCCCAAGTCGGAGCAGGCTTCGGATATTGTGTCCAACACATCATCGGTTATCCCCACCTCCGGGATCAGCTCCCTGGCGCGGACCACCGCTTCCCCGAACCCCGCGACCTCGTACCCGTCCGTTCCGATGTTGCTCCTCATGACGTCGACCCTGAAATCGGCGTCCTTCGGCGCCGGGATCGTGACGCACATGTCGAAACGGTCCGAGAGACCGGGCGGGAGCTTCGACTCGTGGATGTTCATCATCCCGACCATCGACGCCTGTATCGGGTAGGAATCGGACACCCCGTCGCGCTCGATGCGCACGTTGCCCGACGTGATGCAATCCAGGAGGCCGTGGACGAACCTGCGGTCGGCCAGGTTCACATCGTCCATGCAGACGAAACCGTCGCCGGCATCCGAGAGCAGCCCCCTCCTGGAGACCGCCTTCCCGGTTGCCATGGTGGATTCCGCATCCAGACCGCCGAACACCTGCTCGTCTGAGCATCCCGAAGGGATGATCATCGGAGACCTCCCGGTGACTTCCGTGGAGACCGCCCTCACCAGCGAAGTCTTCCCGACCCCCGTGGGGCCCTTCACCAGCAGGGTCCTGAGGTCCGGATCGGCCGCCAGGCACATCAGAGCCTTCTTCGGCAGGTCGAGCCCGCATATCCTGTCGCAGCCGACCGCGATCGGCATCCTCTCAGACAACGGACCAAAGCCTCCTGGTCGAACCTCGCCTCCTCGAAAGGTCCGCTCTTCAGGCGGTGCCTCAGAACCATCCCCGCGGTGGCGGCGACGTCCTTCGTATCGACTTCCGTCCTCCCCTCGAGCGCCGCATTGGCCTTGGCTGCGCGTATCATCGCCAGATCGGCGCGGTGACCCTCCAATCCGAACCTTATCGAGACCATGGCGATGGCCCTCAGCAGGGAATCGGTGGCCTCCGCATCCGGAAGGAGCGCTTTGGCCGAGGCGATCTTCTCCCTGAGCTCCTCTGTCTCGCCGGAACACGCCTCGCAGTAGGCCTTCGGATCCGAATCGAACTCCAGCCTGCGCTTGATCACCTCGACCCTGGTGGACGGATCCCTCTCGGTCGCGATGTCCACCGACATCCCGAACCTGTCCTACAGCTGGGGCCTGAGGTTCCCCTCCTCCGGATTCATGGAACCGACGAGGATGAAGCGGGCCGGATGGGAGAACGAGATGCCCTCCCTCTCGACGTAGTTCCTCCCCATGGCGGCGGAATCCAGCAGCAAGTCGACGATGTGGTCGTCCAGCAGGTTCACCTCGTCCACGTACAGGAGGTTCCCGTTGGCCTTCGCCAAAACGCCGCCCTCGAAGCGCCTCTTCCCGGTGCTCAGGACATGCTCGATATCGAGGCTCCCGGAGATCCTGTCCTCGGTGGCGTTCAGCGGGAGCTCCACGACGGACATCCTGCGCTCCTCCGATTCCAGTTTCCCGTCCCTGAACTTCCCGAGGCAATCCTCGCACATGAACCGGGGGTCGTCGGTGCAGCAGTTGAAGCGGCACCCCTTCGAAGAGGACACGCGCGGGAGTATCGCACCCAACGACCTTACCGTCGTGGACTTCGCCGTCCCCTTCTCCCCTCTGATCAGGACCCCGCCTATGGAG